>JAYTHX010000032.1:0-19965 GCA_043732195.1 Polyangiaceae bacterium
CGAACTCGGCGGCGGCGCGCCGGGAGGATCGCGCAGCGGCGCGCACGTCTCGTCGGCAGCGACGTGCGCATCGGCGCAGCTCATCGCGACTCGCACCGCGAGGTCATCGGACGTCCATGCGGTGCGATCGAGCTCGCGCGCCGCGGTGAAGAGCGCAAGGTACGGCTGGAGCGATTTCCTCAGCTGCTCGACGGGATCGCCTTCGTCGAAGTCGGTGCCGAGCGGCGACAGCTGCGCCTCGAGGCGAGCGGTCGCAAAGTCGATCAGCTCGAGGACGTGCTGGCGGTCGGCCGGCGCCATCGCGGCCGCGGCGAGCGTCATGGCGCGCTCGTCGGCATCGGGGCGCAGCGGCGCGCGCGCGCCGCCCGCCCGGGCGCGCACGACGAGCACCGGGCTCTCGGGCGCGGCGACCCTCCGGCTCCGCAGCCCGAGGGCTCCCAGCAAGGCCGCGGCGATGACCGCTCCACCCAGCGCCGCCGCCCGATTGCGGGTCACGCGCTCAGCGCCGGGTCGCGGCGATCTCGACGCCGTCGGCGGTCTTGCCGCTGGCCGCCGCGTTGCAAAGCTTCATCGTGAACCAGTCGGGCGAGCTCGTGGATCTCGCGCGGTTCTCGACCGCGGTGAGGACGTTGCCGCTGATCGTGACGTCGATCGAGCCCGAGCCGCCCTCGGCAGTGAGATGCCACACGCCGCCGAGCGCGCCGAAGATCGAGCTCTTTTCCTGCTGCCGGATGCCGGAGAGGGCGCCATCCATCGTGCCGACTGGCATGCTGGCCTTGGCGCAGCTGGCGTTGAAGCCGCTGCCCGTGAACGACGCCGTGCAGCTGTCGTTGGCGGTGTTGCCCGCGAACGTCCACTGGCCGCCCATCGCGAGCGGGATGACGCCGAGGTCGATGGCGCTCGCGGCGCGCGTGACGCCCACCGTGGCGGGTGCCTTGGTGCCGTCCTTCCAGGTGAGCGTCATCGCGGCGCCGTTCACCGAGAACGCGAGCGTGGACTCCTTGGTGGCGACGACGAAGTTGCTGCCGTCGACGGTGATGACGGCGGAGCCTTCGCTGCCTCTGCTACCGCTCACCAGCGCGTCCCAGGTACCGGAAGCGCTGACCGCGGAGTCGTCGCCGCAGAGGACGTTCGCGACGACCTGCCCGTTGGGGAGGCGGACCGGATCGACCGGTCCCGGCGCTTGCGTGGTGCCGCCGCTGCTGGTGCCGCCGCCACTGCTGCTGTTGCTGGCGCTGCCACCGCACGCGCAGAGGAGGATCGAGAGGACAAGGAAGGAGGTATTCGAAGTCATGGCCTACCGTCGCACAAGGGGGCCGAGAATCAAGGCTGAGGTCAGAGCAGGCTGGCGAGGACGCTCTTCATGTGGGGCTCGCGGCCGAGCGGCGGCGGGAAATCCGGGGCATCCGGCAGATCCTTGAGCTGCGAGAGCTCGGCTCCGCCGCCCCCCTTCATGCCCTGCGCCACGAACCGCCGCAGCTTGCTCCGCGACAGGCCGCGATGGTTGCAACATGCAACCACCTTGCCCTGCGGAGCGAGGACCTTCGCCAACATCGCCACGAGGTCGCCGTAGTCGCTCTCGGCGACGAAGCGGCGCTTCTTCGTGGACGAGTAGCTCGGGGGATCGACGATCACGAGGTCGAAGCGCTCGTTCTTGGTCGCGGCGCGCGCGAGCCACGCGAACACGTCCTCGGCGACGAACGTGTGCACGGCGTCGGGGCCCTTCGCGAGCGTGATCCCGGCGCTCTCGAAGTTCGTGCGTCCCCATTCGAGCGCCGTGACCGAAGCGTCGACGCTCACCGTGCGCACCGCGCCGCCGAGACCGGCGACCACGCTGAACGCGCAGGTGTACGAGAAGAGGTTGAGCACGCGGGCCCCGCGCGCGAGCTCGCGCACGAGGCGCCGATTGGCCCGTTGGTCGAGGAAGATGCCCGTGGACAGTCCGTCGCCGAGGCGCACGCGGTAGGGCACGCCCTCCTCGCGGATCTCGAGGTCGGCCGGCGCAGGCTCGCCACGCACCGGGAGCGCGGGGGCGACGTCGTCGCGGCGCGTGTCGACGAGCACGTTCGCCTGCTTCGGCCGCAGCTTGAGGTAGACGCCGTCGAAGCCCAGCGCATGGAGGCGATCGAGCACGCGCTCGCGGCGCGTCACGTCCTCCCATACGCCGCCCACGTAGAGCTGCGCGACGAGATGCTCGCCGTACACGTCGACGGCGAGGCCGGGGAGCGCATCGCCCTCCTCGTTGACGAGGCGGAACGCGGTGGTGCGCTCGGCGGCGGGCTCGCGCACGGCGCTCTGTCCGAGGCCCCAGCGTCGCTCGACGGCGAGCGCGATGGCGCGCTCGAGCGCCATCGGGTCGTCGTACACCTCGTCGCCGCGGTCGCCGCGCGCGACCCAGTCGGCCATATCGGGCGGCGCGGGATCGCGCAGGTCGAGGCGCTTGCCGGTCCGCGGGTGCTCGAGCTCGAGCCGCGCGGCGTGGAGCATGAGGCGCGGAGCGAGCGGCCCGCCGTAGATCGCGTCCCCGGCGATCGGCGCGCGCGCGTTCTGGAGCTGCACGCGGGCCTGATGCGTGCGGCCGGTCTCGAGGCGCAGCTCGAGGAGCGCGCGGTCGTCCTTCTGCGTGCGGACGGTGACGTGCGTGACCGCGCGCTGCGAGCCGGCGAGCCCGACACTGCGCGGCGGCTCGAAGGCGCGCGCCCCCGGCCGCGGGCGGCCGCGCATGGGCATCTTGCCGCGAGCGGCCACCACCTCCATCCGCCCGTTCTCGCCCTTCTTGAGGTGATCGTCGAGCGTGAGGACGCTGCTCTTCGGGTTCCAGCCGCTCACCGCAGCGAGGTAGCTCTTCGTGAGCGTGCGTCCCTCGAACTGCCGCGCGAGCGCGGCGTTGACCTCGGGCCGCTTCGTGAAGAGCACGAGGCCGCTCGTATCGCGGTCGAGCCGCTGGTGTGTTCCGAGGTACGGCTCCTTCGCGCCGTCGCGTGCGGCGAGGAACATCCGGAGCCGCGTGACGAGATCGTCTGGCCGCTCCGGCACCGCGCTCTGGCTGGGCACGCCGGCGGGCTTGTGCACGGCGATCAGGTCATCGTCCTCGAAGAGGACGTTCTCCGCGCGAAACGCCGGCCAGATGCGCGATCGATCCATGGCGGGAGAAGCTAACAGCTGACAGTCGGAGAGACGAGAACGAGGACGAGGCTCACAGCGGCGGCGACCCTTCTCGTCTCGCTCCGACTGTCAGCTGTCAGCTTCTCCCTCAGCCGGGCTCGATGCCGATCTCGGCGAGCGACGGGTTCGACGGGAGATCGCTCTCGGCGCGGTCCAGGCGCTCCAGGCCGCGCTTGTGGAGCACGAGCGTCGAGCTCTCCTCGAAGAGGTGGCCGTCGCACTCGACGCGCACGCGGATCGGAACGCGGTAGCAGCGCGGCGCATCGATGAAACGGACCTTGCGGCTCCCCTCGTCGAGCACGGGGACGGGCTTCATCGCGTCGTCGAGGCGCGCGAACATCGGCGAGAGGTCGTAGCGGAAGACGTGCTTCACGCGGCGCACGCCCGAGGCGAGCAGCTGGGCGTGCGGGACCACGGTACCCTTGTGCTCGTAGGAGACGATCGTGACCGGCACCGTCGCCCCGCTCTGCGGGTTCAGCGGATCGGGCAAGCTCGCCACGCCCTGGTCGAACGACTCGCGCGCCGTCACCACCACGTCACGCCCCGGCAGGCGGCGCGCCGGCGCGCGGTAGCGCGTGATGCGCTGCGCGCCCCACACGCGATGCACACGCGTGGTCATCCAGTTGCGGCCGATCTCCTTGATGCGATCCTTCGTGGCGTAGACCACGCCCGCGATCAGCGCGAGGGTCAGCAGTCCGGTGCTGAACGTCTGCGCGGAGCTCGCCTTGTTCGCCAGCGCGATCTGCCACGCGAACGCCCAGGTCGAGGCGACGACGGCGACGAAGCCCGCGATCCAGTGGTACGCGCGCTCCGCGATCTGGAACGTCTCCTGATCGAGGAAGAGCACCTCCTGGAAGTGCTTCTTGAGGCGACTCGACCGCTCGAGGTAGCGCTCGAGCGCGGTCGCCGAGCTCGGGTCGGCGTTCTGGAAGCCGCGTTCCTCGCGGTACGAGAGCTCGTCCGAGAGGACCTCTGCCAGCCGCGCCTCGACCAGCGCGACCACGGGCTGGATGAGCGTGGCGTTCGGCGACTTCGACTGCGTGAGGCCCGAGAGCCCGCGCTCCGCGCCCGCGAGCGCCTCGAGGAGGCGCACGCTGATGTACTCGTCGACGAGGAGCCGCTCGCGACACAGCTCCGCGGCCTCGTCGGACGGCGCACGCGTGAGCCGCTCGCGCGCCTCCTGCGAGATCCGTACGGCCGCCTCGATCCAGATGGTGAGCGCGTCCTCGAGCTCGCTGTGCGCGGCGGTCGCGAAGAGCGAGCCCGCCAGGCGGCAGTGGCGGCTGAAGCCGTCGCTCGCGCGCGCGAGCTGGCTCGCCATCGCGAGCGCGCCGCGCCGCAGCTGATCGATCGAAACGGCGTCGCCGTGCGCGGCGACGGCCGGACCGTCGAGCCGCGTGAACGCCTGCATCTGGTCCCACGGCGTGTGGCGCACGAACGTGTTCGACGGGATCTGCATCTCGACGCGAAGCGAGTAGTCGAGCGCCGCGTCCTTCGGCAGCGGGACCGAGAGGCTCCACTCGATGCGCGACGCATCGTGGACGGCGACGCGCACGCGCCCGGCTCCTTCGTTCGCCGCCTCGTGAGCGACGAATGCCTCTTCTGTTAGATCTGCAATCGCCATCGAAAGTTCACACGACCGTCACGTCGCCGCACTCTCTCTTTTGACGGACAAGTCCCGGTCCCGCAAGGGATTTTTGCGGAAACACGCGGAACGCGCCGGTTACCCAGGGCAGCGCTTTGTTGGTTGACAGGTCGTGCGAGCTAACGCGTCGCGTCAAAGCGCCGCAGATGCGGGTGGCCTCACATCGAGAGACCGCCGTCGACGTCGATGCAGCGGCCGTTGAAGTAGTCGCACTCGAGGACGAACTTCACGCCCAGCCAGATGTCCTCGGGGAGCCCGATCCGGCCGACCGGGATGGCGGCCACGAGCCCGTCGCGGGCCTTCTGGTTCATCCCGTGCGTCATGGGCGTCTCGATCATCCCGGGGGCGACCGCACCGACGCGGATGCCGAACGAGGCGAACTCCTTCGACCAGGTGACGGTGTTCGCCGCGAGCGCGGCCTTCGCCGCGGTGTAGTTGGACTGCCCACGGTTGCCGTGGCGCGCGATGCTCGAGATGTTGACGATGACGCCGGGTCGCTGGTTCGTCTCCACCATCTTCGCGACCGTATCGCGCGTGATGAGCGTGGCGCCGGTGAGGTTGACGCCGATGACCGCGTCCCACTGCTCCTTCGTGAGCGTCTTCACAACGCCGGTCTCGCGATCCTTCTTCACGAGGAGGCCGTCGCGCAGGATGCCGGCGTTGTTGACGAGGCCGTTGAGCCCGCCCATCGCGTCGTGTGCCCAGGCGACGTAGGCCGCGACGTCCGCCTCGTCCGCCACGTTCAGGCGACGCGCGTGGATCTTCCCCTTGCCGCCCGCCGTCTTGCCGGCCTCGAGCGTCTCCGCGAGGCCGACCTCGTTGACGTCGCCGATCGCGACCTGCGCGCCCGCCTCGGCGAGCCGGAGCGCAAAGTGGCGGCCCATACCCTGAGCGCCGCCGGTGATGATGATCTTGAGGTCTTCGAGCTTCATGGGCGCGCACTCTATCAGACGAAAGTTGGTCCGCGCGTGGTGCGGTGGGCGACCATCGCCGGCCTTGAACTGGCTCGCGGCGTTTCCCTGGAAGGCGATGGAGGGCGCGGCCCGGTTCGCCGTCCGCTGGCTCGCGGCCCACACCGGGGTCCCGGCCCTGCTCGTGGCCGCCCTCCTCCTGGTCGTGGGCTATCGCATCCTCAAGAAATCCGTGCGGTTGTTGCTGGAGGTGGCCCTCGTGGCGGCCCTCCTCGTCGCGGCCACGCATGCCGGCTGGCTTCGCTGGTAAGCTACGGGGATCCAGGCATGAGGCAGATCGCCGAAGAAGACCTCGCACGCGCCGCGATGAGCCTCGTCCGCACCGGTCTCCAGCTCGTGGCGGGGGAGCGGTTCGTGGCCGTGGGCGACGCGGAGTCCCAGCCGATGCTCGCCGCGCTCGAGGCCGCCGCGCGCGACGCCGGCGCCGAGGTCTCGGCGCTCCGGCTCGATCAGCTGCGCAGCCACTCCACGAACCACCCGGGCGAGCGCCCGCACAAGGTCCTGCCCGACGCCGTCCGCCGGGCGATGCTCTCGGCGCAAGCGAGCGCGTTCGTCGCGTCGGCGCCGCATGCCGAGGCCTCGATGCGCGAGCAGCTGCTCCACGTCGTGGGCGCGTGCAACGGCCGGCACGCGCACATGGCGGCGATCACGCCCATCGCCTTCGCCACCGGACTCGCCGTCGACTTCGCGAAGCTTCGCGAGGACGGCCGCGCGCTCAAGCGCAGGCTCGAGGTCGCGCGCGAGATCACCGCCGAGAGCGCCGCGGGCACCCGCCTCACCATCAAGACCGCCGCCAGCCGGCGCTGGATCGCGCGCCTCGGCGAGGTCCGCCCGGGCGAGACGGTCGCGCTTCCCGCGGGCTCGATCGTGACCTGCCCCGACACGATCTCCGGCACGTTCGTGACGAACGCGAGCGTCGGCGAGTTCTTCGGCGCGCGCGAAGGGCTGCTCGTCGAGCCGGTGACGTTCGAGCTCGTCGACGGCCGCGTGATGAACGTGCTCGCGCCCGGCGCGCCGCACCTCGTCCGTGACATCGAGAACCTCCTCCACGTCGCGCCGAACTCGGATCGCGTAGGCCTCGTGGTGTTCGGCGTGAACACCGGCATCGGCGAGGCCACGGGCGACGTGACCGTCGATCAGCACCGTCCCGGCCTGCACCTCGTCTTTGGCGACCCCATGGCGAAGCTCACGAACGCCACGTGGTCGGCGCGCACCGCGTTCGCCGCATGCCAGATCGGCGGCGCAGTGCGAGTGGACGGCACACTCGTCGCCAGCGACGGAGAGCTGCTTTCGGGCTGAACCTCGGCCGTTCTGGCGTACCATGACGGCGATGAGCAAGCGTAGACGTCCCGTTGTCGTGGTGCTCGCCAGCGCCGCCACGTTCCTCGCGGTCGAGGCCTGTAGCGAGACCGGCCCCGACGCGCAGGCGCGGCAGAACGGCTGCATCGGCGCGAGCTGCTTCGACAGCAGCGTCACGCCCGCGGTCGACGGCGGAGCAGCCCCGACCGACAGCGCGCCCCCGACCGACGCGCCGGTGACCTTCGGCGATCCGCTCGCCGGGACGACCAAGATCGCGACGCTCGTGAAGGGCGGCTACAACTTCGTCGAGGGGCCGGTGTGGGTCGGAGGAAAGCTGCTCTTCTCCGACACGAGCGGCAACACCATCCACCAGATGGCCCCGGGCGGCGCGATCACGCCGTTTCGCATGAACAGCAACGGCGCGAACGGCAACGCCGTCGACAAGCAGGGCCGCCTCTACACGTGCGAGAGCACGACCGGCAAGGTGGTGCGCACCGACGCGACGCTGGCGAACCCCGCCTCCATCGCGGATACCTTCAACGCGAAGCCGTTCAACGCGCCGAACGACGTCATCGTGCGTGACGACGGCACCGTCTTCTTCACCGACCCGTTCTACGGCAACGTGCCCGACGGCGGGCTCCCTCAGGACAAGATGGCGGTCTACCGGGTGCCGGCCGGCGGCGCGCCCGCCCGGCTCGCGTTCGACTTCAACAAGCCGAACGGCATCGCGCTCTCGCCCGACGGCAGCACGCTGTACGTGGTCGACAAGGGCGCCGGCCGCGTCCTCTTCGGCGACCTCAATCCCAACGGCACGGTGAAGGCCGCGTTCGCGAAGATCGTCGACGCGCCCGGCGGCGACGGCATGGTCGTCGACCGGGCCGGCAACCTCTACGTCGCGGCGACGGCCGGCGTGCTGGTCTTCGACAAGACCGGGACGGCGCTCGGCACCGTCACCGTGGCGGGCACCCCCTCGAACGTCGAGTTCGGCGATACCGACCGGAAGACCCTCTACGTCACCGCGAACAGCGGCGGCGGGAACCCGGCCACCGGCCTCTACTCCATCAAGCTGAACGTCCCGGGGTTGCTCTAGCGTCACCGGCCCACTAGAAGACACGGCACATGCGTCTCGTCGTCTTCGGTGCAGGGTACGTCGGTCTGGTCACGGGCACCGGGCTGAGCGATCTCGGTCACGACGTCCTCCTCTACGACATCGATCCCTCCAAGATCGCCCAGCTGAACGAGGGCAAGATCCCGATCTACGAGCCGGGTCTCGGCGATCTCGTCCACCGTAACCAACGTAACGGCCGCCTCCGCTTCGCCACCGAGATCCCCGCCGACTTCGCCGACGCCGACGTGTACTTCATCGCGGTCGGCACGCCGCCCACCGCCGAGGGTGCCGCCGATCTGACCGCCGTGCTCGCCGTCGCCGACACCATCGCGAAGGTGGCGAAGAAGGCTGCGATCGTCGTCGTGAAGAGCACGGTGCCGGTCGGCACGTGCGACCGGGTGCAGGAGCGCCTCGGCGCCTCCAAGGTCTCGCTCGAGGTGGTCTCGAACCCCGAGTTCCTGAAGGAGGGCGACGCCGTCGCCGACTTCTTCAAGCCCGATCGCGTGGTGGTCGGCGCGCGCAGCGAGGACGCGCGGCAGATGCTCCGCGATCTCTACGCGCCGCTCCAGCTCTCGGGCGAGCGGCTCGTCATGACGGACCCGCGCTCCAGCGAGCTCATCAAGTACGCGTCGAACACGATGCTCGCGATCCGCATCTCCTTCATGAACGAGCTCTCGCGCCTCTGTCACGCCACCGGCGCCGACATCCACTCGGTGCGCCTCGGCGTCGGGACGGACTCGCGCATCGGCAAGAAGTTCCTCTACGCCGGCCCCGGCTACGGCGGTTCGTGCTTTCCGAAGGACGTGCAGGCGCTCGCGGCCCTCGGCCGCGAGAACGGCGTGCGCATGGGCGTCGCCGAGGCCGCCCACCTCGCGAACGAGGAGCAGGCGGTCTTCCTCGCCGACCTCGTCGACAAGGCGCTCGAGGGCGTGAGCGGCAAGCAGGTCACGCTCTGGGGCTGCGCGTTCAAGCCCGAGACCGACGACATCCGCGAGTCTCCCGCGGTGAAGCTCACCCATGCGCTGCTCGAGCGCGGCGCGAAGATCGTGGCCCACGATCCGGAGGCCGGCGCGAACTTCGCGAAGCTCTTCGGCGACCGCGTCGTCGTCAAGGACCGCGACTACGACGCGCTCGACGGCTCCCAAGCGCTCGTGCTGCTCACCGAATGGCGCAGCTACCGCGCCCCGAACTTCGCCGAGATCAAGAAGCGACTGGTGACGACCGCGAACGGCCTCCCGCCGGTCCTCGTCGATGCACGCAACATCTGGCGCCCCTTCGAGGTCCTGCGCGCAGGGCTCCGGTACCAGGGGATCGGCGTGGCCATGAACCGGACGGCCGACCGGCCCTCGCAGCGCTAGTCCATGAAGCACTGGCTCGTCACGGGTGGTGTGGGGTTCATCGGCAGTCATCTCTGCCGGGCCCTGCTCTCGCGTGGCGACCGCGTGCGCGTGCTCGACGACTTCAGCAACGCCCCGTACCCCACGGCCCTGAAGCGCGCGAACGAGGAGGCGCTCCGCAGCGAGTACGCCGCGTCGTTCGACGTGGTCAACGGCTGCGTCTCCGACGCGGCCCTCGCAGCGCGCGCCGTCGACGGCACCGACGGCATCCTGCACCTGGCCGGCCTCGCGGGCGTCCGCCCCTCGTTCGCCGAGCCGGCCCGCTATGCGAAGGTGAACATCGAGGGCACAGCCACCCTGCTCGATGCCGCGCAGCGCGCGGGGCACGAGCTGTTCGTCTTCGCGTCGAGCTCGTCGGTCTACGGCAACGCGACTCCCCTGCCCGCCGGCGAGGAGGCGCCGGCGATCGTCCCCGAGTCGCCCTACGCGTCCTCGAAGCGCGGCGCGGAGCTGATCGCCTCGGCGATGCTGCGGAAGACGCCGAAGCTCCGCTGCCCGTCGCTCCGCTTCTTCACGGTCTACGGCCCGCGCCAGCGCCCCGAGATGGCGATCACGACGTTCCTGCGCGCCATCCTGGCGGGCCAGCCGATCACGATCTTCGGCGACGGCTCGATGCGCCGCGATTTCACCCACGTCGACGACATCGTGCGCGGCGTGGTCGCCGCGGCCGACCGCGCGCCCGAGGGCTTCCGCATCTACAACCTCGGCTCGGGCGCGCCCATCACGCTCACCGATCTCGTCACCGCGATGGGCAAGGCCGCAGGCCGCACCCCCGAGGTCCGGCACGAGAGCATCCCCCTCGGCGACGTGGACGCGACCTTCGCCGACATCTCTCGCGCGCGCGAGGAGCTCGGCTGGTCGCCGCGTCTCACGCTCGAGGAGGGCCTCGCGAGCGTCGTGGCGTGGCTCAGCGCGGAGTCTTCGCCTTCACGTTGACCACGACCGACTGCTTCACGCTGTTCGGCCAGTGCAAGAAGAGCTCGGTCTTCCCTGGACTGACGCCCTCGACGAGGATGGTCGAGAACGGGATCTCGACCGCCGAGCCGTTGCCGGGTCGGACCGCGCGCCGCCGCCACGTCCAGTAGACGCGCGCGCTCGTCCCGCCCACCGCGAGCGCCTCGAGGCCGTCCTGCAGCACGTTCCGCTCGGTCACGGTGCCGACGTCGAGCTCGATGATGCCGGGCTCGAGATCCGCGGCGGCCATGCCGATCTTGGGGATGGCCTTGGCGCCGCCGTCGACCTTGCTCGGCGCGTCGGCGTCGCGCACGTGCTGGCTCGCGCCCGGCGTGGGCATGTAGAAGGTGGACGGCTTGCCGTCGACCAGGACGTCCTTCGGCGTGTAGCTGGACCACTCGATCACCCAGTTGCCGCGCTCCATCCACCGCGCGCCGGGGCTATGCCGCGCGTCGGGGTCGGTGCCCGGCGGAGCGGCAGGCCTGACGGGGGGTGACTCGGCGCACGCTGCCAGGGACGCGAGGAGGATACAGGCGCGCCGGCTCACTCGACGAACCGTGTACCGAGGAACGAGAGGTACACGCCGGGGTTGTCCTCGAAGAAGCGCACGAGATCGACGGTGTCGATGGCGAACATCTTCCCGCTCTGCGTGATGCGCGCCGAGCTGGGGGACGCGGCCATGGTGCGCAGCGCGTCGACCTCGCCCACGAACGCGCCGCTGGTGAATGGCTTCAGCTCCCCCTCCGGACAGAGCATCGTGACCACGGCGTCGTCGACGAGGTACGCGCGCTTCGGGACGTCGCCGGCGAGCCAGAGCACCTCGTTGTCCGCGCCCTGGTACGGCACGAGGTAGGTCTGGAGCTGGGTCTTCTGCGCGCTCGTGAGGTGCGCGAGGACGGAGTTCTGGGCGAGGAGCTCCCAGGCGCCTTCGTCGCGCACGCGGACGAGGCGCTCCAAACGGGTCAGCATCTCGCTGCCGCGGAGCGCGGCCAGGAAATCGTTGCGATCGAGCGCGACGAGATCGACGTCGGTCCGCGCGATGACGTCCGCGCTGCGCGGCTGGTCGAGGAGGATCGCCATCTCCCCGAAGTAGTCGCCCGTCCGGTAGCGTTTGATGGGCACGCCGTCCTTCACCACCTGCACGGTGCCGTGGACGATGATGTAGAAGCTGTCGCCCTTGGTCCCCTGCGTGACGATGTGCTCGCCGGCGGGGAGCGTCATGCGGCGCGCCACCTGGAGGAGCGAGCGCGCGCGCGACAGCGGGAGATCGCGCAGGAAGTCGACCATGGAGAAGATGTCGAGCAGCTCGATGGCATCGCCGAAGCGCGGGACCGCCGAGGGCTCGACGCGCAGCGTGTGCTCGAGGCCTTCCCGGGCCGCGCGCAGTCCGACCTCGGTGGGCACGTCCTTCGCGGCGATGTGCACCAGGTAGAGGCGCTTCTTCACCTCGTCGGGCAGCGCCGCGAGCGCGCTGGTCGGCGTGTGAAGCGGCGGGATGCCGGCCTCGTGGACGATCGCGCTGTGGTGGGCCGGGAAGTCGATGAGGTCCTCGAAGCGCGCCTGCGAGAGGATGCCCTTCTCGAACATCTCGGTCACGCGCGGCGGATCGTAGAGCGTATCGCCGGAGATGGAGATGCTGCGGTTGCCGTAGAACGCGTCGACGCCGATGGTGGGGATCGAGTGCAGCGTGTACTTGAACCAGAGCTCGCCGCCGCGCACGTGCACCGGAGCGCCGATGCGCACGGGATGGAAGGAGAACGTGCGGCGCAGCAGATCCTCGCTGAGCCCGGAGAGCGCGGAGTACTTGCGGAGGAACGAGCCGAGGATGTGTGGCGTCGTGTAGAGGCTGATCTGCGCCTCCTCGAGCAGCTTCTGGAACGTACCGGCGTCGTGATCGGCGTGGCAGTGCGTGAGGATCACGCCGTCGATGGTCTTGGGGGCGATGCCGCGCGCGCGGAGGTACTCGGTGGAGTCGGTCGGGGGGTCGACGAGGATGGCGCGGCCGCCCATCCAGAGCAGAAAGCCGGTGGTCTTGCCGTTGGGGTCGAAGCCGTGGCTCGCGCCCAGCACGGTGACGCCGAACGAGGGCGCCAGCCAGGACATCGGGGCGGCGTCGGTGTCGACGGTGGACGCGCGCAGCGGCAGGCTCACGGTGGATCCGACCACCGCGATGTCGCGCCCCTGATCACGGATGACGAGCGCGTCCCCCTGGTCGACGAGGAACACGCCGGGCGCGATCTCCGCCTGGCCGTTCTCCACCTGGACGAACTCGACGAGGTCGTCGGCGTCGAGGCGGCCGCGTCCCGGTACGGTGCGGAAGTACTCGCTCTCTTTCTGGAAGCTCGGCCGGCGCGCCTCGGGGTAGCCGTCGGCGAACTCGCTGGGCAGCGGCTCGCCCTTCGGCCCGAAGAGCGACTCCTGGAAGATGGCCCGCACGCGACGCTCGACGCCCGCCTCGAGCACCACCAGCCGGCATCGCCGCTTCAGGAGAAAAAAGCTGTAGTATGCAGGAAACTCGAACTCCGCGACCGAGAGGCCGCGGCGGCGATCGAAGAGGTCGCGGGGCAGGACGTAGGCGATAGGGACGTCGAGCTTGTGCTCCATGACGTCCTTGATGGTCTCGGGCGGGATGCCGATCTGCACGGGGCCCGCGGAGGTGCGCACGTAGTAGCCGCCACGCGGCAGGGCAACCCACGAGGCGGCCGTCGGAGGGCCGCTCGTCGGCGGGGGAGGCCGTGCCGTCATAGCGGGCCAGCATATCGGAACGCACTTCGTTCCTGCAGATTGATGGGTGATCGCCGAAGGCCCGGAAAGCAGAAAGCTTTCTCCGGACCCTGGGGAAGGTGATAGATCTCCCCTGGTGAGCGTCGTCGGGATCGATCTCGGTACGACCAACACGGTCGTGGCCTGTGTCCGTTCGGGCAAGGTGCACGTGCTCGCCGATGAGCACGGGCTCCGGCTGCTACCGAGTGTGGTCAGCTTCCATCCGAACGGCGAGGTTCTCGTCGGTGCGTCGGCAAAATCTCGCCGGATCATCGACCCGAAGAACACCGTCTACAGCCACAAGCGCCTCATCGGCCGCTCGTGGGGCAGCCCGGAGATCGCGCAGGCGAAGTCCCGGTTCGCGTTCGAGCTGAAGGAGGGCCCCGGCCAGGGACCCCTCATCCGGGCGCGCGGTCAGGACTACACCCTCCCCGAGATCAGCGCCTTCGTCCTGAAGCGCACCCGGCAGATCGCCGAGACCGCGCTCGGCACCCCGGTCGAGCGCGCCGTCATCACCGTCCCGGCGCACTTCAACGAGCTGCAGCGCGCGTCGACCAAGGTGGCAGGGCGCGTCTCCGGCCTCGAGGTGCTCCGCATCCTCAACGAGCCGACCGCCGCAGCGCTGGCCTACGGTCTCGGCCGCACCGGCAACGAGCGCGTCGCCGTCTACGACTTCGGCGGTGGCACATTCGACTGCACGCTCCTCGATCTCAACGGCAACGTCTTCGAGGTCCTCGCCACCGCCGGTGACTCGTTCCTCGGCGGCGACGACGTCGATAACCTCATCGCCGAGCGCATGGCGGAGACCTACCTCAAGGCGCACCGCTACGATCCGCGCACCGATCCGCAGATGCTCGAGCGGCTGAAGACCACCGCCGAGGACATCAAGATGGTGCTCTCGACCGCCGAGACGCACACCGTCGTGCTCAAGGAGTTCGGGCACGGCGCGGCAGGATCGTCGATCAACTACACGTTCACGATGACGAGGCGCGACCTCGATCACATGATCACGCCGCTCGTCGACCGCTCGTTCAAGGTCACGCAGGACGCGCTCGCGCTCGCGCGCCTCTCGCCGACCTCGTTCGACAAGATCATCCTCGTCGGCGGCTCCACGCGCATGCCGCTCGTGCGGAAGCGCGTCGAGGCGTTCTTCGGGCAGGCTCCGCTCGATCGCGTGAACCCGGACGAGGTGGTCGCCATCGGCGCCGCCATCCAGGCCGCCGCGCTCACCGAGGGCGCGCGCAAGCGCAGCATCCCCGCGCCGCCGAACGTCATCGGCAAGCCGCGCACGCTGCCCGGACTCGCGAGCGAGACGAACGAGACCACGCAGACCGGCACCATCGACACGGCCGCGCTCCAGGGCAAGCCGCCGCCCGCGTTCGCGAGCAATCCGCCGAGCTTCGGCTTCCATCCGGCGTCGAGCCCGCCGCCTGGTGGCCCGGCGACGAAGTCGGGACCGCCGCCGTCGGCCGGCGCCACCGGCGCGCGCGCGAACGCGAACGCAAACGCTACGCAGCAGGGCGGACCGCGCAAGATCACGAGCCCCGGCGTGGCACCGAACACGCAGCCGATGGGCGTGCGTCCCTCCGCCCCCACCTCTCCGGGCGGCGCGGACAACGATGACCCGTCCATCGCGTCGTTCCCCGATCTCGCCGTGCCAACGCCCTTCGAGTGGTTCCCCTCGTCGGGTCAGCCGGGCAGTGGTGACACCGCGGTGCGCTCCGGGCCCACCGGATCGGAGCGCAGCTTCGGCGGCAACACGCTCACCGCGACCGGCGTCGAGCAGAGCACGCTCACCGCGAACGTCGCGCCCACCGAGGCGGCGCGCAGCCCGATGGCGTCACGACCGGCTGCGGGTGTGCCCTCGAGCGGCGCCGGCTTCGGCGCGATCGACGAGCCCCCGTCGCTCATGTCGACGCCCAGCGCGAGCGTCCCCAGCTTCCCGAGCATGAACAGCGGCGAGACCGAGGGGCGCATGCCGTCGCCCATTGGTGAGCCCGAGCCGTTCGCGGGCGCAGGAAACGAGCTGCCGGGCGGACAGTTCGGGACGGTCGGCGACCTCTCGCTCGTCTCGTCGACCGGCGTCGCCGCTGCCGATCCGAGCGTGGAGCTCGGGTTCGGCCACGTCGCCGATCTTTCGCTCGTCTCGAGCGCGACCGCCGAGCTCGACGACATCACCGAGGCGCGCAAGAAGCTCCTCGACGAGATCGAGGACGAGACCGAAGCGAACGTCCGGACCGACGCCGCGACGGGCGTGCAGCCGGGCCACGGCAACACGCTCAACCTGCGCGCGGCTCCGGCCCCCTCTCCGTTCGGCACCGTGGACGATGGGATCGATCTCCCGTCCGTCGCGCAGCCCACCGATCTTCCGTCCGTGGTGCAGCCGAAGGGCAAGCGCCCCGAGATCCGCAAGCCCGGCCAGCCCGGGATGACGCAGAGCGGTGGCCCGTCGATGATCGGCAAGCCGCCGCCCATGCTGGCGCCGCAGCCGTTCGGTCCGATGGAGAAGATCGGCGGCGAGGGCAGCGGTCCGCCGTCGCGCACCGCCGCGATGCAGTCGCCGCAGACGCAGCAGTCGAAGGGGCAGCCTCCGCCCGCCGCGCCGTCGTCGCCGCCGAACGCGCGCGGCGTGGTCGCGATCAAGGGCGCGCCCGCCCGCGACTCCGCGGCCGGACCGCAGCGCACCGGCGCAATGCCCGCCCGCGGCGCGCAGCCGATGAACACGACGGCGCCGCTCGACCCGGGGCCCAAGCAGCCCGCGCCGCGCACGCAGATGTCTCCGCAGATGCCGCCACCCCCGGCGCCGTTCGGAGCGAGCGGCCCTAACGCTGCGTTCGGCTCGGTCCCGCCCGCTCAGGCCTTCGGCGCGCCGCCGCAGCAGCAACCGCAGCAGCAGGCACCGCACGGCTTCCAGCAGCCGTATCCGTCGATCCCGCCGCAGGCGCCGCCGCCGCAGCAGTACCCGTCGCAGCCGCCGCCGTACCACCAGGGGCCCCCGCTCCACGGATCGCAGCCGCCCGCCTTCGGCGCGTACCCTTCGGCTCCTCCCGATGCGCCGCTCGACGTGAACGCGATGGCCTCGCACAACAACCCCAACACCGCGGTCATCCCCGGTGGGCCGCAGCAGCAGGGATACCCTGCCCCCCAGCAGCAGCTCGGCTTCGCTGCGCCGGTCCTCGTCGACGTCACGCCCCGGGGCCTCGTCGTGGAGACCGCCGGCGGCTACACCGACACGATCATCCCGCGCAACGCGAAGATCCCCTGCGAGCGCACGCGCCGCTTCGCGACCGGTCGCGACATGCAGACCACCGTGCGCGTCCGCGTGGGTCAGGGCGAGGGCAGCCTCTTCCCGCAGAACACGTTCCTCGGCGAGGTGGAGCTCTCCGGCCTGCGCCCCGCGCCGCGCGGCGAGGTGGTCGTCGCGGTGACCTTCGAGGTCGACGCCGACGGCACGCTCCGCATCCGCGCCCGCGACGTGCAGACCGGGCAAGAGGCGCGCGCGACGCTGCAGCTCGTGGGCGTCGCCGACGAGTCGTCCGTCGTGATGATGATCAACCGGTTTGCTCAGCAGCCCGTGGTCGGCGAGCAGACGCGCGGTCCGCACTGAGCTCCGCGATGGACGGAGATGCGATCCGGCAGTGGCTCGCGGCGCTGGACTTCATCTCGTACTACGAGCTGTTCCGCGTCGAGAAGACCGCGACGCACGATGCTGTGCGTGACGCGTTCCACGCATTCGCCGAGTCGTTCCACCCCGACTCGCATCACTGGCGGCACCCCACCGAGCAGGCGGCGATCGGCTACATCTTCCGGCGCGGCACCGAGGCGTACCGCGTGCTCTCCGATCAGCAGCTACGCTTTCGCTACGACGAGGCGCTCGCGAACGGCATTCTCCGACCCGAGAACCTCATCGTCGATGCCGACGGTCCGCGCTCGCACTCGATGGCGCCCCCAAACACCGCGGGCGGGCTCGGCAATCGCCTGAGCGACAAGGTCCGCAACCCCGGCGCGCGTCCGTTCGTGCTGCGCGTCGAGGAGCTCGCGAAGAAGGGCGATCCGCAGCAGGCGAAGCTGCAGCTCGTGATGGCGATGCACTTGGACCGCGGCAACCCCGCGCTCGAGGCGTACGCAAAGGAGCTCGACGAGGCCATCAAGGCGAAGGCCGAAGAGGCCAAGAAGTCCTGGAAGAAGTGAGGTGAGGCGCGTGTTAGCTTCATGGCTACCGTGACCACCCTCGCGCGCAAGTCCGGAGGCCGCTGGGACAAGCTCTTCGTGCCGCTCCTCGCGGTCACGACGGTGCTGCTCCTGCTGACGATCCATTGGACGTTCCTGAAGGCGCCCGTCGAGGCGCGTATGGGGTTCGTGCAGAAGATCTTCTACTTCCACGTTCCGAGCGCGTACGCGATGTACCTCGGCGCGGCCGCCTGCTTCGTTGGCTCGGTGATGTACCTGCTCAAGCCGAACGACGCGCGTGATGCGCTCGGGCGCGCGGGGGCGGAGGCGGCGATCGTGTTCGGCGCGGTCGTGCTCGTCACCGGTCCTTTGTGGGCGGCGAAGTCGTGGGGCTACTTCTGGACGTGGGACCCGCAGCTCACCACCACGGTGCTGAGCTGGCTGATCTACGTCGCGTACGTCGTGCTCCGCAGCTTCTCGGGGGATGGTCCGGGCGAGCGGAAGTTTGCGGCGGCGCTCGGCATCCTGGGCGGCGCGAACCTCCCCATCATCCACTTCAGCGTCCAGAAGTGGGGCGGCCTGCACCCTGTCGTCAACCGCAAGGGCGGCGGCGGCTTGCAGCACCCGGACATGAAGATCGCGTTCGCGCTCGGCATGGTCGCCTTCACGTTCTTCGCGTTCATGCTGATCTGGTCGCGCGTCCGCCTGGAGCTGGTGCGCAGCCGCATCGCGCATGCGGAGGAGGACGCCATCGACCTCGGCCTCGACGATCGGACGGAAACATGAGCACCGCCTTGATTCACTACGCCCCGCTGCCCGCGGGCTCGGCCTCGCCGAGCGCGCCCCCCGATCGCTCGACCGAGTTCACGGCGGTGGACCCGAGCGTGGAGCAGTTCAGCGGGCCGACCCTCGTGGTCGAGGCTTACGCGGCGATCTGGCTCATCCTCATGGCGTGGATCTTCTTCCAGTGGCGCCGCCAGGCGACGCTGGCGGAGCGCCTCGACGACCTCGAACGGACGATCGATCGCGCGGCGGCGAACGCGGAGAAGAAGGCGACGGCCGGGGCGAGCTGATGGGGCTGCCGACGTCAGAGCACGTGATCTTCATCCCGCTGGTGCTGCTGGTGGGGATCGTGATCGGGTGGGTGCTGGGCGGCAAGGCGGCGCGCCAGCAGATGGCGGACCGCGCGAAGCGCCGCTCGGAGTAACGCGGAGCTCGCCCAAGCCGGCGTGAAGTTCCAGGCTGCGAGCATTTCCATGCATACTGCACCTAAAGCGACGTTCATCGGCGGGGCGCGCCAGGTGGTGACCTACCTCTTCCGCGAGCTGCCTGTCCCGGTCGCCCACGGCTCCCACCCGCTGCTGGTCGTCCGCGGCGACGACCGCGAGGTGTCCGCGTTCCTCGACGTCTGCCGCCATCGCGGCACGCGCTCGGAGGACGCGCCCTGCGGCCACGAGAAGAAGGCGTTCGTCTGCCCGTACCATGCGTGGTCGTACGCGGGCGACGGCCACCTGCTCGGCATCCCGCACGACGAGGGCTTCGCCGGGATCGATCGCAGCGGCCGCCCCTCGCGCGCGGCGAGCGAGGCCGAGGCGCGGCTGGACGCACGCGCCTGGCTCGGTCCGCTCGCGGACGATCTCGAGAGCATCGGCCTCGCCTCCTCGCACGTCCACGCGCCGCGCACCTTCACGCGCGCGCTCCACTGGAAGCTCGCGATCGACGTCTTCCTCGAGGCGTACCACCTGCGGATGGCGCACAAGAAGGCGGTCTACCCCATCTTCTTCGACAAGCTCGGCCTGTCGATCCGGTCGGCCCGCACCTGCGGAACGTCTTCCCGAAGCGCACCATCGAGACGCTCGCCTCGCCTGGGCGCCAACGAGGAAGAGGTGGTGTTCGGCGCGTTCGAGCACGGCAATGCCCACTTCCACGCGGAGATCGCGCGGCGCATCGGTTGAGCCACGCGCCGCCGTTGCCGCTCGCGGGCGCCCATGGCAGAAGAGGGTATGATCGACTTCGAGCTCACCGAGGAGCAGAAAGCACTCATCGACACCGCGCGCCGCTTCGCGAAGGAGCGCATCATCCCCGTGGCCGCGGAGTGCGACCGCAAGTCGGAGTTCCCGCGCGACGTCTTCAAGGCGGCGTGGGAGATCGGCCTCGTCAACCCGACGCTCCCGTCGGAGTACGGCGGGCCGGGCCTCAGCGACCTCGATTCGGCGATGATCACCGAGGAGCTCGCCTACGGCTGCAGCGGGATCCAGACGAGCATGACCGCGAACACGCTGGGCCTCACGCCCATCAAGCTCGCCGGCTCCGAGGAGCAGAAGAAGAAGTACTTCGGCTGGCTGATGAGCGAGCCCACGTGGGTCAGCTACGCCACCACCGAGCCTGCCGCCGGGAGCGACGTCGCCGGCTTGCAGACGCGCGCCGTGAAGCAGTCCGACGGCAGCTACGTGCTCACCGGCACCAAGGCGTGGATCACGAACGCGAACCTCT
>JAYTHX010000033.1:0-19963 GCA_043732195.1 Polyangiaceae bacterium
CAGCAGACGACACGGCAGCGACCTGGACAGATGACCGCGGTGATGCGGGCCATGTCCTTGTCGGCCGAGGCCAAGGTCCTGCGCATCGGCGTCGTGCGCGAAGGGCGCGTCGTCGAGGAGCGTATCGTCAAGCAGCGCTCCACCATCACCGTTGGGGCCAGCGAGAGCGCCACGTTCGTCATCCGCGCTGCGGTGCCGCCTTCATTTCCGCTCTTCGAGCGCGTCGGAAACGACTACCACCTCAACCTGCTCGATGGCATGGAGGGGCGCCTCGCGCTCACCACCGGCATCACCGAGCTGCGCGGCGTCTCCGGCACGAAGATGCTCCTCACCGAGGAGTCGCGCGGCAAGGTGGTGTTGGGAGACACGACCTTCCTCTTCCAGTTCGTCGCGCCGCCGCCCCCGCAGGCGAAGCCCCAGCTGCCGCTCGCCGTGAAGGGCAGCCTCGCCGGCAACCACGACTGGACGCTCACGTTCGTCGCTGCGTTCAGCTTCCTCCTGCACTTCGGGCTCGTGGGCACGATGTACTCGGACTGGGCCGACCCCGTCGTCGACGACTGGCATCAGGTCGCCGGTCTCGTCGACATGATGTCGCGGATCCCGCCGCCGCCCGTGACGGAGACGCCCGACAAGGTCGTCGACAGCACCGCCCCGGTGAAGGTGCCGACGCTCCCGACGAAGCAGCCCGTGACCACGTCGCAGCCGAGCCCGAACACCGTACCGACGCAGGCCGGACCCCGCAGCCCGAACGCCATCAGCAACGACCGTGCCGCGAAGCTCGCGGCCGAGGCCGAGGCGATGCAGATGCAGACCATCGCCGGGCTGGCCGCGGGGCCGTCGGTGGCGATCGCGCTGGACCGCAGCAGCGTGCCGCCGGTCGATCTCACGCGCGCCGCCGAGTCGAGCGCGGGCGTCGTCGCCGGCAACGGTGACTTCCACCCGACCAGCGGCGGCCCGGTGCAGGCGAACAAGACCTCCGATCTCAGCACGCTCGGCGGCCCCCTCAAGGCGCAGGCGCCGAGCGGCCCCGGCAAGGAGACCGCCACCGCCGGTCCCACGGGGATCGCCCAGGTCGGGACCTCCGTTGCGAACGTGCCCGTCCCGGGCGCGGACGGCACCGTCGCCACGCTACGCGGACGCTTCCGCAGCTGCTACCAGACCGGCCTGCTCTCCGATCCCACGATGGCCGGAAAAGTGCTCGTCAGCGCGCGCATCGGCCCGAACGGTGAGGTCGTGACCTCCGACATCACATCCATCAGCGGCCTGTCGTCCAGCGTGGGCCAGTGCATCGCGGGCGTCGTCAAGCGCGCGACGTTCAGCGCGCCCGGCGGCGGCGGCGCCACACTCCAGATCCCCGTCACGTTCGTGCAGCAGCCCGCGAAGTAGTGGCCCCCGGCCCGTCTCAGTCGCGGTTCGAGCGCTTCGCCGCCGCATGCAGATGCGGGTACGGCGCGAGCGCCGCGATGCACGACGCGAAGCGCGAGGCCGCCGGACCGCCGGCCTCGCTTGCGTCGGCATCGAGCGACTTCAGCCAGGCGCGCAGCACCGTCGGAACCTCGGGGGCCGTGCTCGCTGCGAGCGCGTGAGCGGCGGTCGCCACGTCCGGCGCGATCGCGAAGTAGGAGACGAGCCGCACGACATCGCGCTCGCGCGAGGCGCGGCCCAGGATGTCTGCGAACACCGCGCTCGCGAATGGATGCGCGGCCACATCGAGCATCTCGGCGCCGATCGCGTCGAGGGCGGCATCGCCGCCGCGCAGGATCAGCGAGCGAAGCCGCGGTGCGGTGGTGGCGCCGCGCTCGAGCGCTGCCGCGAGCCGCGCCGCGGCCTCGCGCGAGCCGAGATCGGTCGGGAGCCAAGAGCTCACCGGCACCGAGGGCCGATCGCGGAGCGAACGCGGCGCCTGCTTCGCGAAGGCCACCAGCACGCCGTGATGCACCGCGAGCGGCGCGAGCTCGCGCGCGAGCTGCAGCGAGGCCTCCACCACCGAGCGGTCGAGCAGCAGCGCGCGCCGATCGCCCTCGGGTACGTCCGCCTCGCCCCACGGGTACAGCGGCGCAGGCGAGATCGCCGCCTGGCCCAGCGCCGCCAGCGGCGCACTCGAGGTCGGCACGAGCGTCACCGCGAGCGTCGCCACGTGCAAGCACGCCTCGAACGCGGCTGCGCGGCGATCGGCGGTGAGGCCCCCGAGGCGATCGTCGAGCGCGCCGCAGCCGCGCAGCACGCTCGTCGAGAGCGCCGCGCCATCGGCCGCACCTTCTGCCGGGGAGGCGTCGTTGTCGGACGCGGTCGCGGAGAGCAGCGCGTGCACGAGCGCGGCGATGGCCGCGTCGTCGGCGGTGAGCGGGCCTTCGTCGGACGCGGCGCGTCCCTGACCGTTCACCGCGCGCTTCACGCGATCGAACGAATCGCGGTCGCCCCCGAGCAGGCGGGCCGCGAGGCGGTCCCATGTGGAGCTCTCGAGGTCCATGCCGCTCGCGCGGTCGCCGAGATCGACGAGATCTCCTTCGTCACGATCGAGGCGGATGCGCGCGAGGAGGCGCGCCGCGGGCACGCCCTCCCAGAACGCACGCGCCACGCCGAGATCCACGATCGTTAGCTCGATCCCGTGATGCCCGGACGCCAGCCATCCAGGAAGAGCCAGCGGGCCCGCCATCAGTCGAGGGTGGGGCGGGTCGGCGGGGTTTCGGGGCGGCGCTGCGAACGGACGCGGAGGAGCATCGGCACCTTCGCCGTGGCCTCGCCGTCCCAGGTCTTGAGGCCAACGGGGCGCGCCGACGCTTCCGACGTATCGAGGATGGCGGTGACGCGGAAGACGCCCGGCTCGTCGAACGTGTCGACGGGGCACTTCGCGGTCACCAGCAGCGACATCGACGCGTGGCCCTTCACGCCGAGCGTGGAGTAGAGCTCGCGGATCGGCGAATCGATGATGGCGGTGGTGCCGCAGGTGCTCGAGCCGAGGGGACCGGAGACCGTGAAGCGCACGGTCTCGGGGCGCCAGAGGAAGACGGCTGCCTGATCGCCCTCGTTGCTGACGGTGACCGTGGTCTCGATCTCGATCCCGCGCGAGGCGTCACGCGACTCGGGCATCGAGACGACGAGCACCGCGCGACCCGGGCTGCTCAGCTGAGGGGGAGGCGCCCCGGGGACGGCAGACGCCACGGCGTCGGTCAGGGTGAATGGCGCGCCCTCGAGCGCCTTCGCCGGCGCGACCTTGCCGACCGCGGCGCCCACCGGCGAAGCGGCGAAGGGCGGGGCGGAGGCGACGGGCTTCTTCCTGGCCGCGGTGGTCTTCGCCACCGTCGCCGGCCAACCGAACAGCGCCGTGACGGTCGCGCCTGCGACCAGCGCGCGGCGCTCGCGAGGGCCAAAACAGTAAAACAGCGGATCGATGGTGGTCGACCACGAGCGCTTGCCCGGGATCACGAGATCACGACCCTCGTCGTTGATCGGCCGCGCGTCGTCGGGGAGGGCGCAGCGCACCGTCACCGCTTCCGGGCCCTTCTTCGAGGCAACGCGCTTCTTCGCGTCCGCCGGGTCGAGCACGGTACCGGTCGGCGGCGTGATCTCCAGGATGAGGAGGCGCGGGTCGGCGGCGAGCCGGACCGGCACGTCCCCCGTGTTCTCGATGCGCACCTTCCACGGACCGCTGGCCGTTCCCGGTGCGACCGAGAGCGTGAGCGGCGGCGGTGAAAGCGTCGAGACGACACCTTCCTGAGCGAGCCCGTCGGGCGCGCCCAGGAAGACGCAACAGAGCGAAGCGACGGCCAGTGCTGTCGCCCCCTTCATCATCAGCCTCGCAGGGTCTCGAAGAGCTCGAGATCGGGGATCGCCGTCGTGAGGCGCGTGCGCACCACGCCGACGTCGTTGTCCTCGAGGAGCTTGCAGAGCGCGATGCCATCGAACAGCGCGATCGGAGCGGCGGGAGCGCCGGACTCCTCGCGCGCGCCGCTCAGCACCTGGCCGGTGGTGAGGAGCCAGCCCGCCGAGGCGGAGCCGTAGTGGTGGAGCGCACCACGCAGGTCGCTGACGCGCTCGCGGCCGATCTCGCGGCCGTCCTTGCGGACCACGACGGCGGTGCGGATCTCGTCGCTGCCGTTGCGATGCGTGGCGGAGAAGTGGGCCTCGCCGCCAGCGGCACCCGCGCGACGTACGCCGCGGATGTTCGTCATGCCGACGCGCTCGAGGCCGAGCAGGATCAGCTCGATCAGCGCGTGACCGGGGAGCTCCTGCATCTTGCGGAGCATGGAGCGGCGCGCGGCCTCGCGATAGCGTTCGATCGCCGCGATGGCGTCGATCTCGAGGCGCACGAGGTCCGAGCTGAGTGACCAGTCGGTGAGCGCTACGCGCGGGCCCTGCCCGAAGCGGAAGCGCGGACGCTGACCCGCCGCCTGACGACGGAGGTTGTCGGCGCGGAGCGAGGCCATGAGCTGCGCCGTCGCGAGCATCGTGTCACGCGACTCGGTGCCGAGCCGCCCGCGGCGGAGCAGCGCGTCGACGACGGAGCGGACCTGGACCGGACCCTGCGTGCGGTCGAACCCGCTCAGGATCATGACCGTGGCGTCGGAGAGCTCGCGACCCGAGAGATCCTCGCCCTCGCCGGGCGGGAGCTGCGGGACGTCGATGCCGGTGGGCGCGCCGCCGGCCATGATCTGCTGGCGATCGCGGACCATCGGACGCGGCGCCGGCGCGAGCGGATCGCGCGACGTGTCGATCGACGAGTCGCTTTCGACCGAGACGATGGCGTTCGGCTGGATGCGGTCGCCGTTGCGATCGCCGTTGGAGACGGCGGCGCCGACGTCACGCGGAGACGAGGTGCGCGCCTCCCCCGGCTCGCCCTCACGACCGCCACGACGACGACGGCGGCGGCGACGGCGACGGCCACCATCGGCGCCCGCGGCGTCTCCTGCACCGGCGGCCGCGCCGCCCGGGCGTGCGGCGTCGTTCGAACCGCTGCTGCTGGGGCCGGCAAGGATCGGCTGATCGTCGTCGTCCTCGTCGTCGAACATCTCGGCGCCGCTGGCGGCGAGCTCGTTGCGGAGCGCGTCCTCGCCGGAGACGATGAGCGGCTCGTCGTCGTCGTCGTCCGCCGGGGCGTTCGACTCGCCGCGGGCGCGCGCACCGGCGGCCTCGACCTCGAGCGCGTTGATGTCGTTGCCCTCGCCCGCGTCGTCCGACTCCTGCTCGTCAGCGGCTTCGGCGCCCGCGGCGCCGCGCTTCTTCTTCTTACCGTCCCAGTCGCGGAGGGCGAACACGCCCGGCTTCACGCGAACGATCGGGTTCGCCTTGTCTTCCTTCTTCAGCAGCGCGGCGAGCCGGGCACCCATGGTGACCTCGGGGCTCTTGCCGACGTGGGAGAGAAGGTTCTTCTCGATGGCAAGCTCGGTGATCTCCTTGTAGTGGAGCGGCTTACCGGCCATGCGCAGCACTTCGGCTGCGGCTTCCGTGAACGTCATTCGTTTCCTGTCGTCTTCTCGAGGTGCCCGCTTTTGCGCGGCCTGCGGCGCTCTCTGGAGCAGCCAATTCCGCGCTCTTCAGCGACGGCACCCTGTGGTGGTGATTCCCCGCTTGCTCGACTGGGGCGGTCCGCGTCTGCGTTTTCCGCGTCAAAGCCCGTACCGCATGTACGGGGGCACCCAACCTGAGCTCGCGATAAGTGGCATAGCCCGCGCCTGGGCTGCCGTCAAACGTCAATATGCAAGCGGAACATTCGCCGCTTCACGCGGTCGCGGCTCGGTGAACGGGCCGCTCACGTTTCGAGCGGCACGGCGCGCGCGAACGAGGACCAGAAGATCCCGCTCTTCGGGCCGCCCACCCAGGTGCGCCTCGACGATCTCTCGATGGACGGCGCGTCTTCGAGGCCGATGAACGGGCTATGTCTTCGCGGGCGGTGGTCTGTTCGTGGTGGGGACCGTCCTCCTTGCCTCGCGCTTCGTGCGCGGCACGAAGCTGCTGTTCGCCTCCGTCGCCATCCTCGTCGCGGCGCTCTTCGGGGGACGCTATCACGCCGGTCTCGCTTTCGATCCCCGTGGCCGCCGCGACGCCGCCCTTCCGAGACGAACGACCCGCAATCTTTTCAACCGGCGGCGCCGAAGCCGACAAAAAATGCGAGCTGGCGCCCGCAATTGCGCGAAAGACCGGCGTGGTACGCAGCGGGCGCGACTCGCGGCGCCGACCGTCACGGTCACGGTCGGCGGGCTCCTCGTCGATGCGGTCGGCAGCGACGTCTCACCCGGCGGCATGCGACTCATGTCGGCGCGGCCAGTGCGCATCGGCGACGCCGTCTCGCCGGTGTTCTTCCTCGACGGCGACATCTTCTGCGCGCGCGGCAAGGTCTGCTGGTGCGCGCGCACCCGCCAGGATCTCTTCGCCTTCGGCATCCCGTTCACGGCCGTCGAGGAGGACGGCGCCAGCCTGCTCGCCCGCTTCTGCCGCGGCTCGGTGTCCTGAGGGCCTGAGCTTCGTGGTACAAGCTCCCGGTGCGCAGCGCCGTGTATCTTGCAGCCATCGTGGTCGCGGTCGCGACCGGTAGTCACTTCGCCTTCCAGCTCGTGAGGGCAGGCGGGCGCGGCTTCGCGCTCTGGTTCGTGCTTCCCACGCTCGTGATCGCGATCATCGGCGCGGTGCGGGCCCACCGCGAGGGCAGTCTCTACCGGCGCGCCTCGTTCGACGAAGGCGGCGCGGGCGCGGGCTGGCTCAACGTGCGCAGCGGCGACTTCACGCGCGGCTTCGCGGCGGCGGGCCTGCTCTTCGGCGGCGCGTACGCGCTGATGCGGTTCGTGGCGCCCCAGGGCTCCGATCGCGAGAGCTGGATCGCGCGCTTCTACCTCCAGATCGGCGACCCTACGACGCTGCGCAAGCACGTCGTGATGGTGGTGTTCGTGATCGTCGTGATGGCGGCGGCCGAGGAGCTCGTGTGGAGGGGCCTCGTGATCTCGCTGCTCGAGGAGCACGTCGGCTCGAGCCGCGCCTGGGTCTGGGCCGCGGTGCTCTATGCGGTCGCGCACCTCCCGACCGTCTGGGCGCTGCGCGATCCCATCGCCGGCCTGAATCCGCTGCTCCCCATCGCCGCGCTCGCGTCGGGCCTCGTCTGGGGCTTCATGGCGGGGCGCTTCGAACGCCTCCTGCCGGGCATCTTCTCGCACATCCTGTTCGCGTGGACGGTGCTGATGATGTTCCGGCTGTGGGGCCCGAGCATTTGAGCAAGCGCGGGCTGCCGCTCGGCTTCCTGCTCCTCCTCATGGCGTGCTCGCCAGGCGCGCCGCCCGCCGTTCCTTCCCACGTGAGCCTCGGGCTCGCCGGCAAGCACGGACCGCACGTGCAGATCATCCGTGCGCTGCCGCTCCCCGAGCGGCGCGCGCTCGTCGAGAAGTTCCGCGCGCGCAACGGCGCGTGGACGGTCACGCTCGGGGCCGGCACCACGCCGGACGACGTCGATCCCATCCGCGGTGTCGTGCGCCGCGCCACCCGCGACACGGGCGCCTCCGATTCCACCGCGCGTGCGCCGGTCACCGAGGAGACTGCCATCGCCGACACCGCGGCATTCCTCACGAAGAACGCCGACCTGCTCGGATTCTCCGCGAAGGACGTGCCCGCGCTCGACCTCGTGGCCGGTCCCGCGAAGACCATGACGTACGGCACGTGGGTGGTGCACGCGCGCGGCGCGAGCCCCATGCGCGGCTACGAGGGCTTCGAGGCCGTCACCTCGAAGATCGACGTGCTCGCGTACCTGGGCGACGAGGGCGGTGTTCGCTACTTCGTGAACCTCTCGCACGTCCATCCACGACTCTCCATCGACACCGCGCCGCTCCTCGGGCCCGACGACCCGCGGCTCCTCGACAGGGTGCTGGGGCGCGTCCTGTTCGCGGTGGTGGACGATCCGACGAGGCCCGAAGCGCGCGTGCGCGAGCTCCGGCGGATCCCGCTCGGCACGGTGATGGCTGCGGACGTGCATCCGCCGCGTCTCACCATCGACGTCTCGCCGGGCCCGCGGTTCGCGTACGTCAGCTACACGCTCGCGTATGCCGTCGACGTCGTGAAGGACCACACGCCATTCCGCTTCGTCGTCGACGCCGATACGGGCGCGCTGCTGGAGGATCCGGTGGTGCCAATCGTCACCCCGAGCGACGACGACCCCGAGTAGAATCCGGCGGTGAAATCCACGTCGGGTGCTCTTCGCGTTGATGCGCTCTTCGCACCGCTGCGAAACCAGATCCAGAAGTCGACGGTGAAGGTGTTCGCCTTGAGGTCGAGGCTCGAGACCTGCGTCCTTGTCGGCCTTGATGAGGATGTGCCGCACGGTCGGCAGGAGCTGCGCGGCGTTCGCGGGATCGGCCGCCCAGGCCTTGGAGACGACCGGCGTGGGCACGAGCGCCGTCTCCACCCAGGAGGCGTCGACGGTCACGTACGTGACGAAGGCCGGGCTCTCCGCCGCCGGTGTCGCCGACGCGTCGGCGAGCGGCGCCGCCGATGCGGATGCGGCGGAGGCCGGCTCGGCGGACGGCGGGCGCTGAGTCTTGCCGCAGGCGACGAGGAGAGAGAGGCCGAGCACAACGCAGGAGGCGGCGAGACGCGACGAGCTCACACCGAGAAGCTATCACCGCCGGCCGCGAGGCGGACTAGTCTGCCCTCCGGCGTGATGAAACGGCTCCTCCACACCCTCGCCGGAGACTCCGCGGGCGCGCTCTCGGCGGCCTACGCCGAGGCCGCGCACGAGCGCGGGGTTGCGGTCACGGGCGAGGTCATCGCGCTCGCGGCGCTCCTCTCCGCGGCGTATCCCGCGCTCAAAGCGCAGATCCTCACGCGTCCGCAGGACGTCATCGCCATCGCGCACGGCAAGATGCGCATCGCCCGCGATCTGCGCACGCTGCGGCGGCTCGCGCTCTCGTTCGTCGCCGACCTCGGCGATCCGCAGGCGGTGCGGCGCGGGCTGCGGCTGTTCGCGCAGCGCGAGCGTCTGCGCGTCGCGGCGCGCGAGCTGCTCGCGAGCGAGAGCGGCGACATCGACACCACCGCTCGCGAGATCTCGGACATCGCGCAGGTCTGCATCGAGATCGCGACCACCGAGGCCCTCGGCTGGGCGGCGGCGCGCTTCGGGCCGCCCGTCACCTCGGCGGGCACACCGTGCGCGTTCACCGTGCTCGGCATGGGCAAGCTCGGGGGGCGCGAGCTGAACTGCGGGAGCGACGTCGACCTCCTCCTCTTCTACGAGACCGACGACGGCGAGGCGCGGCTTGCGGTCGGTGCGGCGCCCGTCGAGCAGACGCTGCACGAGCACTTCGCGCGCGTCACGCAGCGGCTCACCGCCACGCTCGAGGACGCGACCGACGAGGGCATGTGCTGGCGCGTCGACCTGCGGCTCCGGCCCGAGGGCTCCCGCGGGCCGCTCGTCAACGCGCTGAGCGCGGCGGAGCGCTACTACGAGACGTGGGGGCGCACCTGGGAGCGTGCCGCGTTGCTCCGCGCCCGCCCGGTCGCCGGCGATGTCGCGTTCGGGCAGGAGGTGCTCGATGCGCTCTCGCCGTTCGTGTGGCGCAAGGTCGTCGACCCGCGCATCGCGGTGGAGATGACCGACCTCGTGATCCGCGGACGCAACGAGCTCTCCTCGGAGCCGGAGCGCGATCTCAAGCTCGGGCCGGGCGGCATCCGCGAGGCCGAGTTCTTCGTGCAGTCTCTCCAGCTGATCTGGGGCGGACGAGAGCCCTCGCTGCGCGTGTCGAACACGCTCGAGGCGCTGCGCCGGCTGCGCGCGCGCGGGCTCGTCACCGACCGCGAGAGCGGCGAGCTCGATGCCGCCTACCTCACCCTGCGCCGTCTCGAGCATCGCGTGCAGTTTGCAACCGGTCTGCAGACCCACCTGCTGCCGCGGGGGGAGCTGCTCGAGATCATCGCGCGCACCGTGGGTTTTGCGAGCTCGAAGGAGCTGGAGAAGGATCTCGACAAGACGCGCCGCCGCGTGGCGACGCGCTTCGCCTCCCTCACGCGCAAGCAGACCCGCGCCGCGGGAGCCGACCCGCACCTCGGCGCGATGTTCACCGCGCTCGACTCCGGCGAGGAGGCGCTCGTGCTCACCGCGCTCGCCGAGGGCGCGCCCGGCGTGGACTTCTCGACGCCCACCGCCGATCTCGCGCGCCACCTCCTCGCGCTCACGCGCCGTCCCGATTTTCCGCTCGGCGCGACCACGCGTGATCGCCATCCCGAGCTCGCCTCGACGCTGCTCGAGGCCCTCGCCGACGCCGCCGATCCCGAGCAGGCCACGCGCCTGCTCGCCGCGTTCTTCACGCGGCTCGCGACGCCGAGCGTCTACGCGCGGGCCATGGCAGACGACAAGCAGGTGGTGCGGAAGCTCGTGGGCCTGTTCGGCGCGAGCGCGTTCCTCGGCGAGTCGCTGGTGTTCCATCCCGAGCTCGTGGAGAGCGTGCTCTTCGCGAAGGGGCCGCCCACCCCGGATCGCGCGCGGCGCCACGTCGAGGACGAGATCGCCGACGCCACCATCCGCGCCAACGAGCACGAGGATCGCGATCCTGCGGACGTCTTCGTGGGTGCGCTGCGCCACGCGAACTCGCGGATCATGATGGAGGTGGGGCTCGCCGAGCTCTCTGGCGAGCTGCTCACGCGCGAGGCCACCACCGTGCTCTCGGCCCTCGCCGACGCGACGCTCGAGCACGCCACGCGCTACGCGCTCGCCGAGAAAGGCCTGACCGGCGGGCTCACCGTGGTCGCGATGGGCAAGCTCGGCGGCCGCGCGATCGGCTACGGGTCCGACCTCGACATCTTCTTCCTCTACGACCCCGGCGAGGACGAGGACGGCTCGCTCTCCGAGCGCTACGTGCGCGCGGCGCAGCGCGTGCTCCGCCTGGTGAGCGCGCCGCACGGAGACGGCCCCGGCTACGAGCTCGACACGCGTCTCCGGCCTTCCGGAAGCCACGGCCTCCTCGTCGTGAGCCTCGAGGCCTTCGCGCGCTACCACGGCCTCCACCAGGACGGCTCGCCGCATGACAACGCGCCCGAGGCGCAGGACTGGGAGCGCCAGGCGCTCGTCAAGGCGCGTCCCTGCGCCGGCGACCAGCAGCTCGGCGCGCGCTTCACGGTGCTCGCCGCAAAGATCGCGTACGAGCGCGGCGCCCCCGACCCGGAGCGCGTGCATCACCTCCGCATGCGCATGGAAAAGGAGCTCGCCCGCGAAGGACCGAACCGGTTCGACGTGAAGCTGGGGAAGGGCGGCATCGTGGACGTGGAGTTCGCGGCGCAATGGTTGCAGATGAAGCACGGCACCGACCCGCGCGTGCGCAGCACCGACACCGAGATCGCGCTCTCCGCGCTCGAGGCGTGCGGCTACCTCGAGGCAAGCACCGCAGCGGTCCTCCGCGAGGGCTACGCGATGCTGCGGCGCCTCGAGCAGGCGCTACGGGTGGTCCACGGTACGAGCGCCAGCCTCATCGAGGAGGGCGCGGGTGGCGTGGCCGCGCTCGCCCGCCGGATGGGATTCCGCGACGGCACCGTTCCGGCGTCGGTGGGCCTGTTCGAGCGTCATCGTGCAGTCACCCGGGACGTGCGGGCCGCCTATCTGACCGTCCTGGGCATCCCGGGAGCCAAGGATCCGCTATGACCAAGGTCGACATTCGAGGAGCCGGGAACCTGCAGGCCGGGTGAGGGTCGGCCCAACATGCGCGCAGCGGTCAAAGCTTCGGTCTTGCTCTTCGCCCTGGCCTCGGCCTGCGGCCACGGCGCCGCTGCGCCCGGTGGCTCGCCGCGCGCGCCCGATGAGCACGCCGCTGCGGCAAGCAGCGGAGGGCCCGCGCAGTACGTCGTCGCGGATCCGAGCGCGCGCGGCAGCGTGGTCGCGCTCTCGCTCGGCGGCGGTGGCGCGCTCGGCCTCGTCGTCGACAAGACGCGCATCATCATCGGCCGGGGCGAGCCGAAGGTCGGCGCGGAGCTGCCCGATCAGCCGATCGCCGGGGCGGCGCGGATCCCCGGCCGCTTCGGCGGGGGCTTTCTCTTCTGGACCGACACCGCGGTCTACCGCAGCGACACGTTCGACGGCGCGCTGAAGCCGATCGCGAAGACGCCGGACAGCATCCAGGTGGTCTCGTTCGCGCCGAAGTGCCTTCTCGTGCGGACGCGCAACGGCGAGCGCTGGGCCCTCGGCATCCCCTCGGGCGAGCGCATGCCGATCGAGCCGCTCGGCGCCGCCGACGTCGAGGGCCTCGATGACGGCCGCGCGCTCGCGTTCAACGATCAGGGCGCCGCGTTCTCGAGCATGGACCACGGTGCCCACTGGGTCGACGTCACCTCGCAGATCAAGAGCTCGCCATCGCGGGTCGCCGTCGTTGACGACGAGATCTGGCTCTTCGAATCGAGCGGCTCGGCGCTGCGCCTCGAGGCCGACGGGCAGCTCTCCTCGTTCGACAAGCAGCCCGTCGAGAAGCCGCCCGAGATGCGTGCCCAGGACCCGCGCTGGCGCGGCACCGAGACCCCGCTGCGAACCGCCTTCCACGCGGGCGCCACCATCGACGAGAACACCGCCATCGTCGTGGAGCAGGGCGACATCGTGCGCGTCGACGTCCACACCGGCGAGATCACCGGCATCGTCCCGGGCAAGCTTCCGCCCGATGCCCGCTGCGAGGCGGTGCCCACCGCGAACGACGTGCTGTTCGCGTGCGTCACGCGCGGCACCAACGGCATCAGCAATGCGTTCGTGGTCTCGCACACGCTCTCGGGCGACGCGCCCACCGTCGAGCAGACGTTCGCGGGCGTCGCGCCGTTCTTCGGCTCCGACGACGGCGGACTCCTCTTCGCCGGCGCCTGCAACTCGAGCCAGGGCACGCTGCAGGATCACGTCGCGTGCGTCCGGCAGCCGGGCGGCACCTGGCAAGAGACGGATCTCTCCGCGCTCAGCGGCGATGCGGGCCCGAACGACGTCACCGTCGCGCGCTGGGTCCCGCGCGCCGACGGCCGCGCCGTCGCGATCCTCTCGGACCCCACGCCCATCATCTACGATCCACGCACCGGAGCATTCGAGGTGGTCGAGCCGAGCGCGCGGGACGTGCTCACGCAGGTCCTCTCACCGAGCTTCGCGCGCCTTCGCCGTCACCTGGGCGGGGGCCTGACCTCCGTGGTCGACGGCGCCACGCTCGTCGACCGGAGCTGGTCGTTCTCCACGACGGGGTCGCTGCGCGGCTGGCAGCGGCAGGGCGGCGCCGTCGAGATCAGCGACGACGGTAAGGTCACGCGGTCTCCCTATGCGTTCGATCTCGTGGCTTCGGGGCCGTTCGCGATCGGTCGCTCCCCGGAAGGCCGCTTCTACCAGTCGATCGATCACGGCGGCACGTGGGTCGAGGTCGCGGGCCCGCCCTCCGGCTCGGCCTCCGGCGATCTCCGCGCGTGCACCAGCGCCGGCTGCGATCTCGGCGGCTTCTATCGCGTCGGCTGGGCGGTTCGCACCCCGCGTATCGAGGCCGCGCCCACGCCCGCGAAGCCCGTGCCCGAGGTGCGCCGCACGCGGCCCATCGAGCTCGCGTGCCGCCCCGCCGGTCCGGCGCAGTCGAAGGTCCTCGCGCGAACCGCGAATTCGCCCGATGATCTCGGGCTCGGCAACAACCGTCTCCAGGTGGCGGGCGAGCGAAACGAGATCTCGTTCGTCCGCAATGTGGTCCCGCGCGCCATCGCGCATCCGCTGCACGAGACCGGCTCCGGCGACTCCGACACGCCCTCCTTGCGAGGCCTCCTGACCGGCTTCGGGACCACCAACGACGGCAACGTCATCGAGGTCATGGCCCCCAACAAGAGCCCGAACGCCCTGCGCCGCGGCTTCTCGTTCGTACCCGCGTTCGATCCGGCGGCGCCCGTGAAGAAGGTGACGTTCGCGATGTCCGAGGTGCTCTCGGTAGGGCGCGCGGCAGGGATGACGAACGACGAGATCCTCTCCGATGACATGACCGAGAACGGCAACGTGGTCGTGGTCACCCCGCACGACGCCAGCGCCAGCTCCGATCTTGCGTTCCAGAACACGCGCGGGCTCATCGCGCTCGTGCACGCCAACGAACGCACGAAGCTCGCGATGCGTCCCGCGCAGAACGAGGGAACGCTCATCTCGGGGGTCGGTCTCGGCGGCGACGAGGCCGCCTTTCTCGAGCTGGAGAGCAGCGGCGTGGGGCACGTGTTCCGCATCGGCGCCGCGGGCGTCACCGAGCTGTTCGACGTGAACCCCACCGCGAACGACACGACGTTCTACCCCGCGAATCCCGACGCGCTCGCGGTCGGTCCCCGCGGCGATCTCGCGATCATCCGCCTCGGCAGCGGCAGCGATCCCGCCTCGACGAACGATCCCGCGCTGCTGCTCGTGCCGGCGCTGCCTGCCGTCGTCCTCGCCCCGTGGTCGACGCTGCGACCGAGCGACGACCCGGCATGCAAGGAGCCGGGCTGGCGCACCACGGTGCAGGTGATCGCCCCGTGGGTTCGCACCTCGACGCCCGAGCTGCGCGTCGACGACGTGCCTATGATCGCGCGCGTGAAGTGGTCGGAGAAGCGCGTGTGCCTCGAGGGCATCGAGCTGAAGCTGCCCGACGTGAGCGTGCGCGCGCCGGGGAGCAGCGGCTCCGACCTGCTGAAGGTCGGGTCGTGGCTGGTCTCACGCGGAAACACCTTCGCGCGCATCGCCGTGGCCGACGGCGTCGAGTGGCGTCAGCCGCTCGAGTGCTCGTTCGCCGCAGCCCCAGCAGGCCCTGCCAGGCCGTGAAGTCCCGCCCGCGAACGCAGGGACGTCGCGGGCCCGGACCCGCTCTACGCGGACGACTTCCTCCGCGAGCACATGCCGAAGCCGCCACGCGTGGAGCTGCGCCGAGCGCCGAAGGAGTGCGGACCGGGGAGCCGGCAGCGGATCATGAACGGTATCGGCGCCGCGCTCGTCGCGGTCGCGGTCGGCGCGGCGATGCTCGCCGTGCGGCGCTGAGCTCAGGGCGGGGCGAGCGCGGCGACGGCAGCCGCGAGCCGTTCGATCTGCGGCGCGTCGAGGCCGGTGCTCGCGAGATCGGTCCGGGCCTCGGCCCGCACCGTCGCGGGCTCCGTTCCACGCGGGACGCGGACCGCGAGCCTCGCCATGCGGGCCGAGATGCGCGCGATGGCGGGACGTAGATCGGTCTCGAGCGCGTAGGCGGGCGTCGCCGGCGCGGGCGCGTGCTCCTGGACCGCCTTCGCCGCCTCGATCTGCGCGCGGAAGAATGCCTCCACCCACGCGCGATCCGGCGGCGCTTGCCGCCGCTCTCTCGCAGCGGTCGCGACTGCGGTCGCCGAGGCGGCGATCACGCGCTCCTCTTGCGCCGGGTCTTCGACCGCCTTGCCCGCGCGCTGCTTCGCGGCCGCCACGAACGGCATGAGCGCCAGACGCTCGGCGGTCGCGGCGAGCAGCGCGCTCACCGGTGACGCCGCGCGCGGGTCGGCGCCGGCCCCGAGCCAGCGCGTCCGGAGCTGCGCGATCTCGCCGCTCTCCTCGCGATCGAGGAGCCAGGCGTCGAGGCGGTCGGCGAGGTCACCTTGATCGGAGCGCACCCAGATGGCGGTGCCGTCCTGCCTGAGCGGTCCGAGCTGCGCCACGTCGATGAGGCCTTCTGTCCAGCCCGCGGCCTCGAACGTGTTCGTCAGCGCGGCGCCGTGACGAGCGCGGGCGCGAAGCCCTCGACGCGATCGCCCGTCCAGATGCTGAGCGGCGCGTAGTCACCGCTCGTCCCGGCGCGCAGCGCGGCGGCCGCGGCGGGCCTGGGCGCGAACCGCGCGTGCGTCGCGACGGTCAATCGTCGGTGCTCGACCCCATGAGGATGACGTCGGTGGCGTTACCCCCGATGACCATCTCCGAGCCGGTGTACTTCGTCGGCGTCCACGCCTTTCCATCATAGTGGAGGAGGCCGCTCGCCGAGGTGGCGTAGACGTCTCCGTTGCTGCGCCCCCACACGTTCTCGACGTCGGTCTGCGTCCCGGACCTCGTCCACGTCGCGCCGCCGCTCGTGGAGCGATAGATGCCAGCGTCGGTAGCGACGAACGCGTCGTTCGTCGGGCTCACCCACACGCTGCGGATCGTGCTTCGGCTCGGCTTGGTGGCGCCGAACCACTTCTTCTCCACCCAGCGGCCGTTGCCGGCGCGCACGAGGAGGTGGTCGGGATCCGCGTCGCGGTCGTCGCTGTCATCGCGGTCGGCGCCGGTCGCCCAGAGCGTGCCGTTGCCGGCGAAGAGCTTGCGGATGACGACGCCGTCGACGCCGAGCGTCTCCTCCGTCCAGACCGCGCTCTCGCCGGTGCCCTTGCGGCGCTGCAGCTTGCTCGCGTCGACCGACTCGCTCGCCACGAAGAGGTCGTCACCGATGCCGCCGAGGCCCGAGAGCGGCGAGGGGGGAGGCGGGATCTCGGTGGTCTTGCGACCGTCCCAGTGGGCGAGGGAGTCGACATCCATGAACGTGAGGTCGGAGGAGCTCTTGCCCCAGAACTGGACGGCGCGCGTGCTGCGGCGATATCCGATCACACTCCACACGCCGGATCTGTCGCGCCGGTGGACGTTGCTCGAGTCGCTGCCGACCCGCGTCGAGACGAAGATCGTCCCGTCGGGCGCGGCCCAGATCACGCCGGGCGTCTCGCTCCCGGTGGCGGTGGCGATCGTCTCGCTGTTCACCTGCAGCGCGGGGCCCGTGAGGCGAACGAGCGACGCATGCCTCGTCGGTCCGAGGCTACCGCTCGACGAGCAGGCATCGGCGAGGCCCTGCACGGCGATGGAGAGGCCGGCGCGCCCCAGCAGATCGCGCGACGAATCGCCCGACGGAGGCCAGCTGCCGATCCGCGCGAGCGATGATTTCGCGCGCGTGCAGTCGCCGGCGGCGAACGCCGAGAGCGCGGCGGTCACGCTGCTGCTGCACGATGCGCTCGTCGTCGGGCACTGCTCGCGCACGAACTCGAGGCGCTGCTTCGCACAGGCGCCATCGCACTTGGTGCCGCTGCCCGTCAGCGGCGAGGTGATGGGGTCGTAGGCCGGCGCGGTGAAGGTCGGGATGGTCGGGTAGCTCGTCGAGGAGTGGCGGCTGCCCACCGCGCACAGGCGCACGAAGAGCAGCAGGATGGTAATGCCTGCGCCGAGGCCGACGCGCGCGCCGTAGCCGTCCGGTTTCTTCTGCGGGGCAGGCGTGTGGAACGGATCCTTCATCCGCCGCACGTCTTCGGCCTCCTTGGCGGAGAGCATCGACTCCTTGCCGCGCACGCTCAGCAGCCAGCTGCGATGCGTGCGTCCCGGATGCGTGTAGGTTCGATGCGTGGCGGAGGTGACGACGTCGATCTTGTTGCCGTCCCCGTGGTCGAGCGCGAGCCCGAGCCAGTCGCCGGGGCCGAACGCGAGGCCACACACGCGGCGCTCGACGTACTCGATGCGCGTCAGCAGCTCGAGGCTCGGCCACGCGTAGACCGCGACGGTGCGGTCGCCGAGCTGCGCTGCGAGACGGCGCCCGCGCCCGTCGAGCCGGAGCCTCCCCACGTCGGCGGGGAGGTTCGCGAGGCGCTGCGGGCCGTCTCCATTGACGGTGGAGATGCCGGACTTGCCGGAGACGATCCACGTGCCGCCGGGATGCTGCACGACGTCGGTGATGCCGCCGTGGACCACCGCACAGAACGTCTCCACGGGGTTCGCGCTGCCGCTGATGGAGAGAAAGCGCAGCGAACCGTCGACGGCGCCGATCGCGAGCGTCGCGCCGTCGTTCGAGATCGCGAGCGCCGAGGCGCGGCCCGGGAGCTCGACATGCTCGCCGCCGCGCCAGAGATGGAGGCGATCCTCGGTGGCGAGCGCCACCACTGCGCCGGCGCCGGCCACGCCCACCGCGAAGGCGAGCGGCTTGCCGAACGGACCGTGCTTGCTCGTCGCCTGCCCCGCGGCGGGGTCGACGGTGAGCAGCGCTCCCGCGGCATCCACCGCGATGATGACGCGACCGGCCGCGTTGCGCCACGGACTACCGCCCAGCGCGCCCGGCAGCGCCATCGGATCGGCGAACGCGAGGGCGACGACCGGCGCCTCGAGCGCCAGCCGCCACCTCGGCGCCTCCGTCTGCGCATCGTGCGCGAGGAGCTCGCGTTCGTCGAACGTGAGGAGGACGTGCTCGTCGGGACCGTACGCAATTCCGGAAAAGGTCATCGCGTCCTCGTGTTCGTCTAGCGCGTGAGAGAGAGAGACCTTCCCTGCTGCGATCCCCGGCGGAGGTCAGCCGTTGATGACGCGCACGACGACGGCGATGATCGTGCCGATCACGCCGAGGACCGCGGTGATGATGAACATCAGCATCGAGGTCTTGGCCTTGGCCTTCGCGGTCACGAGATCGCCGGCGTTCTTCGCGTTGCCGCCCTGCACGGCGAACACGATGCCGATGATCGAGAAGATGAACGTGAGGCAGCCGGCTCCGCAGAGCACGGCCGCGACGATGTTGAGGATGAGCGGGAGCGTGGTGTTCACGTCACCGCCGGCGCCTGGCATCATGGGGCCGCCCGGGGGAGGGAAGCCGCCCGGCGGGCCGAAGCCAGGACCGCCGCCGCCGAAGCCGCCGCCCTGCGGAGGGCCACCGAAGCCGCCGCCTTGCGGCGGTCCGCCGTAGCCGCCGCCGCCGGGAGGGGCGCCGCCGCCGTAACCGCCGCCGCCGGGAGGGGCGCCGCCGCCGTAACCGCCGCCGCCGGGAGGGGCGCCGCCGCCGGGAGGAGGACCACCGTATCCACCGCCGGGGGGACCGTAGCCTCCCGCCGCGTGAATTCCGTTTGCGCTCATCGAGGGGCGTGCTTCGTTTGACATCATCTCAGTCTTCATAGACTCGCACCGGCCGCCTTCGATGCCAAACGCAAACGCCACGCTCGACGCCGCACAGCCGCCGCTGCGCAGCCGCGCCAATCGCCTCGTGCGCGCGGCGATCTTCGCCGGAGCGCTCGGCGTATTCGTGTTCCTCCTCGCGTCGGCGCACGTGCCCTGCGGATTCGCGCGGATCTTCCGCATGCCGTGCCCCGGCTGCGGATCGACGCGCGCCATGCTCGCGCTTGCGCACGGCGACCTCTCGAGCTTTCTCCGTTACAACCCGATGGCGCCGTTCATGACCCTCCTCATCACCGTGCTGGTGGTGCAAGCGTTCGCGTCCGTCGTGACCACCGGGACGTTCAAGCGTGTCGGCGACGGCGGCGTCGGAGTGCTCATGAGCCGAGGCGCCATCGTGATCGGGATCATCGAGTTCGTGATCTGGGTTGCGCGCTTCGGCGGCTTCCTCGGCGGCCCCGTTCCCGTATGACGGCACGCGCGCTGGAGCCCCAGCGGAGCGCAGCGGGCGTTTCATCGACGTCCCCGAGGGCCGCGTGTTCGTCGTCGACGTCGCGCGGCTCGTGAGCGTGCACCGGCGCGTCGTCCTCTTCGACTTCGTCGGCTTCGGATACTCGGACAAGCCGGAAGAGCACGGGTATTCGCTCTTCGAGCAGGCGGACGTCGCGGTCCTCGTCGCGCGGGCGTGCGGCCTCACACGCGCGCACGTCTGGGCCCACGACATGGGCACCAGCGTGGCCACCGAGCTCTGCGCGCGCCGCGAACGCGGCCTCCTGCCGTTCACGCTGGAGAGCCTCGTGCTCCTCAACGGGAGCGTGCACATCGAGATGGCCAGCCTGACGCTCGGCCAGCACCTCCTCCTCAGCCCGGTGGGCGACCTCTTCGCGCGGGTCAGCACCAAGCGGGTCTTCGTCGCGCAGATGCGCCGGATCTTCGGCCGCCCGGCGGACGAGGCGGACCTCGAGACCATGTGGATGCTTCTCTCGCGCGATGGCGGCGCGCGGCGTCTGCCGGCGATCATCGCGTACGTCCGCGAGCGCACGCGCTTTCGCCGCCGCTGGATCGGCGCGCTCGAACGCCTCGACGTGCCTGTCCTCGTCGCCTGGGGCAGGAAGGATCCGATCTGCGCGCTTGCCATCGCCGAGCAGC
>JAYTHX010000034.1:0-19961 GCA_043732195.1 Polyangiaceae bacterium
AGGTGAAGCGCGCGCGGTTCCTCGCATGGGCGATGGCGTCGGCGAAGATCCTCGACCTGGGAACCAGGGCGCGCGCCGAGCATTGCGCGCCCGCGCTGCGCGCTCGCTCGACCGAGGCGCTGTCGCCGATCGCCCTCGTCTTGCTGCCGGACGATCTCGCGCTGCGCCCCGCAGGGGAGCCGTCTGACCTTCAGGCCGCGGCGGGCCGTCTCGGCCGCGCCATCGTCGTGAGTGGCCGACAGCCACCGAAGGATCTGGAGGCGTTCGCGCGGGTGCCGCGCGCGGAGCAGGTGGCGCCCTGGCTCGGGATCAAGGAGGGACAGGTCCTGGTGATCCCGCGTCTTTCGGCGCTCGGTCGCCCGCTTCCCGCGACCTGCGAATAGCGCGCGGAGGGGCGTGTAAGGCGGCCCGCAAGGCCCCGTTGATACCCCCAAGATGAAGAACGCGATGGTCGGCAAGAAGCTCTGGATGTTCGTGTGCTTGGTGGTCTTCCTCGCCGGATGCGGCGGTAGCGCCTCGGTGGGGAGCCCCAGCGCTAAGTCGCCGCCGGCCGGCGACTTCAACGCCGCGCCGGCAACGGCCTTCGAGAGCGGCGGGGCGCAGAAGAGCGCGCCTGCTCCTCCGCCGGCGCAGCCCGGTGCGGTCTCCGAATCGCGCGCGCGCCCCAGCGAGCCGTCGCCCGACAGCCGCCCCGGCCTCGGCACCGAGTTCGGCGAGGCCCGCACCTCGCGCGTGCACGACGTCACGTTCGTTCGCGACGGCGGCCGTCCCTTCGCCATCGCGGCGCTCAACTACAACGACCGCACGGGCGTCGACGCGCTCGCGTCGGTGGCGGCGCGCAGCGGCTCCTCGCGCAGCGTCGCCACGGGCGGCGGCGCGGTCACCATCGTCATTCGCGATGCGAACGGCGAGGCGCTCGAGGCGGTCCGCGCGGGCGACCGCACGTTCGTCATCGGCGCGGCGGGGCAGCGCTACTCGATCGTCCTCACGAACCGTACGAGCCATCGCTTCGAGGCGGTCGGCACGGTGGACGGCCTCGACGTCATCAACGGCAAGCCCGGCACCTTCGACAACCGCGGCTACGTGCTGCTGCCGTTCGCGACGCTCGAGATCGAAGGCTTCCGCACCAGCGCCGCGCAGGTCGCTGCGTTCCGCTTCGCGGCGGTCGCCGAGTCGTACGCCGCGCAGACCGGCAGCGCCCGCAACGTGGGCGTCATCGGCATGGCCTTATTCTCGGAGCGCGGGGATACGTTCATCCCGGAGAGCGAGACGCGCCTCCGCGACTCGGCGAGCGCGTTCCCGGCCGACCCCCGCTTCTCCGCGCCCCCCGCGCGCCGCTGAGCGCCTCACGAGACTCACACGGAGCCTTGTCATTCTGAACTCCGAGCGCGCGAGGCTCCGTGTGAGTCTCGCTAAGGCGTCGGAGGGGTCGGCGTGTCCGTGGCCATGCCGAGCGTCGTTGCGCCAGCAGCCTTGGCGCCGTCGAGGGCGAGGACGAGGCGCGCGTAGTTCGCCTGGTCGTCCGCGAGCACAAACACCGTCTTGTCCGCGCGCGAATTGAGGCGGTCGCGCAGCGTGGCCACGTAGGCGTCGGGCTCGACCGCGTTGCCGTTGATCTCGAGCTTGCCGTCCGGGGCGATCTTGACGATGAGCTGGTCGGGCGGGAGGTCCTTCACCTCCTCCATCTTCTCCGTCGTCGGCAGGCTGATCTGGATGTCCTTTTCCAGCAGCGGCGTCACGACCATGAAAATGATGAGGAGCACGAGTACGACGTCGACGAGCGGCGTGACGTTGATCTCGCCGTTCGGTGCCGAGGCCGGCTTGATGACGACGCCGCGGCTCTTCACTTCTTCTCCTGTACGGCGAGAGCGACGCCCTTCGCGCCGCCGAGGCGGGCGTGCTGCATCACCTTGCGAACGTCGCCCACCGTGACGCGCTCGTCGCCCTTGAGCATGACTTTCTTGCCAGGCTCCTTCCGGAGCGCCTCGGCGACCTTGCCCTCGAGCTCTTCGGCGTTGACCTGGTTCGCCTCGATCCAGATCTTGCCGTCCGTCGTCACGGAGAGCACGAGCGGGTCGCCCTTCTTCTCCGCCTCGACGTTCGCCGACTTGGGAAGGTTCACGTCCTTGCCGCGCTGGAGCATCGGCGTGATCACCATGAAGATGATCAGGAGGACGAGCACCACGTCCACGAGGGGCGTGACGTTGATCTCGTTCTTGACGCCTTTACCGCCGCCGCCGAACGCCATTACTCGGCGCCGACCTCGCCCGAACGCGCCGTCGGGGCATTCACGTCGAGGCGGGGATTGACCGTCACCTCGCGCGGGACGTGCTCGGCGCCGACCTGGCGAGCGATGGTGTCGAGGAGCTCGTTCGACGACTCCGCGAGGTCGACCGCGCGCGCATCGACCCAGGTCTGGAGCCAGTTGAACGCCATGACCGCGGGGATGGCGACGATGAGACCGAAGGCGGTGGTGATGAGCGCCTCGGCGATACCCGCCGAGACCGTCCCGAGTCCGCCCGAGCCGGAGGAGGCCATGGCCTGGAACGAGTTGACGATACCCATGACGGTCCCGAGGAGACCGACGAATGGCGCGGTCGACGACACGGTCGCGACGACGCTCTGCCCGCGCTTCAAGGTCTGGACCTCGCGCTGCGCCTGGCGCTCGAGGGCGCGGCCCACGCTCTCGACGATGTACTCGCCGTGCGCGCCTTCGGCCCGCATGAACGCCTTGATGCCGGCATCGACGACGCGGCCGAGGTAGCCGCCGGTATCGCCCGCCTTCTTCGAGGCGACGTCCTTCAGACGACCCTCCGCGAGCGCCTTCTCGACGCTCTGCGCATACCGGATCGAGTCGCCCTTCGACTTCATGAAGAAGAGGATTCGCTCGAGGGTGACGCCGAGCGATGCGATCGACATGAGGCCGAGCACCACCACGATCATCCGCGCAAAGAGGCCCATGTGGCCCCAGAGTGCACCGAGTGTAAACTGCATGTTCTTGCTTCGTGCTCCGTGTACCTGGGTGGCGGGTCAATCCGGCATTTTCAGACGGATCGTGTACGTGTACTCGACGGGGACCGGCCTGCCTTGAAAGGTGACCGGCGTTCCGCGGTGGCGCGCGAGCGCCGCGAGGACTGCCTGGTCCATCATCGGTACTCCCTTGATGATTCGACAGTTCGTGACCGCGCCGTCGACCGCCACGGTGCACTTGACGATCATGACGCCCGAGATGCGAGCCTCGCGCGCTTCGCGCGTGTACTGGATCTCGTCGGCGCTGAGTGGTGAGGGGCGAGTCATCCCTTCGCCGAAGGGGATCACGCCGCTGCCCGTGCCGCCGAGCACGCCGCCGACCGTGCCTCCGACCGTGCCGCCCACGACGCCGCCCACGACGCCGCCCGCCACACCACCGACGACGCCGCCGACCTGTCCGCCTGCCTGGCCGTTCGACTCGGGCTCCGCCTTCGTCTCTTCCTTGGGCTCTTCCTTCGGCTGATCCTTCTTCGGCTCGACGATCACGTCCTTCTTCGGAATGATCTTCTTCTCCGTCTTCGGCTTCGTCTGCCCCCCGCCAGCAGGCGGCGGAGGGGGAGGCGGCGGAGGGGGAGGCGGCGGAGCGAAGAACGTCACCTCGGGCGCGTCCGTGCTGGAGGCGTGCGAGGCGTGAATCGAAGCCCAGACGACGGCGCCGATCACCGCGACGTGAAGACCCGCGGTGAGAACGGCGCCCATCCCCCAGCGACCGGGGCCTGCACTATGACGATTGAGAACGGCGTCGAACATGGTTGACCCGTCTCGATCTAGCGCAGGAAACGACCCGGCGCACGGATTCGCCCGGTCATTTCAGCGCCGGGATCGTGTCCTTCGTGAGCACGCAGAGCAGCAACTCCGGATCGCAGCGCGTCGGGAAGTCGGGATTGATGCCGGAGCCCGTCGGGCGGCCAGCATCCTCGTCGGCCTCGGGCGCGCACGCGGCGACATCGGGAAGCTGCGGAAGCGGCTTGTCCGCGGTCGAGGCCGGATTGTCCTTGCCGCACGGCACTGCGGGCGAGAGACCCAGCACCGAGTAACCGCAGGCCTTGCCGTCCGTAGTGATTGTCAGGTCAGCTGTGAACTGCGTTCCGAGCGCGGACGACGTGACGTAGAACCTCGCGTTCGACCACGTGTAGCTCACGCTCGTGGCGGGCGCGGCTTCGACCTTGTTGTCGGGATCGGCGGCGATCGCGGGGATGTTCTGCGTTGCGACGGTGAGCGTCGGGACGGTGCAGAAGTCACCCTCGGGCTCGCCGGTCGAGAAGAAGCCGATGGCGTACGGCTTGTGCGTCGGGTCCTTGTCCACCGCGCCCGCCGTCTTCGAACCGGCCACGAGGCCGCCGAGGCTCTCCGACTGGATCGCGATGCTCGCGATGTCGAGATTCGGCTTCCCCTGTTTGCCGGGCGCGTTGTAGGTCGAGATGCCGAGCGTGTCGCCCTTGAGCTTCGCGCAAGCGGCGTCGCTCGAGGTGTTCTTGTAGACGCCGACGAAGGCGACGCGGCCGGCGGCGCACTTCGGCTTCGGCTGGTCACACCCGTACGTCGAGACGAGGAGTCCGCCGACCAGGGCTGCAGCGAGAGTTCCCTTAGCGATAAAATTCATCATCATGATGCGCCTCAGAACGTTCCGCGGAGACCGAAGCGGAACTGCCGCGGCGCCTGGAATTGGGTCGGGTTGGAGAAGTTGGGATTGATTTCCTTCTTCTGGATGAGCGCGCCGGTGTCGGAAGCGCGAAGCTTGCCGAGGTCGCTGGTCTTGCCGCCGACGATGGCGTTGACGTCGCTCGAGGTGTAGCGATCGTCGCGCTCTGTCAGCTCCTGAAAGTTCAGGAGGTTGAAGACGTCCATCGAGACGGTGACCGACTGGGTCTCGCCGACCTTCACGGTGTAGCCGAGCGTGGTGTCGAGCGAGTACGTCCACGGGAGGCGGTTGCCCTCGCCGCGAGGGAGGATGAAGATCTCGTCCGCGCCGTAGAGCGGGTGAGAGCCGAGGTAGCTGGTCGGGGCGCCCGACTGGCCGCGGATGGCGCCGCCGGTGAGCAGCGAGCTGCGCTCGCCCAGGTCGAAGGTCTTCGAACCGAACATCTTCAACTGGTGGCGCGTGTCGCCGGGCAGCGGTCCGTTGCGGTTGACGGTCAGCGACTTGAGGTCGTAGTCCGAGTTCGTACCGGGGTCGAGCTGTCCCGTCTCCGGGCGGAAGAGGCCGGCGTAGTTACCGCGGAGGTACGAGAGGGTGTAGCTCGCCAGCAGCTCCCAGTTGTTGTTGTACGTCTTCTGGAAGAAGACGGTGACCGCGTCGTACTTGCGCTCCGGCTTCGGGAAGTCGCTCGTGGAGCGCTCGCCCGGGTTCGTGATGAAGTACGTCGCCGCCTCGTCCTTGGAGACGTCCTCGATGATGCGCCCGATCCAGCGGTGCGTATACGAGGTGCCGATGCGACCGTTCTTGATCAGGTCGTATTCGCCGCCGAAGACGAGCTCTTCGGAGTACTGCGGCTTGATATCGGGATCGATCGGGGTCTTGCCGGCGCCGATGAGCGAGTACTTCTGGTCCGGCGACGAGGGGCCGAGATTCGGATTGACCGCGTAGTTCGCGGGATCCTGGCAGGCGCCCTTGAGCTGGTTGATGTCCTGCGGGTTACAGACCTTGGCCGGGCGGCGCGCGGAGGCCTGCGGCTCGCTCGAGCCGGCGCGGTCCGCGATGTTGAGCGGCAGCTGCTGGTAGTAGCGCGCGTAGTTTCCGTACAGCTTCGAGTGACCGCTCTGCGTGGGATCCCAGACGAGGCCCGCACGCGGCGAGATCATGTTCGGGAGCACGAGGGAGAGCGCGTTGTCACCGCCCCAGAGGAGCTGGGTGTCGTAGCGCAGGCCGATGTTGAGCGTGACCTTGTCGCCAATCGCCCAGCTGTCCTGGATGAACCCGCCGACCGTCATCGAGTGCGTCAGGTTGTGCAGGTCGTTCAGGAGCGTGACGCTGTCGGGGCTCGTGAGGTAGCTGTAGTTGCGGAAGTCGTCGTAGCGCGTCCCCGTGACGCTCTCGCGGAGCAGGTTCTTGCCGGAGTATGCCTTCGTGCTCGAGTAGCTGAGCGCCTCGATCTCGGCGCCGGCCTTGAACACGTGGTGACCCGCCGCTTCACCGAGGATGGTGAGGATGCTGCGTGCCGTGTAGCGGTCGAAGGTGCGCGAGGAGAGGAAGCCGGGACCACCCGAGCGGTAATTCGTGACCGGGCACTTCGTGGCGTTCGCGGCGCCAGCGGCGTCGCAAAGGTACGGCGCGATGGGCTCGAAGTCGGCGATGCCGTGCACACCAGGCGTGTTGCGTCGCCAGGCAACGCCCGGCGTCGCTGCGACGCCGAAGTTGTCGCCCGCCGCCGACCCGTCGGCGCCTAGCGTGTCTTCGTACTGATGCATCCAACCCACCGTGGTCTTGACGAAGACCTTCTTGGAAGGGCTCTGGGTCTCCCAGTCAGCCTGGACGCTCGTGGTGTTGGTCTTGACCTCGTTGAAGAGCGCGTCCGGCGTCCCGGCGAGGTTCTTGTTCGCGGGCACGCCCAGCAGAGGGTCGATGGCGCCGCGGTTGCTGCCACCCGAGGTCGACGGGAGCGTGTACGCCGAGATCGAGACGCGGTTGCGACTGTCGGCAGCCCACGTGAGCTTGCCGAAGAACTGCCCCTCCTCCTTCGACGCCTCGAAGCGTCGACGGGTCTCGTTGAGCTCGCCGGACTGCGCATTGTTCAGGACGCGGTCGAGGTTGTACGAGGTGCGCGCGAGCTGGAAGCCCGCGTAGAACCAGAGCTTGTCCTTGACGATCGGTCCGCCGACCTCGCCGCCGACGTCTCCGATGAGGTCGAGCGAGGGCTGCGTGGTGATCGTCGTGCCGGTCCGATTGATCCGCTTGCGCTGCCCCTCCAGGCTCCCGGGGCTGGCAAAGATCCAGGCGCCGCCGTGGAACTCGTTCGTACCGGTCTTGGTCGTCGCGCTGATGATGCCGCCGCCGGCCGCGCCGTACTCCGGCATGTAGCCGCCGGTGAGGACGTTGACCTCGCGAACGAACTCGATCGAGAGGCGAGCGCCGTTGACGCCGAAGCCGGCGTTGCCGCGCGACAGGCCGTCGATGGCGTAGTTGTTCTCCGGCGACGTCGTGCCGTTGATGCTCGTGCCGTAGGTGTCGGCGTTCGCCTGTGGCGTCGCCTGCGCCACCGCCTCGAACGAGCGGACCGCGCCGCCCGTGGCCGAGCCAGGACGAACGACCGGAACGCGACGTGCGAAGTCGTTCGAGATGCTGAGGCCGGTGTTGCTCGACGCGACGTCGACCGTCGGGTTCTGAGCGACGACGACGATCTCCTCCTTCAGCGACTCGGGGAGCAGCTGCGAGTCGACGCGCAAGGTCACGTCGGGACGCAGAGCGATGCTCGTGCGTGCGAAGGGCTTGTACGACTCCTTGTCGAGGCGGATCGTGTAGTCGCCGACGGGAAGGTTCTGGACGCGCCAGAGACCATTCGCGTCCGTGACTGCCGTTTCTTCGCCCTGGAGGTTGGGCGAAGTGACCGTCACGACGACATCGCCGACCGGCGTGTTCGTGGCCGCGTCGGTGACGCGCCCCGTGAGGTTGGCTCCGCCGACCTGCGCGCGTGCCTCGCTCGTTGCGAGGATCACGATCGCCGCTGCCGATGCGCTGGACCAAAGTCCCAAACGGTTAAATTTCATCGATCTGTTCCTTGCGCGTGCCGCATCCCGCGCTGGTTTGTCCGCGCATAAAAGAAGGCATCGGCCCTACCTGTCAAGGCGCTTGTACATTCGAAGGCACCATATCGTCACCCGAGGGCAACATGCCGCAGAACAAGCATATGGAACTTTCTAGTCGGCAATTGATTGCGCTCAGCAGTTGACAGTTGCGCGCGCGGTCGCCTATGCCCTTTCTGGTCATGAGCGAAGAACTTGGTCGTCACCCCCGCGCAACGAACCTGCTCCGCAAGACGCGACCTTCGTTGGTCATCGTCTCGCTCCTCGCCTTCGCCGCGATCTTCGCGACGGTAGCGGTGGCATGTGACGATACGGGCCCCTCGCCCATCGGCGAGCACTTCGACGACGCCGGCCCCGACACCGCGGACGCGCCCGAGCCGGAAGACGGCGGCGGCGAAGGTGGCGAAGGCGGCGGCGAAGGTGGCGCCGAAGGCGGAAGCGACGGCGGAACCGACGGCGGTTCCGACGCGGCTGACGCTTCCGACGGCGACTGACGCGTGAGCGCGGATCGGGACGCGCCTTCGCTGGCGCGTCTCGGATACGCGCAGGAGCTGGTCCGCCGCATGGGCGGCTACTCCAGCTTTGCCGTCAGTTTCTCGATCATCAGCGTCCTCACGGGCTGCATCACCGCCTATGCCGACGCGATCGGCCCGGGCGGGCCTGCCGCGCTCGGAATCGGCTGGCCCATCGTGAGCGCAGGAACGCTCTTCGTGGCCGTGGCGATGGCGGAGCTGGCGAGCGCATTCCCCACGGCGGGCGCGCTCTACCACTGGTCGGCGCTACTCGGCGGCGCAGGCTGGGGCTGGCTCACCGCGGCCACGAACCTCGTGGGCCAGGTCGCGATCGTCGCCGCGATCGACTTCGGCTGCGCGAGCGAGCTCGCGGCCACCCTCGGTCTGTCGACGCGCGCGTCGTTCTGGCTGCTCGCCGCGATCCTCGCGAGCCATGCGCTCGTGAACGCCGTCAGCGTGCGGCTCGTGGCGTGGTTCAATGATTTCTCGGCCTCCGTGCACATTCTCGGCGTGGTGGTGCTGGTCGGTGCCCTGCTGTGCTGGGGCCGTTCGCAGCCCGTCTCGTTCCTCGCGCACGGCGGCTTCACCACGCGCGCCGACGGCAACGCGACGCTCGGCTTCGCGAACGGGCTCGTGCTCAGCATGTTCACGTTCACCGGCTACGATGCGTCGGCGCATCTCGCGGAGGAGACCCACGATCCCGCCCGGAGGACGCCTTGGGGAATCCTCACCAGCGTGGGCGTCAGCGCAGTCGCGGGATATCTGCTTCTCGCGGCCATCACGCTCGCGATCCGCGATCTGCCGGCGATCGCCGGGGACGGTCACGCCGCGCTGACGGTGATGCGCGGCGCCCTCGGCGAGGGCTTCGGACGCGGCGCGATGGCGCTCGCGATCGCCGCGATGTGGCTCTGCGGGCTCTCCAGCGTCACCAGCGCCTCGCGCACGCTCTACGCGTTCGCGCGCGATCGCGGCCTGCCGTTCTCGTCGCTCGTCGCGCGCGTCGACCCGAAGACGCGCACGCCGCTGGTGGCGATCGCCATCGCGACCGTGGGGCCGCTGCTCCTCGTTCTCGGAACGTCGCCGTTCTCCGACGCGCTGTTCGGCGCGATGGCCAAGATGGCCACGATGGCGCTGTACGTGAGCTATGCGCTGCCGATCCTGCTCGGCGCGCGCGCCCGCCAGCGCGGCACGTGGAAGACGATGGGCCCGTTCCGCGCCGGCCGCCACGGCGTCGTCATCGCCTGGGTGGCGGTGGCCTGGAGCGTCGTGGTGCTCGCGGTCTGCAGCCTGCCGCCGAACCAGCTGCCGGCGGTGATGCTGGTCGGCGCGGAGCTGGTGCTCGGCGTGGTCTACTTCGCCTTCGTTCGAAAGCGCTTCGAGGGCCCCAGAGTGACTCTGGCGACCCTCGAAGCAGGCGAATCGCGCGACTGACGGCGCTCAGTCCGGGGACTTCAGGCGGATCGTATACGTGTACTCCGCAGCCACCGGGCGGCCCTGGTACAGCACCGGGGCGCCGCGGTGCTGCGCGAGGCTCGAGAGGACCGCCTGGTCCATCATCGGGACGCTCTTCATGATCCTGCAGTTTTGCAGCGCGCCCTCGGTGGTGATGAGGCAGCGGACGATCATCGTCCCCGAGACCTTGGCCTCGCGCGCTTCACGCGTGAACTGGATCTCGTCGGGGGAGATCGACGACGGACGCGTCATGCCCTCGCCGAAGGGGAGAATGGTCGGCTTCGTCGGTGCCACGGCGAGGGCGGCGGGGGCCGCGGCCGCCGGTTCGGACGGCGGCATCGGTGCGGCGGCGAGCGAGGTCGAGGCCGTCGAGTGCGCGGAGATTTCGGCGGCGGCGTTCGCGAGTGCCTCCATCTTGTCGCGCTCGCGCCGCGCGTCGGCGAGAGCGGCGGCGCCAGCCGCTTCCTGCGCCTTGCCGTAGGCCTTTGTGGCCCTCGGGGGCGTGTTGGTGGAGGGCGAGGCCGTACGCTCGCTGGTCGAGGCGCCGGCCACCGAGCCGGCCTGCGAGGTGCTCGTGACCGCGCCCTTGACGGCGGCGCCCGTCGCGCTGGGGAGCGTCGTGCCCTCGATCCTGGTGGCTCCGGTGGGGCGCTCGATGCGCGCACCGGCGCTGGTTCCGCCGTTCGGGGCGGGCCCCCGAAGCGCGAGGAAGACGATGACGCCGGCGGCGCACGCGCCGATCGCGCCAGCGAGGAGCGGGATCGCGGCACTGCGGCGCGGCGCCGGCGGACCGGCCGTGGCGATCGCGGCGAGCTGCGCGGAGAGGCGGTCGGCGTTGGCCGCGGCGGAGATCGCCGAGGCGGTCACCTCCGAGGCGAGGAGCGATGACGTCGAGACGGCGTCGGCCACGTCCGAGTCCAGGTCGCTCATCATCGGGCTCTCGTTCGTGGTCGCGAGGGCGCTCAGCGACGGACGTTCGGCGGCGAGCAGCGCGGTCGACGGCGCAGATGCGACCGCGAACAGCTCGAGCGCCGCACGGACCTCGGCGACGGTCTGCGTGCGCCTCGCGCGATCCTTGTGCATCGCCCGTTCGACCGTGGCGAGGATCTGCGGCGGAAGGCGCGGGCAGATCCGGCCGAGCGGCGCGGGCGTTCGGCGGACCACGGCCTCGAGGACGTCCTCGTGGCCGGCGACGTCGAGCGGGAGACGACCGCTCAGCATCTGGTAGAGCATCGCGCCGAGCGCGAAGACGTCGGCGCGGGCATCGACCCCGGCCGGGTCGGTGACCTGCTCCGGGGCCATGTAGTCCGGCGTTCCAACCACGTGGGAGGCGCGCGCGCTGCCTCCCTTGCGGATCTCCAGCTTCGAGATCCCGAAGTCGAGCACCTTCACGTGGTCGCCGCGGCCGTCGCGGTCGATGAGGAAGACGTTCTCGGGCTTCAGGTCACGGTGGACGATGCCGCGCGCGTGTGCAGCGCCGAGCGCGGAGGCGATCTGGCTGCCGATGTACGCCGCGCGACCGACGTCGAGCGCGCCACGGCGGTGCAGCTCGTCCGCCACCGTGGAGCCTTCGAGGTACTCGAGGACGAGGAAGGGGCGTCCGTCCTCGACGACGCCCATGTCCAGGGACTCGACGATGTTCGGGTGACCCATCGTGCCCGCGACCCGGCCTTCGTCGAGGAAGCGACGGACCACCTCGCGATCGGCGGCGATGGCCAGAGACAGCACCTTGAGCGCGACGAGCCGCTTGATCAGGGTGTGCTTCGCGACGTAGACGCTCGCCTGCGCCCCTGCGCGCAGCTTCTTGACCACGCGGTAGCGGTCAGCAACCAGCATGCCGATGAGCGCATCGTCACCCGACGCGGACGAGGCGGCGTGGTCGCTCTCGCCGCGAAGATCCTGGAGAGCGCATGAATCCATACGAGGGGCCATCGTTGCAAGGTACGTGGGCACTCGATAAATTGGGAAGAGCCCTCCAAAATTTGAGTCGGTGGGAGTGGGCGGGCGCGCCCACGCTCGCCCGCCAGCGCCGACGCACTCTCAAGTGCGCGCGCATACGATTTCGCTCCGACATGGCGGAAAACCGCTGCAATCCCGCGATGCGACTTTACAGTGCACAAGGGCGCTCATGCGTGCAGGTAGGCCAGCGTAATCACGCAGCTTGACGCACGGGCCGCATTCGAGTCCCTTGGTTTTCCCGTGGCCAAGGACGACGACGAGATCATCGTTCCCAAGAAGTCGAAGGCGAAGCCCGTCTCGACGGGCCAGTCCGCGTCCGCGTCGATGCGCAAGTTGATGCGGGTCGCGTGCGCGATCGGCATCGCGCTCGGCGGCTTCGTCGCGCTCGTCGGCATGATGTCCGTGGTCGGCCTCGCGGTGTCGAACATCTGGGCGCGGCTCGCGGTGGGCCTGGTCGTCGTCGTCGGGTTGCCGGCCTTCCTCGCCGACCGCCTGCTGAAGCGCACCGATGCGAACCTCGGCACGCGCGGAAGCCTGGGCATGGTGTCCAACGTGTTCGCGATCGTGCTGCTCGGCGTAGCGCTCATGCTCGTCGCCGCCGAGGCGATGACCAAGAACCTCTTCGCGCACGAGGCCGATCTCTACGCGCGCTCCGGCTCGACCACGATGGCGCGCCTCGTCTACTTCGTCGCCGGCGTGAGCCCCGTCTTCCCGAACGACAAGCCCGGCGCGAAGCCCGGCGCCTCGGGCTCGGCGTCTGGTTCCGTCTCTGGTTCCGTCTCTGGCTCCGGCGCCTCTTCCGCGGCATCGCCGCCCCCGAGATGACATGAAGGGCTACGCATCCTTCTTCCTGATCGCAGTGATGACGCTGGGACTGCTGTTCCTGCTGCTCACGCGCGCCCGCGCCCCCTACGACGCGCCGGCGGCGGATCCCGAGGTCGCCGAGGTCGTCGACGCGGGAGACGGCGGCGGCGCCAGGGCCGACGGCGGCGCCCTCGCGGACGCCGCGCTCGCGGCCGCTCCGCCGAAGCCCGTCGAGCGCCCGCTGCGCATCACGTCGCTCGGCTGGGAGCTCGTCGCCGCTGGCGTCGCGCTCACCGCGGCCGACGGCGGAGCGACCGGACCCGCGCTCGAGCTGGCGCCCGAAGCCACGCTCGACGCCGTGGAGGCCCGCCTCGCGCGCGGCGGCAGCGACCCCGTCGGCGCCGACATCGCCGTCTTGCCGCTGCCTGCCTTCGTCCTCGCCTACGACCGCCTCCGCGCGCTCGATCCCCGCGCGTTCGTCGTGGTCGGTTTCTCGCGTGGCCGCGAGGAGGTGCACGCCGCCGCCGGCGCGCTGCTCAAGCCGCCGCCCGCCGGTGACGAGGTGAAGCTCGTGGCGTTCGGACCTGCCACCGCGGCGGACGCCACGGCGCGCGCCGGCGGCTCCGAGTCCGCGACGATGCTCGGCCTCTTCGCGCTCGACCTTCTGGGCGTCGCGCCCGCGCGCGTGCGTCTCGTGGCGCCGGGCGCCACCGATGCGAAGGCCGCCCCGTTCGCCGCCGTCGTGCGCGGCGCCGCCGACGATCGCAAGCTCGCGTTCTCCAGCGCCGATGCCTCGCGCTTCGTGCCCATCGTCGCCATCGCGCCCAAGGCGCAGCTCGATGCGAACGAGGGGAAGATGCGGGACTTCGCGCGCGCCTGGCTCGACGGCATCGATCGCGCAGGCAGGGACGCGTCGAACGTCGCGCGCCGGCTCGCGAACAAGGAGGCGCTGCCGCTCGCCGCCGGGGTCGGCGGAGCGCCCGAGGCCATCACGCTCCTCGAGCGCCTCGGTCAGATCGCGCCCGCGAGCCTCGCGCAGCAGCGCGGCCTGATGGGCGCAGCGGCCAAGGGCACTGTCACCGTCGAGACGCTCGCGCAGCGGCAGTGGGCGCTCGCCCGCAGCGGCGGGCTCACCACCAGCGCCGCGCCGTCGCCGCTCCCCGTCGACGACCGCATCGTGACCGCCATCGCGCCCGCTCCAGCGTTGATGGTCACGCACGACCCCGCCGGAGCCGACGCCGGCGCGTTCGCCGCGCTGCCCGCAGGCACGACCGCGCTCGTCTCGTACCGCGCCGACGCCACCGCGGACGCGGCGGCCGTCGTCGCGCAGATCGGCTTCCTCTCGGGCGCATTCGAGCGCGCGGCGTTCCGCGTCACCGCCAAGGGCGGCGAGAAGGCGGCGCGTGCCATCGCGGCGGCCGCCCGCGATCGCTTCGACCTCCCGGCGTCGCGCCTCACGACGGTCGCTGGCGAGCCCGCCGGCGCCTTCGCGATCGTCGACGTCATCGCGTTGCCTTGACGTGAGTCAGCGGAGCGCGTCGAAGAACGCCCACGTGACCTTGCCGGCCTCCTTCCAGAGGCCGTGGCCGAGGCCCGGCACCAGGCACACGCCGACCGGCTGGTAGCAGCCCGCGAGCGCCACGCACGGGGGCGTCAGCGCGGGGGACGAGCCGCCGCCGCAGCGGTTGACCCGGCTCCAGTGGTCGATGCTCTTCTGGCCCTCGCTCACCGCGACCGTGCCATCGCTCGCGCCGTGGACGATCAGCGCGGCCACTGCCTTGCCGCCGCAGCCGAGGTTGCCCTGGTCGTCGTAGGACCCCTGCATCTCGTAGGGGCCGCCGCCCGCGTGGGAGACGATCCCGCGGATGCGCTCGCCGCGCCGGCAACCGAGCTGGTTTGCCATGTACGCGCCGTTGCTGAAGCCCGTCACGAACACGCGTCGGGTGTCGACGCAGAGCGCGTTCGTCACGAGGAGGGAGAGGGTATCGAACAGCGCGACGTCGACGTTGCTCGGCGCAGGCGCGTTCAGGTCCCAGTTGCCGCCGATGGCATCCGGATAGACGAAGAGCGCGCGACCGCCGGCGACCTTCTCGAGATCGGTCTGCGTGCGCGCGCCGGCCGCCGTGCCGCCGCTACCGTGCAGCACGAACACGAGCGGGTAGGGGGTCTGCGGCGCGTAGCCCTCCGGGACGACGAGCGTGTACGTGCGGTCCCGGCCGGCGGCGGTCACGTGCTGCGCCACCGCCGCGCCTGCGCGCGCGGGAGGCCTGCCGCAGCCCGGCGTTCCGGGCGCGTTGCCCGGGGGCGCGTTGCTCGCGGGCGAAGGCACGGCCCCGGACGGCGCGAACGGCTGCGGGGGCGGAAGGCGTCCGTCGGGATACGAGGCCGGCCCGCTGTCGGGCGTGCACGCGAGCGCGGTGACGCAGAGGAGAGAGACGAGCCGAGCCATCGCCCGGCAATCTACCTCACCTCACGAGCGAGAGTCGCGCGCCGGCGCCGAAGCAGACCATGTGGCCGCTCTCCTCGGCGACGTAGACATCGCAGCGCTCATCGACGCGGAGGAGATCGGGGATCGCATCGCACGGGCCGACCATGCCGAGATGCGCGCCGTCGCTGGGGCGGAGGACCTGGACGTCGGTGTGCGGGACGAACAGGGCGCCCGAGCGGAGGACGGGCTCGAGCTTGCGCGGGACGTCGGAGTCGACGCCGCGACCGAACGCGTGCTTCCAGCGCACGGTGCCCTTCGTGCCGTCGACGCCGAGCGCCTCGCCGGTGGGGGTGTTGCCGACCAGCAAGTCGTCGACCGCGAGCCACGACGTGCCGACGGGCGCGACGGGCGTCTCGGTGTGGAAGAGCGGAGCGCCGCTCTCGCGGTCGAACGCCGACAGACGGAGCCCGCGGCGGTCGCGCACGGCGACCGTCACCGAGGTCGACGTGAGGAGAGGCGGCCCTTCCACGGTGCACGGCGACGATGGGATACGCGCGCTCCACGAAGGGCTGCCCGAGTACGGGTCGATGGCGTGGAGCGTCGCGGCGCTGCTCACGCCGCCGGCCACCGCGAAGAGCGAGTCGTGGTCGAGCGCGGGGCCCGCGCAGAAGCGCAAGCGATCGCGTGCCCGCCACACGACGGCGCCGGTCTGCACGTCGACCGCGGTGAGCGCGCTGTCGCCCGAGGCGACGTAGAGGAGCTTGCCGACGCGCTTGAGGCGCAGCGCACCGGCGCGACCCCACGCGTACCGCCAGCGCGCCTCGCCGCTCGTGAGATCGATGGCGACGAGATGACGGTCGCCCTCGGTCACGATGAGGAGCTTGGGCAGGCCCGCGGTGTTGACCACGGCACCCGAGCAGGGGCCCGTGGTGCGCGGGGCGATCCACGTGCGGAGCGTGACCTCGCCCGAGCCGAAGTCGTGGAGCGCGATCTGTCCGTCGGGCGAGATGCGCGCGACGCCGGCCGGGGTGACGACGCTCGTGGCGCGCGGCGTGGGCCGACGCCAGATGAGCTCGCCGCTGTTGCGGTCGAGACAGAACGTCTCGAGCGCCGCGCCGATCACGATGCGATCGCCGCACAGGAACGTGGCACGGAGGTCGATGCCGGGGACGAGCGCGCGCCAGCGCTGGGTGTAGCGGAGCTTGGCCGCGGTGCCGAGCGTGCCGGGCTCTTGCTGCTTCCGGACCTGATGCGCGAACGCGCGGTACGACTCGGGCGCGGTGTTGATGCGCGCGTCCTGCCGGCGGACCTCGCGCAGGGCATCGGTGACGGTGCGCACGTCACGGCGGAATGCGGCGAGGCGGAGGTTGCCGCTCTGCGTGCGATCGCGGCGGACCAGCGCGCGGACGAGGCCGCGACCGAAGGCGAGCGCCGACTCCACGACGTCGAAGAGGGAGAGCTCGGGGAACGTCGAGACGGTGCGCTCCCGGCGGCGCTCGCGCTCGTCGGATACGGTGCCGGGGCTGATGGTGAGCGCTGCGGGCGGGACGTCTGCGGCCACGGTGCGGAGGCCGACCATCGCGCCGCCGGCATCGACGCGCGCGAAGAAGGGCTGACCGCGCTCCCACGCATCGAGGGCGCGGCGCGCGAGGTCGAGCATGCGCTCGGCGAAGAGGAAGGGGTAGGTCTCCCCGAGGTCGACGGAGCGGCCGCGGATCTCGGCGCGCATGCGTCCGCGGACGAGCAGCGCGTGCAGATCGGCGCGCTCCACGCTCGGCTCGATGGCGTCGAGCGCGGCCGGGCCGGGGCGCATCGAGAAGTCGGCAGCGAAGGAGATCGGCGCGTCGCGATCGATGTCGACGGAGACGGTCGAGGAGTCGGGGACGTCCTCATCGAAGACGGGCGCCGCGGCGCGGGCCGCCTCGAGCGCGCGGCGGACCTCGGCGAGCTCGTGCGCGACCGGGGAGCGCGAGGCATGACGGGCGAGCGTGGTGTCGATGGCATCGACGACGCTCGCGCACATCTCGTCGAACACGACCGCGCGGTCGTAGACGAGCACGGTGGGCTCGGAGCCCCCGCGATACACGCTCAAGGTCGCGCTCGAGGCGAGCCGCTCGACACACAGCTCCCAGGCGTCCTCGTAGAAGCGCACGATGCGCTTGCCACGGGGCACCCGGACGAGCTCGCTGAGCGCCCACGCGAGGTCGCGCAGCACGAGGGACGCATGACGCTCCGCGACGCGCGCGGTGACGTTGGCGCCGTGGATGAACAGATCGAGGACCTCACTGGTCCGCGCGCGCCCCCCGGCCAGCGCAGCCAGCGGAGCGGGTTCGATGCGGTTCCGGCGGCCCGAGCGCGGCAGGGAAGGCATGGTGCCACCCTGCGCAGCGTCATCGTGCAGCTTGGAAGACTCGGGCTCGACGAAGATTTCGAAGCTACGCATTCGTCTCTGCCACCGACACGCAGGGCTCCGTGATGCCGTCGCTTTTTGCGCCGGCTGGAGGTCGGTGGATGAACGAATCCTAGGAACTTACCCGTCGTAATCGTAGTTTTCGGCCACCCGTGCAGGACATTGGACACGTTGCTCTCACCGCTGCTACGGAGCGCTCTCGCGCGCGCCGCGTGGGGTTCGCGGCGCTGGGGGCGGCCTGCGCGCTCGTCCCGGCGCTCGCGATGTGGGGGTTCACGGTCGACGATGCGCTCATCCCGATCCGCTACGCGCATCACCTCGCGCACGGGCTCGGGTACCGCTTCGACGCGCAGGGACCATCGACCGACGGCGTGACGCCGCTGCCGTGGTCGTTCGTGCTCGCGCCGCTCGCCGGTGGCTCGAGCGTCGCCACCCTGCTGCGCGCGAAGGTGCTCGGGATCGTGGCGTGGACGCTCGCGGGCGCCGCGCTCGGCGCGCGGGTCGGCGCCGCCGCGGAGGGACGCGCGCGCGTGGGCCTCGCGGGCGGCGCGCTGGTGGTGATGGGGCTCGCATTCGCCATCGGCGCGTGGGCGGCGAGCGGGCTCGAGACCGGCGTGGCCACGGCGCTCGCCACGCTCGCCGTGACGCGCAGCCGGCGGCCGCTCCAGGTGGCGGCGCTCGCAGGGCTCGCGGCCTCGCTACGGCCCGAGCTCGTGGTGTGGGCGGTGACGGTCGCGGCGGGCACCGCGCTCGCGGCGGGTCCGACGGTGGGCGCGCCTGCGCGCGGGCGGCGGGCGGCGCTGGTGGGCGCGGCGGTGGCGTTCGCGCCGTTCGCGGTCTGCGCGCTGGTGCGGCTCGCGATCTTCGGGCGGCCGGCGCCGCTCGCCGTGCTCGCGAAGCCGAGCGACCTCACGCACGGCGGCCTCTACGTGGGGGCGGCGCTGCTCGTCGTGCTCACGCCGCTGCTCGTCTGCGCGCCGCTCGCGCTGTGGCGGGCGCGCGGGCTGGCGCTCGCCATCGTCGTGGCCTTTGCGGGGCACGCGGCGACGGTGGCGGCGGCGGGCGGCGACTGGATGCCGTACGCGCGGCTGCTCGTGCCGGTGGCGCCCTCCCTCGTGCTCGCGTTCGTCGAGATCTCGAAGGTGACGAAGCCCGCGTGGAGCGCGGCGCGCCTCGCTGCCGCGCTGGTTCTCGGCGTGCTGCTCGCGTGGCGTGCGGCGCCCGCCGGGCGCGGCGTCTATCAGGACCGCGCGGACCTCATCGCGCGCGCGCGGCCCGCGCTCGAAGGGGCGCACGTGGTGGCGGCGCTGGACATCGGGTGGGTCTCGGCGGCGACCGAGGCGAGGATCGTCGACCTCGCGGGGCTCACGGATCCCTCGATCGCGCTCCTCCCCGGTGGGCACACGTCGAAGCGCGTCGACGTCTCGATGCTCCTCGACCGCGGCGTCGACACCGTGCTCGTCTACTCGGAGATGCGCGCCGTGGAGGCGCGCTTGCTCCGCTCGGACCTCTTCCGCTCACGCTTCGAGGAGAGCACGCACCTCCCGCTGGGCCCCCGCGGCGCGTTCTACGTGGTGTACCGGCTGCGCTCCGCACGCGATCCGTGAGAATCGCCTGGTTGTGGCATCACAGCGTGGTCGTGTCCGACTCGACGCCCAGCAGGATGCGACCGGCCTGCACCGCCGCGCTCGGGCTCACCATGATGTGATGCGTGACGACATGCGCGTCGCGGAAGTGCCGCTGGAGCGGGCTCTTCGCGTAGATCGCCGAGCCGCCGCCGGCCTCGTAGGCGAGCGCCGTCACCGCGGCAGCCTCGACCGCGGCGTGCGCAGCTGCCAGGCGCAGGCGCGCGCGTGCCTCGATCGACGGTGGACCTTCGCCCGCGCTGGCTTCCTCGACGGCTTCGTAGAGGAACGCGCGCGCCGACCGCAGCCGAGCCTCGGCCTTCGCCACCGTCTGCTGCACCAGCTCGGACTGCGCGAGCGTGCGCTTGCTGCCGGGCGTCGTCTTGGTGCGCGCCATCGTCACGAACGTATCGAGCGCGGCGCGAGCGATGCCAAGGCCCACCGCGGCGACACCCGACGCCAGGACTCCGAAGAAAGGAATCGTGTATCCTGCATGCTTCGGGGTGCCGGTGAGCAGCGAGAACGTGCGCGCGTACGGAACGAGCACGTCGCTCACCTCGAGGTCGTGGCTGCCGGAGCCGCGGAGCCCGCTGGTGGTCCAGGTGTCGATGATCTTCGTCTCGTCGGCGCGGAAGACGATGCTGCGCACGTCGGGCGCGCCGTTCGGCAGGAGCTCGGCGGGGCCGCCGCCGGCCTCGCTCATCACGATCGCGCCGCCCATCCGCCAGCGCGAGTGCTCACAGCCGCTCGCGAACGGCCAGCGACCGGAGACGCGATAGCCTTCCGCGGTCTTCACCGCGCGGCCCATCGGCGCGAAGACGCCGCACGTCACGCTGTCTGCTGGAGCGTAGATCTCGCGCGCGAGGTCGTCCTCGAGGTGCACGCTCATGAGGCCCGAGGTGGCGCCGATCATGGTGCACCAGCCGGCGGAGCCGTCGGCGATGGCGATCTGCTCGACGACGGCCACGAAGGTCGCGGGGTGGACCTGCGAGCCGCCGTAG
>JAYTHX010000035.1:0-7076 GCA_043732195.1 Polyangiaceae bacterium
CAGTACGAGACCATCGCCGACGGTGTGTTCAAGGTCCGCTACGCGAAGGACGAGCGCCCGGTGATGGAGCGCTACGCGCCGCGCATGCTGGGCGAGGCCTTCGCCTCGATGAAGGCGCGCTACGGGTACGTGCCGCAGGTGCCGGTGCAGGTCGAGATGTACGCGTCACGCCAGACGTTCAGCGTGCGCACGAGCGGCCTCCCCAACATCGGCATCCAGGGCGTGTGCTTCGGGCGCGTGGTGGCGGCGATCAGCCCAAAGGCCGAGCCGTTCAACTACGGCAACGTGCTGTGGCACGAGCTCGGGCACGTCTTCGCCATCCAGCTCTCGAAGAACCACGTCCCGCGGTGGTTCACCGAGGGGCTCTCCGAGTACGAGACCATCGCGCGGCGTCCCGAGTGGGCGCGCGAGCTCGACCCCGAGCTGTACCAAGCGATCAACGACAAGAAGCTCCCCGGTGCGGTCGACATGAACCGCGCGTTCACGCACGCGACCGACGCGAACGACGTGACTGTCGCCTACTACGCCGCGAGCCAGATGCTCATCTGGACGGTCGAGAAGTTCGGCATGCCGAAGGTGGTCGAGGCGCTGCGCCTCTGGGGCCAGGGCAAGAAGACGCCCGAGGTGATCAAGGGCGCGTTCGGCGTGACCGCCGCCGACTACGATGCCGGCTACCGAGCGTGGCAGCTCGCGCGCCTCTCGCGCTACAAGGACCAGTACCTCTTCACGCTCAAGGGCAAGGACCTCGAGGAGGCGAAGAAGGGCGTCGCGAGCACGCCGACCGACGCGAAGGCGCACGTGGAGCTGGCGATGGCGCTCTTCCGCGCGAAGAAGGGCAAGGAGGCGAAGGCCGAGCTCGACGCCGCGCTCGCCATCGACCCTCGCAACGCCGACGCGCACTACGTCTCCGCCCAGCTCGCGCGCGGCGAGAAGGACCCGGACGGCGCGAAGAAGCACCTCGACATCATGCGCAGCACCGGGCACGACGGGTACGTCGTCCACTCGATGCTCGCGGACCTCGCGGAGGAGAAGAAGGACGAGGCGGCGATGCGCTTCCACTTCGAGGCCGCGTACCGCTTCGATCCCAGCCAGAGCGAGCCGCTCAAGGGCCTCTTCGATCTCCACACCGCCGCGAAGCGCGAGGCCGACGCGCTCGCCGCGCTCGAGAAGCTCGCGCAGCTCGAGCAGCACGATCGCAAGGTGTGGCGGCTCCTCCTCGACAAGCTCGTGGCCGCCAAGCGCTGGGACGACGCACGTCGCATCGGGGAAGGCGCCATCTTCGTCGACGTGATGGGCGCTCAGACCCACACCGCCTACGCCCGCGCGCTCTCGGCGACGAACGCGCACGACACCGCGGCGTTCGAGCTCGAGACCGCGCTGCTGTGCGCCGGCAAGCCGCCGGAGAAGGCGACCGCGCACGCGCTGCTCGCGCAGGAGCTCGTGACGCTGAAGCGCAACCCCGAGGCGAAGAAGCACCTCGAGGAGGCGCTCAAGCTCGACCCCGACAACGCCGACGCGAAGGCCGTGAAGGTCCCCTGAGTCAGAACGCGAGGTGTGATATAGCCAAGCATGCCGCACACGATCCCCCTCGAGGTCATCGAGAAGCTCCCGAAGACCGATCTGCACGTCCACCTGGACGGCTCGCTTCGGCTCTCCACGATCCTCGAGCTCGCGGACAAGCAGCGGGTCGAGCTCCCCTCGCGCGACGAGGACGGCCTGCGAAAGGCCATGAATCTCGGGGAGAACTGCGGCTCGCTCGTCGAGTACCTGAAGGCGTTCGACGTCACGCTGCGCGTCCTCCAGACCGCCGACGCGCTGACCCGCGCCGCCTACGAGCTCGCCGAGGACGCGGCGAGGGAGAACGTCCGCTACATGGAGGTCCGCTACTCGCCGATGCTCCACACGCGTCGCGAGCTGGCGCTCACGATGGTCGTCGAGGCGGTGCTCGAGGGGCTCCGCGCCGCGCAGGACAAGTACGGCATCGAGTCGAACGTCATCCTGTGCGGGATCCGCAACGTCTCGGCGGCGAGCTCGCTCGAGATGGCGGAGCTCGCGGTGGCCTACAAGAACCGCGGCGTCGTCGGCTTCGACCTCGCCGGCGCCGAGTACGACCACCCGGCGAAGCACCACAAGGCGGCGTTCCAGCTCGTTCGCGACAACAACATCAACGTCACCATCCACGCCGGCGAGGCCTACGGCCCGGAGTCGATCCACCAGGCGATCCACGTCTGCGGCGCCCATCGCATCGGCCACGGCTGCCGGCTTCGCGAGGACGGCGACCTCCTCCACTACGTCAACGACCACCGCATCGCGCTCGAGTGCTGCCCCTCGTCCAACGTGCAGACGGGCGCGATCCGCGACCTCGCAAGCCACCCCATCAAGCTGTACAAGAACCTGGGCCTGCGCGTGACGGTCAACACCGACAACCGGCTCGTCACGAACACCACGGTCTCGAAGGAGCTGTGGCTCTGTCACACGCAGATGGGCTTCACGTTCGACGACCTGAAGCAGGTCATCCTGAGCGGCTTCAAGAGCGCGTTCCTGCCCTTCCACGTGAAGCAGCAGTACCTGCGCCGCGTGAGCGACGAGCTGAACACGTTCGTGCACGAGCAGGCGGACGCGGCGGAGTCCTCGAAGAGCCTCGCCCACGTCGCGCTCGGCACCTCACCGCCCAGCCCGGCCACCGTGCAGATGCTCGCGCAGGCCGCGGCGAAGCCGGGCCAGAACTAGAATAGCCGCCGGTGCAGCAGTAGATGCTCGAGGCGCCGCTCGGCGACGGGGTGCAGCTCGAGGAACCGTCCTGATCGGCGCACGCGCCGGCGCAGTCGAACACCGCGACGCACTCGGCGTCGTTCGCGCAGCCGAGCGTCTCGTTGCTACAGGACTGCTTCAGGCAGAGCGTGCAGGGGTCGTCGCCTGCGGCCGCGCTGCGCGAGGTGGGGCCGCCGCTGCTCGAGCTGGCGCCGCCATCACGGCGAACGTCCCCGCGAGCGCAGCCCCGATACGAAACCCTCCCGCCCTTTCGCCAGTCTTTCGCGGATGTGGGATGCTACCGACGCTCGATATGTCGAAGATCTACCCCTCCGTCAGTGACGTCGCGCAGTCGCGGGTCGGCACGCGGATCAAGGGCAAATGGAGGGTCGACAAGCTGCTGGGCGTGGGCGGGATGGGCGCCGTCTACGCGGCGACCCACCGGAACGGCAGCCGCGTCGCGCTCAAGATCCTGCATCCCCAGCTCTCGGTGATGGGCGACATCCGCGCCCGCTTCGCGCGCGAGGGCTACGTCGCGAACGCCGTCAATCACCTGGGCGTGGCGCGCGTCCTCGACGACGACGAGACCGAGGACGGCGCGGCGTTTCTCGTCATGGAGCTCCTCGAGGGAGAGACCGCGGACGCGCGCGCGCGCCGCCTGGGCGGCCGCCTTCCCATCGAGGACGCGCTCGTCATCGCCGACGGGCTGCTCGACGTGCTCTCCGCGGCGCACGCCTCGGGCATCGTCCACCGCGACATCAAGCCCGAGAACGTCTTCCTCACGAGGGAGAACGCGGTGAAGGTGCTCGACTTCGGCATCGCGCGCCTCCGCGCGGTGACGCTCGGCGAGGAGATGGACGACGAGCAGGGCGGCGGACAGCCGGTCCCGCACCTGCGCACGCGCACCGGCGTCACCATCGGCACGCCTGCCTTCATGCCGCCCGAGCAGGCGCTGGGGCGGACCGACGAGGTCGACGCGCTGAGCGATCTCTGGGCGGTCGGCGCGACGCTCTTTGCCCTGCTCTCCGGGCGGATCGTGCACGACGCCAAGTCGCACATGGAGGTGGTGATCGCCGCTGCGACCGCGCATGCGAAGTCTCTGGGGGCGGTGGCGCCGGACGTGCCGAAGGGGCTCGTGGAGGTCGTCGATCGCGCGCTCGCGTTCCGCAAGGAGGAGCGCTGGCCCTCCGCGCGCGCGATGCAGCAGGCGATGCGCCTCGCCCGGCCGCCCAACACCCGGTCGGCGGTCGCGTTGCCCGCTTCGCCGCATCCGTCGGGACATCTCCCGGAGCCGCCGACGAGCCTGCTCGGTCACGGCTCGCAGCCTCCGGCCTCCGCGGTGGGCAGCGGCCGCTGGGCCGAGGAGCGCAAGCTCGCGACCGTGCTCTTCGCCGACATCGTGGGCTTCAGCACCATCGCGAACGACCTCGAGCCCGACGCCGTGCGCGAGCTGGCCAACGCGTTCTTCGAGCCGCTCTCGCGCGAGATCGAAGGCGAAGGCGGCACGGTGCTCAAGTACATCGGTGACGGCGTGATGGCGGTCTTCGGTGTCCCTACCACGCACGAGGACGACGCGGTCCGCGCGGTCCGTGCCGGCCTGGCGATGACCGCGCGCGTGCAGGAGATCGCGAAGGTGCGCAACGCCGAGGTGGCCCTGCGGATCGGCATCAACACCGGCCTGGTGATGGTGGGCACGGTGGGCGCGGGCAGCCGCGCCGCCGCCGACATCATGGGCGCGACCGTCAACGTGGCGAGCCGCATCGAGAACGCCGCGCAGCCCGGCGAGGTGCTGGTGGGTCTCGCCACCGAGCGTCTCGTGCACGACCGCTTCGAGCTCACGACCGCGCCTCCGGTGCACGTGAAGGGCATGTCGGGGCCGGTGCTGATGTTCCGCGCCGTCAAGGAGCGCGAGGACGAGGCGGCCAGCTCGGTGCGCCTCCGCAGCGCCTCGGGCACGCCGTTTTTCGCGCGTCACCACGAGCTCGAGATGCTGCTCGGGCTCTACGAATCCGTGGCGGCGAACGGGACGCTCCACGTGGCGGAGATCATCGGCGAGATGGGCCTCGGTAAGGGGCACCTGCTGAAGCAGCTGCGCATCGCGCTGGCGGCGCGCGAGCCCGCGCCGCACGTCCTGCATGCGACGCGCATGCTGGGCATCGCCCCCCTCGGCTTCGTGGGCAAGATGCTGCGCGCGCGCTTCAACGTGCGCGTCGACGATTCGCCCGAGGCGGTCCGCGCGCGCGTCGTCGACGCCGTGGCGACGGCCTGGGACGGCCTCGAAGTGGAGGACGGGCGCGAGGCGGGGCGCCTGCTCGCGGATCTCGTCGCCCCTACACCGGTCGCACCGCTGCTCGAGACCGAGATCTCCACCGACGCCACGCGCACCGTCTCCGCGTTCAGCGACTGGGTGCGGCGGCTCGCGCAGGCGAAGACTCCGTCGCGGCCCGTGGTGATGCTCGTCGAGCAGGTGCAGTGGTCGGATCAGGCCTCGCTCGACCTCCTGCAGTACCTGATCCGCGCGCTCCGTCACGAGCGCGTGCTGCTCGTGATCTCGGCGCGCCCCGAGGCGAGCGAGCACGTGCCGGCTTGGATGACCGGCTCCGACATCCGCACGCGCATCGAGCTCTTGCCGTTCAGCGGCGACGTCATGGAGCGCTTCCTCGACGACCTCTTCCGTCAGGTCCCGAGCTTCCCGCGCGAGGTGAAGAGCGAGATCATCCGGCGCGCCGAGGGAAATCCCGAGCTCTGCAAGGAGCTCGTGCGCCTCCTGGTCGATCGCGGCGCCCTCTCCGTCGACGAGCACCACGTGCCCGTCAAGTGGGACAAGAACCGCTCGGCGAAGCTCGATCTCCCCGACACGGTGCGCGGCGTTCTCCAGGCGCGGCTCGACGGTCTCGTGCCGATGCACAAGGAGATCCTCAAGCTGGCGTCGGTCATCGGGCGCACCTTCTGGTCGGGCGCGCTGCGCGAGCTGCTGCCCGCGGAGCTCTCCGATGACGCGCTCACCACCAGCCTCGATACGCTGCGGGCGCGCGAGCTGATCAAGCCGGCCGCGACCTCCACGGTGTCCGGCGAGCGCGAGCTCATGTTCGCCACGCAGGCCCTGTGCGATGCCGCCTACGAGCTCGTCCCGCGCGCGCAGTCGATCGCGGCGCACCGCAAGGTCGCGGACTGGCTCAGCGCACGCGGCGAGCTGTGGGAAGGGGGGCACGCCAACCTCGCTGCGCACCTGGAGGCGGCCGGCGATCGACCGCGCGCGCGCCGCCTCTACCTCAACGCCGCGCGCCATGCGGTGAGCGTCTGCGCCTATCCCGAGGCGGTGGGCTTCTTCGGTCGCGTCGCGGCCCTGTGGGACGCGGAGACCACGAGCGACGAGCGCATCGCGCGCGCCGGCGTGCTGCGGGAGCGGGCCGCCGCCGAGTCGCGCACCGGCCGTTTCGAGGAGGCGCTGCGCTCGCTCGATGCCTCGGCGGCCGATCTGCGCTCCGCGGGTGTCGCGGACGACGACGCGGTGCACGCGTGGGTGCTGCTCGAGCGCGGCTCCGTGCTCAAGGAGTACGGGCGCATCGAGGAGTCGATCGACGTGCTGACGCGCGCCATCGAGATGTGCCGCGCGCAGACCGCGCCGAGCATCCTGCACATGCGCGTGCATGCGGCGCGCGCCTTCCAGCTCTCCACGAAGGGCGATCGGGCGGCGGCCAAGCGCGACGTCGAGGAGGGCCTGCGCATCGGACAGCAGCTGCACATCCGCGATGCGGGGTGGCACGTCGCGATGGCGCGCCTCAAGGATGCCGAGGGCTCGACGTTCTTCTTCTCCGGCGAGCTGCCGGGCGCCGAGGACGCCTTCAAGGCGGCGCTCGAGCTGCGCGAGCTCGCCGGTGATCTCCAGGGCATGCCCGACGGCTACGTGAACCTCGGCGGGGTCGCCTACACGCGCGGCGATCACGCCGCGGCGGCCGTCTATTACGAGCGCGCGCTCGCGGCGGCGAAGAAGGCGCGCTGGTCGGCGCGCGAGGCGCTCGGCCACTCGAACCTCGGTCAGGTGAAGCTCGCGCTCGGCGAGCACGAGATCGCAGCGCAGCATCTCGAGCTGGCGTGCAAGCTGGGCGAGGAAGGCGGATTCCTCGACGTGCTCGCCGACAGCGCGCGCGCGCTGGTGGAGGTGGAGCTCGCGCGCGGCGCCGTAGACGCCGCGATCGAGCGCGCCAGGGCCGCCATCGAGCATGCCGAGCGCTCGCAGACGCCTTCCTTCGTGGCGATGGCCCACGCCGCCGCGATGGACGCCTGGCTCGCGAAGCTCTACCGCGACCGCGACCGCGCCGCGC
>JAYTHX010000036.1:0-19930 GCA_043732195.1 Polyangiaceae bacterium
CCTCAGCCGGCAGGAGGCGGCGAAGCGGCTGGCCGAGCACGGCCCGAATAGCCTGACGACGGCTCGCGGTCGCTTCGCGTTTGCCATGGCGCTCGATCAATTCAAGAGCCTCATCGTCGTCCTCTTGGTGGCTGCAACCGTACTCGCGCTGGTTTGCGCGCGTCTCGCCGGAACACAAGCTGCGGATCGTCGAGGCGCTCCAGGCGCAAGGTGAAGTGGTCGCGATGACCGGCGACGGGGTGAACGACGCGCCGGCGCTGAAGGCTGCAGACATCGGGATCGCGATGGGACGGAAGGGGACGGAGGTCGCGAAAGAAGCGGCCGATATGGTCGTCACCGACGACAATTTCGCGACGATCGTCGCGGCCGTCGAGCAAGGCCGAACGATCTACGCCAACATCCTTCGGTTCGTTCACTATCTCTTCTCGTGCAACCTCGCCGAGATCCTCGTCGTGTTCGTCGCGATCGTGGTGGGCTGGCCCCTCCCACTGGTCGCGCTCCAGGTGCTCTGGCTGAACATGATCACGGACGTCTTCCCGGCGATGGCGCTCGCCCTGGAGCCATCCTCTCCGGACGCCATGCAAGTGCCCCCCCTCGATCCGCGTGAGCCACTCGTCAGCGCCCGGTTCGCGGGACTCATTGCCTGGCAGGGCGCACTGCTAGCAGGGGCGACGCTCCTCGCGTTCTGGATCGGGATGAGGTGGTATGGAACCGCGGGAGAGGGCGGCCGTCACGCTGTCACCATCGCATTCATGGCGCTGGCGTTCGTTCAGGTCTTTCACACGTTCAACGCAAGATCGAGGCGGCGGTCTGCACTCGACGCGCGGCTCTTCACGAACGGATGGCTGTGGGCCGCCGTCGTTACCTGTCTCGTGCTGCAGCTGGCGGCGGTCTACGTGCCGTTCCTTCGACGTGTGCTGCACACGGTCCCACTGACGATGCGGGACTGGGTGCTGGTTGGCGGCTGCAGCTTCGCGCCGGTAGCGGTCGTCGAGCTCGTCAAGCTGATCAGCCGAAAGACCAGACCGCGAGCGAGACGCTGCGCAACTCGTGCCACGGGAACCTCCTCCTCGCGCTCCTTCGCGTCTCGGAGCTCCCCGCGAACCTTTCGCCGGAGACCCTCGTGAGCCCGGCGGACGCCACCGGCCTCGTTCGTGTCGACGACTACACGACCCGCGGCGACTAGTAAGCCTCGAGGCGGCTCAGATCGAGGAGGCCCGCCGCGATCGGCTCGGCCTGCACGTGGCGGCTCTGCAGGTCGTCGGTGAAGCGCCAGAAGCGAACGCTCGCTCGGAGGACGCCGAAGCGCGTGCGGAGGGCGCGGTACGCGCCGTCCTCGTCGAGGTGCTCGATGGCCTGCACGAAGGACTCCAGGTCCGGGCGCGCGACCTCGAACAGCGCGTTGGGGTAGGCCCCCAGCAGACCTGGTAGCACCGTGATCGCGTCCTCGCCCTCGAGCCGCCGCGCGTCCTCACCGAAGAGATGGGCCACGTTGGAATGGGCACTGTCGCGCGTGATGGTGAAGTCGACGCCCGACACGCTGACGAACGAGAGCTCCGGTAGTCGGGACGCCGCGTTCCCCTGGACCCGGCTCAGCCGCAAGAGCAACGGCGCCAGGTCGGCGTCGAACCGGTCACGATGCGCCTGCCATGTCCGGGCCTCGAGCATGGGAAAGAGCTCGTTCTCTGCCGCACGGGTCGCGTAGCGGACGCTCGACGGTTCCGTGAAGGACGTGAGATCGCGGACGACGCGCTCCTTCGCGCTGCCAGTCAAGCCGCGGTACCAGAGGTCGACGAGCGTGCGGGCGCGCGCCGGCGGCAGCAGCATGAGGAAGTTGGCTTCGCCCTCCATGCGCAGGAAGTCCATGTAGAGCCGCGTCGTGAGCTGGTGGCCGACGTTGCCGAACACATCGAACCCTGCGACGAGGAGGTAGTGGATCCGCTCGAGGAGCGGGAAGCCGATCACCCAGGCGGTCTTCGGCGGCGCTCCCACGAGGCCCTTCACCACGGTCGCGCTGTCGAAGTGACGGAACACGGTGAGCGACGCGTTGGCGTTCTTGCCGTCTCCGTCCCAGATGGTCCGCAGCGAGATGCCGCCGTGGCGGTCGGCGGTCCTCGCGAGGAACGCGGCCTTCTTCGCGAGATAGCGCTCGTGCTCGAGGCCGTACGCCAGCCATTGCGCCAGCGGCGCGGAGCTGCCGCCCTCCGCCGGCATGTCGAGGTGCTGCTTCACGCTCGCGAGGAACGCGGTCTCCTCGTTCATCGAGGGCAGGTCCGGGCTCATGAAGGTGACCCAGAAGCGGTCCTCGATGACGTCGAGCGCCACCTGTCCCCGACACACGGGCCCCTTGATGAAGCCCATCAGAGAAAACTCGGCCTCCTCCAGCAGGAATCGATATCGCGACTCAACTGGAATCGCCTGGAAGGCGCGGAAGGGATTCGCACCGACCTGCGGATCGTATCCGGGAAGGCGATCGACGGTATACGCAGCATCGAGGAACAGCGCGCGATACCGCTGCAAACGGGCTTCGTTCAGCGGATACGGCATGTGCGTCTTCTCGAGCGGTCGCTCGGTTCGCAGCACGAAGCGGTAGTACACTTGGTCGACGTGCGGATCGTCGAACGGTCGACGCGTCGCGATCTCGTCGACGAGACCGCTCCTGGTTCGTGAACGCACGAGACGGAAGAACGTCGTGTCGCCCAGCCCCTCGAAGTAGAGGCTGGCCAGGAACAGGTGCTCGTAGAGATAGCGGCTGGCCAGTCGCGCCTTCGGAGACGGCTCGTCGAGGAACGCCTCCCACGCGCGGATGGACGCGGCGATCCGCGGGGCGATCGGCGTCGGCAGCGGCGGCGGCGCACCCGCCTGGACCCACGCCACGATCGACGCCTCCTGCTCGGCGTCGAGACCTGGGAGCCCATACGGCATGCCCCACAGCGCGTGCTCCTGCGCATACCCATCGAAGTGGTCCGCGTCGGCGCAGGTCTCCTTGCGATCGAGCCCGAGGGTGAAGCTCGCCGCCACGTCGGCGCTTGCTGGGAGCGGATGCGCGCGCTTCAGCGCGAGCATCTTCAGGAGCAGGCTTGCGCGCGGGTTCGTGAGCGTGCCTTCGGGCAGGACCGGGTGAAAGCCCTTGGTCCGCCAGCCAGCGGCATCGTGTGCGTCGACGTCGAGGCGCGTGGGCGCCACGGCGAACGGCCGCGCGCCGTCGTAGACCTTCGTGTGCGAGGCGCCGCGGTCGATCCCCTCGTAGGTGCCGAGCTTGAGCTGGCAGGGCGCGTCGTAGCAGCCGTGACAGACGACGCACCGGCTCTCGAAGACCTCGCGCGCCCGCCCCCACGCCGCCTCTGCCGCCTGGGGCGCAAGGGAGGTCGGCGGTCTCGTCCACCGTGCGCTCTGCACGGTCCCGCAGGCCACCGGGACGAGTAGCGCCGCGCCTGCCGCAAACGCGCGAGCGCACCGGCTCACGAGACGAACCGAGCGCCCGGCTCATGCATGGCGCTGGTCGACCTGCCAGAGCGCTCCGCTGCCCGCGCCGGCCGCGGCGCCCATCGCAGCGCCGGCGCCCGCGAAGTTGCCCTCGAGCTGACGGAAGCTCTTCACCTCGGGATCGCCGTCGCGGTCGTGCGTGAGGACGCCGATCTGGCCCGTCGAGAAGCCCGCGTCCCGGAGATCCTCGATGCTCCGGCGCGCGTCGGCGACCTGCTCGAACGCACCGATCATGACTCGCTCTTGGAGGGTCTTCATGGGGTCATCGAGCTGCACTCCACGTGCCACGGCGCGCTCTCGACGGGATCGGCAAGAGGAAGTCCAGGGCGCCGCAAAGCGTGCGCGCCTGCGCAACTCCAGCACGGCACACGCAGCGTGGCCTGCGCTCGGTTGATGAGGCCCGTCATGCCGTGGAGGTTGCGCGCGAGCGCCGCGGCGACCCTCCCGCCGGTCGTGGCGCGGTCGTCCTGCGCGCCCCGAGGTGCCGACAGGATTTTCTCAGCGGCAGACGACCTCGGTGGACGCGCTCGACGAGCTGCTGGCGGCGCTGCCAGTCCCCGTCGGCCGGGCCTTCTGCGCGCGCGCGCAGACGCCGTTCGCCACGAGGACGGCGCACGCTGCGTTCTGCACGCAGCGACTCTCGTCGAGCGAGAGCGCCGGGTACTGGCGACCCGTCACGTTGTCGCTGCAGTCGAGGCGCTCGCTGTAGCTGCAGTCGAGCTGCTGGGCGACGAAGTTGGGGCAGCACTCCTTGAGGCGATTGACCGCCTGTTCGCACTCGACCTCGTCCTCGCGGAAGCCGTTGCAGCTCACGCCGAGCGTGAAGAGCACCGCGACGACGACCGCAATGATCCCCCCGCGCGACCACGACGCGCGGATCAAAACCGGACTCCCGCGCCGATGGTCGGGCCCCACATGACCGTGGTGGCGACCGCGCGCCGCGTATCGCTACCGAGGAACGTGCCGGCGGTGTCGACGCTCAGCTCGCCGAGCAGGTACACGGCGGTGCGCCCCTCGAGCTGGAAGAGATCGACGGAGGCGAGGAGGCGTGCACCCCAGCTCCACGCCTCGAGGATGTTGCCGTTCGTGGCGCGCGTGAGCGTGGTGACTCCCATGGAGAGGCCGCCGCCGAGACGCAGCCGCGAGATCACCTCGAAGTCGATCGAGGGACCGATGCGGTACTGGCGGAACGCGAGCCCCTTGTCGGACGCGAACAGCAGCTGGAGATCGGCGTAGATGCTGACGCCCTCGATGAAGCCGCCGAGGCTACCCGTGAGATCGGCGCCGAGCACCGAGTCGGAGAACACCTTGCGCTGCCCGAGCCCGCCGTGGAGACGTCCGGTGAAGCCCGAGGCGCGCTTCGGCTTCGGCGGCGGCTCGGGCGCGGCCGTCGGCTCGGGCGCGGCCGTCGGCTCGGGCGGCGGGAGATCATCGGCGCGCGCGCTCGGCGCTGCCGTCGCCACGAGCAGCGCCAGCGCGGCGACGAGGCCGGCGCGCCTGGGATCTGGGGATCGCATGGCGAAGGCGCTCAGCAATCGTCGCGCCAGCGCGTCCATAGCGCAAATTGGCGTCGTTTGTGGCCGGCGATGGCACCCGCAGGGTGACCTCCGCGAACGCGAACCTGTGCCTGTCCTGCACACTGCGAACCCGGTGTCGCGGTCGATCCTGACCGGCTCTCCGGATTAGAGTGGAGAGGATGCTCCTCTCGCGCGCGAGCGCTCTCCTCCCCTCGGCGCTGGTGGCGCTGGTGGCGCTCGGGGTCGCCGCCTGCGAGCCCGCCGCGCGCCCCGCGGCGACGCCCGCTCCGTTCGCGGTGACCCCGCTCGTCGTGGGCGAGACGCTCTCCATCGAATCGAAGGTGCTCGGCGAGCGGCGGGTGATCAACGTCTACCTCCCGCCTGGCTATGCGGAAGGCACCGAGCGCGTGCCCGTCCTCTACATCCCGGACGGCGGGCTCGGCGAGGACTTCCATCACGTGATGGGGCTGGTCGACGTCGGCGTGAAGAACGGCACGATGCGGCCGTTCGTGCTGGTGGGCATCGAGAACACGGAGCGGCGCCGCGACCTCGTGGGACCGAGCGACGTGCCCGAGGATCTCGTGATCGCGCCCCACGCAGGCGGAGCCAATCGCTTCCGCCGTTTTATGCGCGAGGAGCTCAAGCCGCGGATCGCCGCGCGCTACCGGGTGACGACCGAGTCGGCGGTGATGGGGGAGTCGTTCGCGGGGCTGTTCGTCCTCGAGACGATGCTGCTCGACCCCGAGCTGTTCGACACGTACATCGCCATCAGCCCGAGCACGTGGTGGAGCCACGCGGCGCTCGTCCGCTCGGCCGAGACGAAGCTCGCGGCCTGGACGGCGCAGCGCAAGACGCTCTACCTCGCGAACGCCGAGGAGGACGCGGAGATGGAGGGCGCGGGCGTGCTCGTGGCGCTGCTGAAGTCGCGCCCGGTGAGCGGACTCGCGTGGCACCACGCGCCGATGCCCGAGGAGAAGCACGCGACCATCTACCATCCGGCGGCACTGAAGGCGTTTCGCACGGTCTTCGCGCCGTCACCGCGACCGGGTGCGTCCCGGTGAAGAAGGTCGATCTCGCGCGGCTCTGCGAGGCCGAGGCGCTCGCGCGCCGGCTCGATCGTGCGCTCGGAGCGCGGCGGCTATCTGCTAGTGACGGATGCCGATCACGCGCGCTGACGTGTGATCGACCACCACGTGGACGTCGCACCAGCGAGGCGCGGGGATTCCGTCCCGCACCGAGCGCACGTGCAGCACCATCGGGCCGGCCTCGAACCCATCCGGCAACGGCACGACCGAGATCTCCCCCGCCGACCAGAAGCTCCGCCGCGGCGAGAGCTCGTGCCCGCTCTGATCGAGGTACGAGACCTCGTAGTACGTGCCCTTTCGCTGCGCGACGCCCGCGGCGATCGCGCGATCCTTGAACCACACCGTGCGCCCGGCGTTTGCCGCGACGTCGAGCGGAGTCACCACCGCCGTGGCATGCGCGATGAGCGCGCGGCGGCGCTTGTTCAGGACCTTCTCGAGGTGCGCCGAGGCGTTGTCGGGCAGCTCGGTCGCCTCGATGCCGATGCGGATGGCGTCCTCTCCGGCGTCGATGAGGCGCTTGCCGGCCCAGTACTCGTCGCCGGGCGTGAGGCGCACGAACGGCGAGTAGGGCGGCGAGACGTCGAAGTCGCCGGGCACGAGGGTCTCGGAGAGATAGCCGAGCGACGGGAACGCGGCGATCTTCGCGGGCGTGGTCGGCACGGGCGCGAGGCCGAAGGTGCCGAGGTGCCACCAGAGGCTGCCCGCCTGCTCGTCGAGGCGCGGCAGATCCTGAAGATCCTGCGTGCCGAACGCGCGGCTCACGCCGGTCATGAAGTGCACGAGGTGTCCCTTGCCGGGCTCGCCGAGGTAGACGTCGCGCGTCGACTTCACGCCGAACGAGGTCCAGCCCATCCAGTGCGCGAAGATCCGCATCGCGCGCAGCGTGCGGCGGTTCGCGTGCTCGACGCGATCGTTCGGATCGTCGCCGCGCAGCGAGAAGTCACTCGCGATGCCGACGTCGATTCCGGGAGGCCACAGCGTCGCGCTGACCCGCCGCGACCCGCCCACGAGCGCCGCCTTCCGCGCGAGCCACGCTTCCAGTCGCTTCTTTGCCTCGGCGCCGTTGCTGCTCAGCGTGCTCTCGGGCACACCGACGATCCACGCGCGCGGCGCCCGCAGCCCGAGCGACCGCAGGAGGAGCGAGCCGAGCACCTCGGCGGCGGTGTGGAGGCCCGGCTTGTCGGGAGGATCGGTGAGGAGCTCGTAGCGCACGCCCTTCGCGTCTCCCACCACCAGCGCGTCGGGGCTCGTGGTCGGTGACTCGTCGAGCGCGATGAAGGGGAAGGTTGGCGGGCTCGCGTTCGCGTTGCCGCTCGGTGCGCGCTTGGTGAGCAGGGGCTCGTACCACGTCGAGGGCGGCACCTCGTCGAGCGCGTTGACGTCGCCGCCAGTCCCGAAGTCGAGCGGGCGGATGACGTCGAAGAGCGGCCGGCGCAGGTAGACGTCGGAGAGGTGCTCGCGCTCGTCGAACCCCTGACGCGAGGGCAGGGGAGTGGCCTGGTCGTCGTGCACGACCTCGACGGGTGGCCGGTCCGCGAAGACCGCGGGGCGATAGCTGCCGCAGGCGGTGAGCACCACGGCGATCGCGGGCAGGGCGAGGAGGCGACGCAGTTTCATCGGTGCTGCCGATCGCCGAAGCCGGGGTCGGCGAGACCGAAGACGAGGATCAGCTGGACGTTGTCGGGAGCTCCGGCGAACGCAATGCGTCCGATCGCGGTCTGGCTGCTGTGGAGATCGATCCCGAAGCCGGCGGCCCACGCGAGGTGCTCGACGCTCAGCTTCGGGATGGTGGGCGCGACGGTGGTGAAGTCCACGAAGACCCTGGCCGCCACGAACGGTCGGAGCTGCCAGCGATAGTCGAGCGAGGCCAGCGCCGCGACGCGATCGCTGCGCCCGCTGACGCCGCGGAAGCCGCTCGCGGACGCGTACTCCACGAACGGCAGGCCCTTCGAGCCGAGCGGCGACACCACGTCGAGCGTTACCCGTGGGTTGATGATCGACGTCTTGCGCACCACCGAGATGAACCACGACGCGCGACCGCCGGCGTGGAGCGCGGGGACGTAGACGCCGTTCGTGTCCACCGACGATCCACCGTACGCCTCGAGCAAGAGGCCGGCCGCGGGCGGACCACGGACCGCGCGCGTGTCGCGGCGGACCGTCGCCTCGGTGTAGATGCGCTCGCTGCGGTCGTAGGCGCCCGGAACCGTGCCCGGCACGAACGTGGAGCCGATGGTATCGACGTAGTCGGGAGCGTCCTCGATCTTGCGCCGCTGGAAGCTGGAAGAGAGGAGTAGCTCGTAGTCGTCGGCGACGCGCGTACCGGCGGCCGCGATGATCCGCTGACGCGCCTGGAGGAACACGGCCGCTCCTCCTGCGTGATCGGGGAGGAAGGCGTTGCGGCCGTCCTGCGAAGGGACCGGGCCCACCCCGCTCCAGCCGCCGATGCGCCGCTCCTGGTAGCCCTCGAGCACGAGTTGCGTGCGCTGCCGGTCGCCGAGTCCCTGGAGGAGCCGGCCCTCGACGACGTACGAGTCGCGATCGATGATGCTCGTGCGGAGCATGCTCGCGAAGCTGCCCGTCCTGGAGGTGGCGCGCGCGCCGAGGTCGGGCCGCAGCCCCGAGGCGAGCGAGACGGTCGGCGTGATGCGCACCGCGTCGTCCTCGGTGCCCAGGAGCGCGCGCGTGCGCGGGATGACCTGCTGGTCCTCGAAGAACGAGGCGGTCGCGGTCGACGCGAACACGGCGACGCGCACCACGCTGCGCGGCACGAAGAGCAGCGCGTCGACCGCGGAACGGACGGTGTCGCCTGGCGGCGAGGCCCTCTCGATCACCCCGCCGACCTCGTTGTCGGAGGGATCGTCTGCCGCAGCGGAGCTCGCGAATGTACCGCTCCCCAGCAGCGTGGCGATCCGGAGCGCGATGGGGACGAGGCGTCGGCGATTCACGAACGGTGAGCGGAGTACCTACGCCGTGTCAGGATCCTTTGCCAGCGGCGTAGCGCCTCGACGCGACGAGCGGCGCCTCCGCTACACCGGACGGGCGGGCTCCGCGTTCCAGCGCCACGCCGTGATCTCCGGCAGGTCCTCGAAGTGCTCGCGCACGTAGGCCGCGTGCTTCTTGAGGATGGCGTGGCACTCGTCGATCAGCAGCGCGGCGTTCGCCGGTGGGCGCTTCGCGCGACGCAGCGCCTCGATGACGAGATGGAAGCGGCTCGTCTCGTTCAGGACCACCATGTCGAACGGGGTGGTGGTGGTGCCCTCCTCGCGGTAGCCGCGCACGTGGAAGCGCTCGGCGGCGGGCCGTCCGTGCAGCAGCTGGTGCACCGCGCCCGGGTAGCCGTGGAACGCGAAGACCACGTGCGTCTTCTCGGTGAAGAGCTCGGTGAAGCGCTCCTGCGTCATCCCGTGCGGATGCTGCGAGGGCGAAAAGAGCGCCATCAGATCGACGACGTTCACCACGCGCACGCGCAGCTCGGGCGCCTTCTTCCGTAGCCACCAGGCCGCAGCCATGGTCTCGAGCGTCGCGATGTCACCGGCGCAGCCGAGGATGACGTCGGCATCCTCGCCGTTCTCCGTCGACGCCCAGCTCCACACCGAGGCGCCGAGCGCGCAGTGCGCACGTGCCGCCGCGAGATCGAGCCACTGGAGCTGCGGCTGCTTGTCGATGATCACGAGGTTCACGTAGTCGCGGCTCTTGAAGCAGTGCTCCGAGACCGAGAGCAGCGTGTTCGCGTCCGGCGGCAGGTAGATGCGCGCGACGGTGCCCTTCTTGGAGAGCACCGTATCCATGAAGCCCGGCCCCTGATGGCTGAAGCCGTTGTGGTCGTTGCGCCAGCACGTCGAGGTCAGCAGGATGTTCAACGAGGGGACGGCGGCCCGCCACGGCAGGTCCGCGCACGCGTCCAGCCATTTCGCGTGCTGGTTCGTCATCGAGGCGATGATCAACGCGAACGCCTCGTACGTCGCGAAGAAGCCATGACGCCCGGTGAGCACGTAGCCCTCGAGCCAGCCGTGGCAGTTGTGCTCGCTCAGCACCTCCATCACGCGTCCGCTGTGCGAGACGTGGTCGTCGGTCGCGATGGTGCGCTCCACGAGGCAGCGGTTCTCCACCTCGAACACCGCGCCGAGGCGGTTCGAGCTCGTCTCGTCGGGACAGAACAGGCGGAAGTTGGTGGGGTTCGCGCGGTAGATGTCGCGCATCATCTCGCCCAGCTTGCGCGTCGACTCGTGCTGCTCGCTGCCGGGCTGCGTGACGGCGATCGCGTAGTCGTCGATCGCGGGGAGAGAGAGGTCCTTGCAGACCCGCCCGCCGTTCGCGACCGGGTTCGCGCCCATGCGGCGGTCACCTTTTGGCGCGAGCGCGGCGAGCCGCGGGACGAGGCGGCCCTCCTCGTCGAAGAGCGTCTCGGGCCGGTAGCTGCGCATCCACGTCTCGAGGAGCGCGAGGTGCTCGGCGTTGGTCTGCACTCCGGAGAGCGGGACCTGGTGCGCGCGGAACGTGCCCTCGATCGGGATGCCGTCGACCACCTTGGGGCCGGTCCAGCCCTTCGGGGTGCGCAGCACGATCAGCGGCCAGCGCGTGCGGCCGCTCGTGGCCTTGCCGGAGCGCGCGGCGGTCTGGATGCGCGCGATGGCGCCGAGGCACGTGTCGAGCGTGGCCGCGAAGGCGGCGTGCACGACGAGCGGATCGTCACCCTCGACGAAGTGCACCTCGTAGCCGTGACCCGAGAAGAGGCTCTTCAGATCCTCGTCGGAGGTGCGGCCGAGGACGGTGGGGCCGGCGATCTTGTAGCCGTTGAGGTGGAGGATCGGGAGGACCGCGCCGTCGTGCACGGGGTTCAGGAAGCTGATGCCCTTCCATGAACCTTCGAGCGGGCCGGTCTCCGCCTCGCCGTCGCCGACGACGGCCACCACGACGAGGTCGGGGCTGTCGAACGCGGCGCCGAAAGCGTGCGTGAGCACGTAGCCGAGCTCGCCGCCCTCGTGGATCGATCCCGGGGTCGGCGGGCTGACGTGGCTCGGCACGCCGCCCGGCGTCGAGAACTGGCGGAAGAGCGAGCGGACGCCGGCGCCGTCGGCAGTGATGGAGGGGTAGATCTCGGAGTAGGTGCCCTCCAGGTAGACGTTCGCGATGACCGCGGGCCCGCCGTGTCCGGGCCCGGCGAGGAAGATGACGTCGAGGTCGCGCTCCTTGATGGCGCGATTGAGGTGCACGTAGACGAGGCTGAGCCCTGGCGAGGTCCCCCAGTGCCCGAGCAGCCGCGGCTTGACGTGCTCGGCGCGCAGCGGCTCGCGGAGGAGCGCGTTCTCTTGGAGGTAGATCTGCCCGACGGTCAGGTAGTTGGCGGCGCGCCAGTAGGCGTCGATGTCGAGGAGCTCTTCACGGGAAGGGGTGGTCACGCGACGGACGGTACGCCCCGCGGAGCGAGGCGTCGACGGTGGTGGCGCGCCCGCGGAGGGTCTGCGGTGAGTCGGCAAAAGCGGAGGTGAGGGCTGCGACAATTCGACAGTTCGCGATGCAGGATTTGCGTTTTGTGTCGGTGGTGTGTCGGCGCAATGCGTTCTGCGGGCGTGGTGTGGATCCGGCGGGTGACCTCGCTGCCGTGGTCGAGGCGGCGGTCGGCAGGCTCGTGGAAGCGCTGGAGAAGGAGCGCCTCGGCAAGTCGTCGCGGGCGCCGCAAGCGCGCCGGCCCTGCAAGCCGGGGCACGTCTCGCGCGCGGCGCGGCGCGGCGCGAGGTGTTCGCGCGCGACGGCGAGCAATGCGCATTCGTCAGCGACCTGGGCGAACGTTGCCCGGCAGGCACGCTGCTCGAGGTCGACCGACATCGTCGCGCGAGCGCGGGGCGTGTCCGGCGAGCCTTCGAATCTGCGCGTCCATTGCCGCGCCCACAACCAGGCGCACGCCGAGGCCGTGTTCGGCAGAACGCATGTCGCCGAGCAGATCGACTCGCGCCAGCGAAGGTCCGCGGCGCGGTCGTCCTGCCCGAGCCCGAGCCCGCGCGTCGCAGCCCGTCCTCGTGAAGCGCTGAGCACCGCTCGCGCCGGAGCGCCTCTCTCTCTGCCTCTGCCGGCGCGAAGCGCCGCCCCATCCATTTCGTGCCCCTGGGCCTTTCTCCGCCCTCTGGAAATCTCGTCGCCCGTCAGGCGCGACGGGCAGGGAGGGAAGTGGACGGGAGGGGACTTGAACCCCTACGTGTTGCCACGGCGGAACCTAAAGCATGCTCAGGCGTCGCACCCGGTAGCGTAGGGCGCAGATCCCCCGAGGAAACGGTGCGGCCGGACGCCCATACGCGGCCGGGTGATACGTCGCCTTGCGCTCCCTTGCGCGAGTTTGACGCCCTTGAAGCGGCGCTCGTGAAGGCGCTCGGGGCAGCTGCCGAGGCGGGGCGGTTCGACGTCGTGGCGATGCTGGCCGAGGAGCTTCGCGCACGTCGGCGGTGACCTCAACCGGTCCGGTCTTGGCGTACTCGGATCCCAAGGTTGTACACCGGCATGGGGGAGCGTCTTTTCGGGCTAGAACCGCCGAGACGCGCATATCCCGAAGGTGAGTGACGCGAAGTGTGCGGCGTTCCGCGCCCGCGGGGCGATATCCATGCATGCCCGGCGAAGAATCGGACGCGAAGCGAGCGGAGCTTTCGCGTAACGGCCGATATCCATGCATGCCCGGTGACCACACGGTCCCGAAAGGCAGCAAATCGACGCGGACTTTGGACAGAGACCGCACTGGATCGGTAAGCGGAGAGCAAGGGAGTGACGCGCATGACCGCCGACGAGCTTGAAGCTGCAGCCCACGACAAGATCGCCGAAGGCCACGCCCTCTTGGCGCAGGCTCGACGTGCGCGTGTTGCTCTCGCCTCGGCGCAGAACGATTGGCTTGCCCCCGGTACCTCGCCCCTCGGCAAGCGCCGTGAGCTTTCGCTCGCGAGGGCAGGGGCGATCGAGTCGTCAAAGGTCGGCAAGAAGGTCTTGATCAAGCGCGCGTCGCTGGCGGCGTATCTCGAGAGCCACGCCCGGGGCGTCGAACCCGAAGAGGATCTGTTCGGTCGGGCCTGACTAGCTGACAGGGGGGTGGGGGAGTGGTGGACCGAGTGCATCGCGCTCGGCGTCTGAGGGGTGGGCATCCTCGGGCGTCGAGCGCGGAATACCCGCGCCTGGAGATCATCATGACCACGACCACGACTCACGCAGTGATTTGCACTCCGAATGGTCCCGACTTTTTCGTTACGGAAGCGAGCCTTGACGGCATCGTCAAGGCGGTTCGGGGAGGTCGAGACGTCGGAGATGCCGTCACGGATGCCTTCCCGGACGCCAGCGATCTGACGCTGGCGCTCATCGCCTCCGATGTGGCGGACATCCTGGCCGGGGTGGCCTCGTGAAGAGCAAGCGCCGCAACGCATCCCCCATCCAAGTCGCTTCGCGGGAGGAAACGCGCGAGTACTTCGAGGAAGTCATTGCGAACGCGTTTGGCTCATCACTGGCCAAGCGAACTTTTTAATGAACCACGATGAACATCGCCATCGTCGTCTACAAACCGGACCTCACCGACCGGAAGACGAGACCGGATGGTCGCTGGAGCCGGGGTCGACGGACCTGGAGATGATGGGCCTATTGCCCACGCAGATCGCAAACTGCCAGACCCCCCTCGGTGGCGTCGGCCACCGCCAATTGACTCCCACCCGCCGCCCGTGTTCACGCGGGCGGCGGGACCACTCTCTTCCGCGTTCGGAGTTTGTCATGCCCTTCTCTCTTCTTCGGCGAGCGCACCGCTGGCTCACGCGCCCTCGTCCGTGCTCCGCGTGCAAGTGCTGGCCGCTCGGCAAGCTCGTCGGTGGTAGGTGCCATCGGTGTGTCTGCACGGCGCGGCCACCTCGGACGGCCACGCGTGCCGCTCGTGTCTTCGTCAGCGCGCATGACGTGCGCGAGCTCTTGGCCTCGGGTGGGGGCTCGATCGACGCGCGCCGCGTGGAGATCGATACGGAGGGCGCCGCCGTGCTCCGTACGTTTGCTCGCGTCGCGCGCATCGGTCCCGAGCCGACCCCTGCGCGCGCGCCACGTCCGCGCAAGAGCCGCAAGTCTCTCGAGGCCCCCGCTCCCCGCGCCCGCGTCCGGATGCCGGTGACGTTAGCCGAGGAGCGCCGAGCACTCGAGATGCTCGCGACGCGGCGCCTGCACCGGATGCACCTCGTGAAGCGGAGGTGCCTGCCTTGTCGGAACGTATGCCGCTGCGAGTGGCGATCGAGGGTTTGGATCGAGCTTGTGAATCCATTCGAGGGGATCGAGACACCCGCGGACTTTGGCCAGCGTGTCGATCGCGCGGTGTGGCGCGCGGAGGAGAAGCAGCGCCGGCAGTGGGAGGCCGAGGGCCCGACGATTCGGGGGGACCGCGAAGAAAAAGACATAGGCTCGGACGATTTCTAGAAATTATATGCCAATTACTGTCCTAGGGATCTTGAGGGGATCGCTTCCCGATTCGGCGGTCGAACGCCCTTCGACGTCGCATGTCGCGATGTCTTTTTATTTGTCAGTAGCGATAGCGGGCGCGCCGTGTGGCGAGCAGGAGATTACAACATGAGTAGCGAAAAGAATTACGCTGTCTTCCTGCGCCTTGACGCGGCGGAGTACGAGCGCCTGCAGAAGCTCGCGCAGCGCCTCGGGTTGAACGCGCAGAACGCGATCCGCGTGCTCTTGAAGAGCGAGGCCGACGCGATCATGGGGCTCCATCGCCAGGGGGCGCGATGAAGCACATCACGTGGCGCGATATCTACCTCACGGCGCGCGCGGCGTGGCGACGGTCGCGAAGAATGAAGCGCCGCGAGCTTCAGCTTGCGGAAGCGAATGCCGCTTTCGGTCTCCAGTACGATCTCGACCAGATCCTGATGCCAGCCGCAACGCGGTTGCTCTCGCGAATGGGCGGGGAACTGTTCGAGCTTGGCGATATTCGAACGGACCAATCGAGAGGGTGGAGTTCTCATCGTGACGCCTTCACGCGCGGCGTTTTCGGCGCCGGCAGTGGCTTGAGCGCGATGACGTTCGCGAGAACGGTGACGTCGACTTCGAAGGTGGCGGCGATGAGCGCCCACGCCTCGTCGAAGCGGTCGCTCTGGTCCCATCCCCTCGGAGTGAGAATCGCTTGCGCGCCGCTGACGCTCCACCGCATTCCGCTCTGCTTCAGACGCTGCGTGACCAGCGTCTTGCACGCCGCCTCGACGACGCCCGAGCCGATCATGAGTCCCTTCGACTGGAGCTCCATGTAGCGCATTCGCTTGCGGTGCTTGCGGAAGTACGCGAGCTCGGTCGCGAGCGATGTCTTGCGCGGATGCTTGCTCGCAAGGTGCTTGAGCGCGCGGATGATCTTGTCGACGCCGCCCTCCTCGTCGCGCAGGGTGTCGCGGAGCGTTGCGTAGCGGAACTGCGTTTCGTGCGTGCCGTCCCCGTACACCGTCGCGATCGCAGCGTGCAGATGTTCGCCGGCGTGGAAGAAGTCGACGGCCTCCTCGCCCGGTGGGAGCGCGTCCGACGACAGATACGCCCAGTTGTCCGCCGCGCCGTCGGCCACCTTCACCAACTTCAGGTCGGGCCGACGCGCGAGGATCGCCGTGGTCTCGGCGGTGAGCATCCTCTTCAGCGTCGCCTTCTTCGTCTCGGGAGCGCGCGCCATCCGGATCGCGCCGAGAAGGTCGCCCTTCGCGTCGCAGAACGACACCGTCGCGCAGCTGGCCTCGCGGTAGCCGGCCGGGCCCTTGCTGACCCGTCCCTCGGCCGCAGCCTTCGCGCGCACGTCGGGCGCGTTGTTCGCGCCGTCGATCGGCGCGAGCACACCGTCGAGCGAGACCGCGATCGACACGGCTCCTTCGGGGATCTGCAGGCCGTCACGGAGCGCAGCCTCGAACGCCTCGCGATCGCCCTCCCAGCGCTCGGCGAGCAGTTTCGGCAGGCGACCGAGGCTGCTCTTCGACGGCGTCATGCTGCCGACGCGCTCGAAGAGCTCCGCGCTCTTCCTCGGCGTCATCTGCGTCACCACCCATAGCGCCTGCTGCGCGGCGCGCGGGGTCCAGAAGTCGCCGACGATGCCGAGGGCTAGCTCCATCGGACTCACGCAGCGCCCGTCCGCATCCTTCCTGTCCTTGTAGAGCGTCCGCTCGACGATCACCTCGCCCGCCGAGCTCATGTACGTCTGCGATTGCCGGAGCACGCGGCGATGAACCTTCCCCGCGATCACGACCGCGTCAACATCCACGTCGTGCCGTGCCATCTCGCCGGCGACGATGTCGCGCTCAGCTTCCATCATCCGCGCGTGCAGCTCGCGCTCGAAATCCTCGAACGCCCGCGGCCCCGTCTTCGACCTCATCCCCGCAGTTTCCAGGAACGTGCGGAGCTTCTCCAGAGGCGTCGACTTTGCGTCCTGCAGGTCACACGTGGCCGCTCGCACGACGGCAACTCGACTCGGGCTCTTCATGGCGCGGGCAACGCTCGGCAGATCGCCTTAATTCCCAGCGTTCTCGTGTCACGGTCGGATCTCCACCCAATCGAGAGACAAGGACTAGTCATGATCGAAGCGCACTTTTTTCCGAACAGGTTCGTTAGGGGATATCCCGACAACGATGATCCGAGATGCGTGCGCGCAGACGTGGCCCAACTCCTGACCTACCGCCACCCCGACGATGCGCACTTCGCGGCGTACGCCGCGGACCTCACGCGACGGGTCAAGGTTTCGCTGCTGAGAGAGCCACGCCACGCGAGCAAGGTCTGCACGGTCAACCTCCGCATGGTCCTCTTCGTCGTGGACGTCGACTGGCCTGGACACAACGACGACGGCCCCGCCACACCCGCGTGGCGGGATGAGCAGGCGCCCAAGATCGACGCACTGCTCGCGGCCCACCCCGGGGGCTTCGTCTACGAGTCCCGAGGCGGCTACAGACTCGTCTACGGCCTACCCGCTCCGTTCCCCATCCGCTCGACGGAGGACGACGGCCGTTGGGTTGCCCGGTACAAGGGCTCGCTACGGTATCTCGAGCGTCGGTTCGGTATCGTGGGGGACGTCGCGTGCGCGGACTGGACGCGAATCTACCGCGCGCCGCACGTGGTGCGCGATGGCGTGCCCCAGGAACTCGCCACACGCGGGGCCCCCTCTACCCTGGGCACGTGGGCTCCCGTGCTCGCCAGGGGCGACGTCGTGCGAGCAAAGCCCCCTGCGCCGATCCACGGGGAGGTGCAGCCCGTCCCGATCCAAGACCCCGCGAACGAATACGGTCAGTCCCGACTCTCGGGGGCCATCCACTACCTCGAACGGGCGCCGCTCTCTATCGAGGGCCGAGGCGGGCGCGATCAGTTCTTTTCCGTGTGCTGCATGCTCATGCGCCGGCTACGTCTCCCCTTGGACATCGCGCTCGATTGCATCGACGCGATCTACAACCCAAGGCTTCAAGCCGTGGGGACCACAACGTGGGGCCGCGACGAGATCGAGAATCGGTTGGCGTCTGCGCGGGACACCTCGAGTGAGGTCCCACCGGGGGACGTCTTTGACGAAGAGACGTGGACAGAGATCAACGGGAAACTGAGGGCATCGTGAGCAACGTAACGAGCATCGCCAAAGCAAAGAAACGCGCCACGTATGCGCTCACGGACACCGGGAACGCGGAGCGGTTCGCGGCCCAGCACAGGGACAAGGCCCGCTACGTAGCCTCGTGGAAGACCTGGATCGTATGGGATGGCTCGCGCTGGCGCCACGATGACCGGGGCATGGTCGACCTCCTCAGCAAGGAGACCGCGCGCTCGCTCGACGCGGAGGTTCAGCTGTCCGCCGACGATGATGAGCGGAAGCGGATCCGGGCCCACGCCACGAAGACGGAGAGTCGGTCGGGTCGGGAGAACATGCTGGTCCTCGCGCGCGCCGAGCTCGCGGCGTCACCCGACGAATTCGACACAGACCCGATGCTGCTGAACGTCGCCAACGGGACGATCGATCTACGGACGGGTGAGCTTCACCTGCACACGCGCGAGGACATGATCACGCGCGTGCTCGACGTGCCCTACGACGCGACCGCCACATGTACTGTCTTCGATAGTTTCGTTTCCACGGCCATGGCGGACCGGGCCGACCTCGTCTCGTACCTCCAGAAGGCGATCGGCTACTCCTTGACCGGGGACGTGCGCGAGCAGGTGTTCTTTTTCCTGCACGGCGAGGGCGCCAACGGGAAGAGCACGCTGGCGGAGATCGTCATGCGGATGCTCGGCTCCTACGCCAAGACCGCCGCACCTGACCTTCTCATGATGCGCGAGCAAGAGCAGCACGCCACGTGGACCGCCGAGCTTCAGGGCGCGCGCTTCGTCGTCTGCCAGGAAATCGCGGAGGGCAAGGCCTGGAACGAGCGCACCTTGAAGCAGCTTACGGGCGGCGACTCGATCGTAGCGAACCGCATGCATCGCGATCCTGTCACGTTCCGACCCAGTCACAAGCTCTGGGTGTGCGCGAACCAGAAGCCCAAGATGCGGGATGGAGGGCTCGCCACGTGGCGACGCGTTCGCCTCATCCCGTTTAGCGTGACCGTTCCCGCGGAGCGGCGTGACAAGGCCCTCGGGAGCAAGCTCCTCGGCGAGATGCCAGGCATCCTCCGCTGGGCCGTCCAGGGGTGCCTGGAGTGGCAAGCCGAGGGGCTCGAAGCGCCAGCCGAAGTGCTCGACGCGACCGCCGCCTACCGCGACGAGTCAAACCACGTTCCCACATTCGCAGCTGACCGTCTCTCCTTCGGTCAAGGCCAGACCGTGCCGAAGTCCGCGCTGTACGAGGCCTACACCCTGTGGTGTAAGCACAATCGCGAGTCCGCCTTGCCACGGCCCGAGATTCAAAGGCGGGTCCTTGCGATGCCTGGAGTCACCGAGGGCCGCAACAAGACCGACCGCTTCCTTTCGGGGGTGTCGCTGCTCTCGTTCCTGCCCTAGCCAGCGTCCGCCGGTGACGGTGGTGACACGGAATGACCCGTTTCCCCCATAACCTTCTAAGAGATCTTCACGAGAAGGTTATGGGGGAATGGCACCATTCGGCGTCACCACGTCACCATGGCAGGGGCGGCGAATTGGCGTGGCCACACCCGACGCGAGACGCGCAGCGATTGGCGTGCCATGTTCCGTAAAATTCTGAAGCCGCGCCTCGCGACAATCGGACCGACATACGGTCGTGCCATGGCATTCATTTGACTGGCACATGTTTTTCTATGCCAGTCACGGTATAGCGATATAGTCCGCGTTAGCCCCCATTCTTTACGCCCGGCTATAGCTCGAAGTTAGGTGCGGCGGTGCGGCTGGACGAAAAGCATTGCGTCATAAATAAATGTGAGCGGCGATAGGTGCTCCGTATTTGATGGGGTCCCTTCGAATACAACCGGAAGGATCCCGTCTATCTGGGGTGCATAAAACGGAAACAAAGGTTGTCGCGTACGTCCGGGTCAGCACGGACAAGCAGGGCGACCACGGCGTGTCCCTCGAGGCCCAAGAGGCGAAGGTGCGAGCCTATGCCACACTTCACGATCTCATCCTCGTGGACGTGGTCGTCGAGACCGAGAGCGCCAAGTCGCTCGACCGCCCCGGCCTCACGCGCGCCCTGGCCATGCTCGGCGACACGGCGGACGCCCTACTCGTCACGAAGCTCGACCGCCTCACGCGGTCGGTGCGCGACCTGGGGACGCTGATCGAGGAGCGCTTCGGCAAGGACAGCAAGGCCGCCCTGCTCTCGGTCTCCGAGCACGTGGACACCCGCACGGCCGCAGGGCGCATGGTCCTGAACATCAGGGCCAGCGTCGCCCAGGCGGAGCGGGAGATGATCGGCGAGCGCACGTCTACCGCTAT
>JAYTHX010000037.1:0-7068 GCA_043732195.1 Polyangiaceae bacterium
AGTGGAGCCCCATGAAGCTGATGGACGACAACAAGGCCGTCCAGGGCGTGAACATGGGCCATCTCTTCACCGAGCTCGACATGCTGATCGAGCAGTTCGCTGCGCTCGTGGCGATGTACGAGGCCGGGCAGATCAAGCCGCACGTCGACCGCACGTTCCCGTTCTCCGAGGCGTCGCTCGCGCACCATTACCTTCACGACCGGAAGGCAAAAGGGAAGGTCCTGCTCGTTCCCGACTGAGGACGATGCGACGCCGCCGACGTTGCCGGGACCGAGGTGACGACGTAGAGCGTCGCCATCGCGATCATCGCGATCCCGAACGACCACACGCCGGGGACGATCAGCGCGAACCCGGCGTGCATCACCACCACGCCGGCGAGCCCGAGGCGCGGGCGCAGATGGCAGAGCACCGGCAGCGCGAGCTCGGCGGCGATCACCGCCAGGGAGAGCGCGCGTGCGGGGCCGGCGCCGAGCGCGAGGAGGTTCGCGAGCGAGTCGCCGCGGCCGAAGCCGTGCGTCACCTTGTTGATCGCGCTGAACGCGTAGACGATGACGAGCTGTGCGCGCACGAGGCCGAGCGCGGGGTGGCTCTCGGCGTCGAACGAGGGCCGCGCGAGGTCGGGCGGCGCGATGCTGAGGAAGAGCGCGAGCAGGAACAGGAGCACGCCGTGGTTCGAGTAGCGCTCGAGCACCGCCACGAACAGCACCGGCACGAGCACCCGTACGCCGAGCCGCACCACGCGCACGTGCCGCGCGCCGAGGGCCAGCGCGAGCCCGCCGAGCACGCGCAGCGCCCACTCGACGGCGAGCCCGCGCGCCGGGTAGAGCGGCAGGATGCCGAGATGGCGCCACGGATAGAGCGCGCCGGTGTGCACGCCCCACACGCCGCTCCAGCCCTCGGTCGCCACGTCGACCACGACGGCGAGCCCGTAGAGGCGCAGGAACCAGAGCACCGCGCGCGCATCGAAGCGGCTATCGAGGCGCATGCACCTTGCACCCTTCGGGGCCGAGCCGGGCATCGAGCTGGACGTCGATCCCTGCTCGCGGCTCGACGTAGGTCAGCGGGCCGCGCGCCGGCTCGTTCTGGCAGACGAATGCCGCCACCTTGCGCAGCTCGCCGCGGTCCACGAGGTTCGCGCCGCGCGGGAGATACGCGCGGACGTCGATGGGCGCGCCCGTGCGGTCGGTCAGCGAGTGCGCGAGCGGCTCGACGGACTCGAACATGTGCCAGCCGGGCACCCCCTCCTGCGCCGCCGCGAGCAGGCAGTAAAGGACGTTCAGGACGAGGAGCGCCCGGCAGAGCGCCTTCACGGCTTCTTCGCCTTCGCTGGCCGCGAGAGCCACCACGCGACGCCGATGAAGAGCGCCTGGAAGGGAAGCCGGAGCCACAAGGCGGCGGTCGGGAGGTGGCTGTCCGCGGGCTGGATGCCGTTGATTGCCATGTTGATGTTCGCTGGAAATACGGCGACATAGAGCGCTATCAGCCCCAGCCCGGCGAGGCGCCGCGTGCGCTCCAGGAGCAGCCCGAGCCCGCCCGCGATCTCGAAGAATCCGCTCAGGTAGACGAGGAAGAGCGGGGCCGGCAGGAAGGCCGGGACGATCTTCACGAAGCCCTCCGGCCGTACGAAGTGCAGGACCCCGATCGCCACCATGGCGAGGCTGGAAACGAGGCGAATCAAACGTTTGGAGAGGGGCTCGGTGGGCATCGATCTCACGGGCTTGCGAAGGTGGCGGTTAGGGGTTAAAACCGATCGGCCACGCAGAGTCCGCGTACGACGACGATACTCATCTCCGGGCAGTCGGTGACGAGACCGCGCTTCGAAACGGTGACGACACGTGCTCGCGGGGGCATTCCCCCGGACCCCTCCGGCCGAACGGCGACTCATAGGTTGGTCAGGTCTTCATCTCCGTGCGAGTCGCCTCAACAAGTCGAGAAAATCCATGGGCAATCGTCTGTATGTCGGCAACCTCTCGTTCGACTCCACCACTGAGACCCTGCGTTCTGCGTTCGCGGCATTCGGCGAGGTCACCGACTCGCACGTCGTGACCGACCGCACCACGGGCCAGTCCCGCGGCTTCGGCTTCGTCACGATGGGCACGGCGGGCGATGCTGCCAAGGCGATCGCCGAGATGAACGGCGCGCTCGTCGACGGTCGCGCGCTCCGCGTGAACGAGGCCGAGGAGCGTCCGAACCGCGGCGGCGGCGGCGGCGGTGGCGGTGGCTTCGGCGGCGGCGGCGGTGGTGGCGGCTACGGCGGCGGCGGCGGTGGCCGTGGCGGCGGCGGTGGCGGCCGTGGTGGTCGCGGCGGCGGCGGTGGCGGTGGCGGTGGTCGCTGGTAATCCAGACCGTCTGAAACGACGAAAGGCGCGAGGTGTCGAACCTCGCGCCTTCTTTCTTTTGTGCGCTTTGAGCGCTGTCTCCGGGTCCGCGCGCCCCCGAGGTGCGGGGCGTGTGCGGCGCGGGCGGGCGATCACTGGATCTTGTTGTCGGTGTCCTTCACGTCGGCGATGGCCGCGTCGAGCGAGAGCGCGGCCTCGGCCTCGGTCCCCGGCGCGCCGGCGATCTCCGCCTGGTAGGCCTTGTAGGCCTCGTCGAGCCGGCGGATGCATTCGCCCATGGCGGTGATGCGCGCCATGACCTGAGGGGCGCCGACGACCTTGCTCTCGACCAGCTTCGTCGCCGTCGCGAGGCGCTCGTCCAGCGCGGACGCAGCCTTCTGCAATGGCGCAGGTATCGCGTCGGGTGCCTCGGTCCAGCGAGCGATCCGCACCGTCGCATCCATCGCAGTCATCAGTGAATCGAGCGCCCCTCGAAAGGCGGCGAGTCGAGCGTCCTTCATTATCCGCTGGACCCTAGCAGCCGCGACCGGCCGCGTAATCCAAATGTTTCGTGCGTCATTTCGCGTCGCGGGAGGCCGCGGAGCGCCGTACGTCGTCCGGGGTCAGCGCGGCCACGTCCGCCGGTAGCTCCGCGGTCGCGATCACGGTGCCCGCTGCGTAGCGCCACGCCCCGGCTTCGCGGACGAACCGCGAGAGCTCGGCGAAGGAATGGTCGACGCCTTTCTCGAAGATCCGCGCGTGAAAGAGCACCTCGCCCTCGTCCCCGCCCTCGTCCACGCGCGCGTGGAGGATGCGGAGGCCGAGGAAGCGCTGTCGCTCGTGCGCGCGACGGAGCTCCTGCACGAGCGCCATCGGCGGCATCCCCCGGTCTGGGTGGTCTGCCGCGAGCGTCCGGACGAGGTACTCGCCGAGCCCGAGCGCGAACGCGGCGTACCGCGAACGCATCAGCTCCTCGGGCGACGCGGCCTCGCGCTCACCCCGGTGCAGCGGGCTGCAGCAGGACGCGGCGCGATCACCGGAGCAGCAGGGGCAGTCGCGCGGCGCCTTCGCCATCGGGTTCGATCAGGGCTTCTTGCGCTTCAGCGGAGCATCGCCCTGACGCGGCGGTCCGTTGGGGCGCGAGCCGGGGTGCGGTCGGCCTCCGCCCGGCGGCGGACGGCGATCGCCGCCACCCGCGTAGGGCGGACGCGGTCCGCGGTCGTTGCTCGGCGGGCCGCCGCGGCTGGGCGGTCCACCGCGGCTGGGCGGTCCACCGCGGCTGGGCGGTCCACCGCTGTAGGGCGGTCCACCGCGGCTGGGCGGTCCACCGCTGTAGGGACGAGGTCCGCGATCGTTGTCGCGGCTCGGAGGGCCGCCGTAGGGGCGGGGTCCGCGATCGTTGTCGCGGCTCGGGGGTCCGCCGCCACCCGCGTAGGGCGGACGGGGTCCGCGATCGTTGTCGCGGCTGGGCGGCCCGTTGTTGTACGGGCGCGGTCCACGGTCGTTGTCACCGCTCGGGGCTCCGCCGGGGCGGGGCCCGCGGTCGTTGTCGCGGCTCGGAGGGCCGCCGTAGGGGCGGGGTCCGCGATCGTTGTCGCGGCTCGGGGGTCCGCCGCCGCCGGGACGGGGTCCGCGGTCGTTGTCGCGGCTCGGGGGTCCGCCGGGGCGGGGCCCGCGGTCGTTGTCGCGGCTGGGCGGTCCGTTGTTGTACGGGCGGGGCCCGCGGTCGTTGTCGCGGCTCGGGGGTCCGCGGTCGTCGGCCTGTGCTGCGGGACGACGCGCATAGCGCTCGGGCTGGGACGGACGCGGTCGCGATGCGCGATCACCGTGCGCGGAGCGCGGCGACGGCCGCTCCTCCACGCGCGCGGGGGCCTTCTCCTTCTCCTTCTCCTTCTCCTTCTTCGGCTCCTCGTCGCGGTCGCGCGCGGGCGCGGGCGTCGAGGGCTTCTCGTCGGAGTCGCGCGTCTTCGACGGCTTGTCGAGAACGAGCGTGCGGGCGCGCGAGGGACGCTCTTCCTTCGCGACGGCGTGCGTCGACGGGCGCTCCTCGCCCGCCTTGCTGCCGCTGCGCAGCGAGCGGTCGCTCGGCAGCTCCTTGACGCTCTTCACCGACGCGCGGTCGGAGGGGAGCTCCTTGACGGACTTGACGGACGCGCGGTCGGAGGGGAGCTCCTTGACGCTCTTCACCGACGCGCGGTCGCTCGCGACGCCATTGACGCTCTTGCGATCCGAGGGAGCGTGCTTGACGCTCTTGACCGACGAGCGGTCGGAGGGGAGGTCCTTGACGCTCTTGACGGAGCCGCGGTCGGCGCGGTCGGAGGGGAGGTCCTTGACGCTCTTGACCGACGAGCGATCGGCGGGGAGATCCTTGACGCTCTTGACGGAGCCGCGGTCGGCGTGGTCGGCGGGGAGGTCCTTGACGCTCTTCGCGGAGGCGCGGTCGGTCGGGACCTCCGCGACATTCTTCTCCGAGCTGCGCTCGGCGGGGAGCTCACGCACGCTCGTTGGGTGTCCGGGCGCGCGGTACTCCTGTTCGTTGCCTTCACCGCCCGCGCCCTCGAGGCGGATGCGGACCTTGGGATCGCGCGGGTCGGGATCGCGCGTCGCCTTCTCGAAGGCGGCGGCGATCGCGCCGGAGACGGCGATGGTCGAGAACGTGCGCGCGACGCGGATCGCGCCGACGTCACTGCCGCGGATGTTGCCGCGGCGGCAGACCATCGCGAGGAGCCGGCGCGCGTCGGCGCCGTGGATCTGGCCCCACGACACGCGGAACGTCGTCCAGTCGCCAGCGTCGGTCGCGGGATCACGCGGGTTGCGGGCCTGCCCGCCGTCGCCCATGGGCCCGCGGTCGGGACGGAGGCCACGCGCCTCGCCATAGCCGCTGCTGCTGCTCGCGGCGCCGCCGGGGCCCGCCTCGCCGAACGCGCGACCCTCGCGGCCCGCCTGCTCGGCGTTGCCACGCGGGGCGCTGCGCGCGAAGTCGCCGGGCACGAAGGCGCGGTCGTCGTTCGGACGCTGCGTACGCGGCGCGTGCTCGCGGAGCCCTTCGTTGCTCTGCTCCCAGGGACGCGGCTTTCGCTGCTGCGGCGCATTGATGACGCTGATGCGCCGCGCCTCGGGTCCGCTCGCGCGGGTGCGGGCGATCATGCGCGCCAGGGCGCGCGTGGCCTCGCCGGCCTCGGTGATGCGCTTCGCGAGCGCCCACGAACGGTCGTCGGCCTCCTGCGGAGCGGTCGGATCGTCGACGGGGTCCGCGGCGGGATCGACGGGCGGCGCGACGGCGGTGAGCCGGTCGTAGAGCCGCTCCTCGCGGGCCGACTCGATGCTGACCGCGGTGGGCACGGGCTCGAAGCGCCAGCGCACCTTCGCGCGGTTGAGGAGCGAGGAGACGCGGTTCAGCGCGGGCGGCGTGACGAGCACCGAGCTCTTGCCCTGGCGCCCGGCGCGGCCGGTGCGACCGCTGCGGTGCGTGTACGCGTCGACGTCGGACGGCGGCTCGGCATGGAGCACGCGCGCGATGTCCTGCACGTCGATGCCGCGCGCGGCGACGTCGGTCGCGACGAGCGCATCGAGGTCGCCACGCTTGAACGCGGCGAGCGCCTTGTTGCGCTCGCGCTGCTCCATCTCGCCGGAGAGCGAGTCGACCGTGAAGCCGGCGTCGCTCAGGAGGTGGGTGAGCTCGCCGACGTCGGCGCGGGTACGCGCGAAGATGAGCGTGGTGCCGTCGGGCGTCTCGAGGAGCAGGTTCACGATCGCGTCGAGCCGCTCGTTGGGCAGGACGAGGTGCACGAGGTGCTCGATGTCGGTGTTGGCGGTGCCGAGCGGCGTGCCCTCGATGCGCGCGGGATCGTTCTGCACGCGGTTCGCGAGCGCCGTGACCTCGCGCGGGAACGTCGCGGAGACGAGGTGGGTACGGTGGCCTTCCGGCGCGAACGCGAGGATGGCCTCGAGGTCCTCCTTGAAGCCGAGGTCGAGCATGCGGTCGGCCTCGTCGAGCACGACGGCCGCGAGCTGCGTGCCGTCGACCGATCCGCGCTTGAGATGATCGAGCAGGCGGCCCGGGGTGCCGACCACGATGGCGGGGCCGGCACCGAGCGCGCGCCGCTCGTCGCGGAAGTCACCACCGCCGGTGACCGAGGCGACCTTCACGCGGAGCGGAGCGAAGAGCCAAGAGAGCTCGGTCTCGACCTGCTTCGCGAGCTCGCGCGTCGGCGCGACGACGAGCGCCCGGGGACGCGCCGCGCCCTTGGGCGTCGAGGCGACGTCGCCGTCGACGGCGGCGCGCAGCGTGAGGCCGATCGCGACCGTCTTGCCCGAGCCCGTCTGCGAGCTGATGCGCAGGTCGCGGCCCTCGAGCGCGGGATCGAGCACCGCCTCCTGGACGGGGGTCAGGGTCGTGTAGCCCTTCTTCGTGATCGCCCCCGCGAGTGCCGGGCCGATGAGGGTTTCCAGGTCAGTATCTGCCATTCGCGGCCCTCGTAGCAGTGCGGGCGCGGGGCGTGCGGAACATTCGTAAGCGAGGCGCTAACCTGGTCCGCCTCGACCGCCAGCATGCAACCCGAAAGCTCCAGCGGCGTGCGCTTGTCCGTGCTCGACCTGTCGCCGGTTGCCGCGGGCTCGTCAGCCGCGCAAGCGCTTTCGGGCGGATCGATCCCGGGGTCGGGCGTGCGGCGAGCACCGACAACCGGACCGCGCTCGCGCTGCGCCGCTCGAAGGAGAGCTCCTCGGCGCTGGGAAGCGACCCGCGACC
>JAYTHX010000038.1:0-7056 GCA_043732195.1 Polyangiaceae bacterium
GTGGAGCGGGTGGCCTGGTCGGCGAGTCGCATCGACGCGAGCAGCTGCGCCACCTCGTTCGTCGCCGCCTGGCTCGTGCCGTTCTCGCGCGCTGCGACCTTGCCGGCAGTCTCGTTGGCCGTGGTGTCGAGCACGTACGTCTCGACGCCTTTTCGACCCGGCTTCTCCGCAGCGTTGCAGTGGATCGAGACGAACAGATCCGCACCGTAGGCATTCGCGCGCGCCGTCCGCTCCTCCAGCGTGACGTAGCGATCGTCGTCGCGCGTGAGCGTGACCTCTACGCCCTGCCGCGCGAGCACCGGCGCGATGCGATGCGCGATGGCGAGCGTCACGTCCTTTTCCTTCAGCCCCGTGGGGCCGGTGGCGCCGGGGTCGTTCCCGCCGTGCCCCGGATCGAGCACGATGCGCGCGACCGAACGGCCCTTGCCGCCCGGCGGCGAGCCCGGCGGCTGCCGCGCGATGTCGATGATCACGCGGAACGGCTCGAGCAGGTGGAACACGCGACGGTAGGCGGGCCCGACGAGATCGAGCGCGACCCGCGAGCCCGTGGTCGTGGGCTCGGCGACGATCCGCGAGACGAGCCCGCCCAGCTTCGTCTCGCGCGCGGCGCCCCCGAGCTCGACGCCGTCCAGCTCGACATAGGTGCGCGCGCCCTTGCTGCCGGCGCTCGGCACGTCCCCCACGCGGAAATGCGCGGCGCGATCGAGGTGCACGACCACGCGTGAGCCCTCGCCGCCCGTCCACTGCTCGATGCGCGTGATCCGCGGCGCCGCCACCACCACGCGTGACCCGGCGTCCTGCACGGCGAGCGCGATCGCGCCCTCGCCCGCCAGGCCCTGATCGATGGCATCGAGCACCTGCGGCGCCGGGCGGAACGCCGCGAGGGCCACCAGCGGCTCGTCGACGCTCGCGCCGCACAGCCCGGTGCCCGCGTCGCCCACCGAGGAGCGACGCTGCACGCGATACAGCTCGGCGTAGGTGGTCTGCGCGTCCTTCGCGAGCTCGCCGGCGAGCTTGGCCCCGCGCGTCGCCGCGTCACACGCGCCGGGTAGCGCGAGGTCGCGACCGGCGGAGCGATAGAGATCGACGGCCTCCTTCGCGTCCTGCTCGCGGTGCTCCACGCGCCACACGCGCTCGGTGAGGCGCGCCGCGAGGGCATGGAGCTCCACGGCGCGCGCGCCGGCGCCCTCCTTCACGGCCAGAGCCTCGATCGACTGCGCGACCGCGATGGTCTCGGGCCGCGTCGGGAGCGCCGCCCCGTCCGCGTCGAGCGCGTGCCCGTGCGCCAGCTCGTCGGCCGGGCCGGCGTCCGTCGGCGGGGCGGCCCGCCCTCCGCACGCGGCCCCGAGCGCAAGGGGGAGCGCGGCCACGATCGCGACGAGCCAACGCGCTGTCCCTCTGTTCGGCACCGCGAGGCAGAGTATCATCGGGCCCGTGTCGACCAGCAACCAGGCTGCTTCTCCTCCCGTCTATGCCGACCGCTCGACGGGGCAGGTCTTCGCGGACGCCACGGCCATGGTCAACGCGTACCTCGCGCGCTTCGCGGAGCGCGCCGGTCAGCCGCTCGAGAAGCTCGACGAGAACGGGTACACGCAGGCCCGCAAGGGCTCGGCGAGCATCGGCCTCAACGTGCTCGACGATCACGGGCTGCTGCTCCTCCTCGCGCCGGTCATGCCCGTCCCGCAGACGGGTCGCGAGGCGTTCTACCGGCGCATCCTGGAGCTGTCGTTCCTGTCCACGGCCGACGCGGCGTTCGCCATCGATGCCGCGAAGGACGAGGTGTTCGTGCGCGCGCTGCGCCGCCTCTCGGGCCTCGACTACGAGGAGTTCGAGGATCTGCTCGACACCGTGGGCCGCGTCGCCGACGAGTGGGACGACGCGCTGAAGCGCGAATTCGGCAAGTCCTGAGCCCCCTGGACAGCCCAACGTCCAGTCGCCGGTCGCACGAAGTGCCGGCAAAACAGGTGCTTGGTAGCGGCCGAGGGCGGGCCCGTGCTGCGGCGCGTTGCGTTGTGAGCCTGGTGGCCGGATGCTACGCTCCTCTCGATGGCCATGCAGCAGAGCAGCAAGGGCGTCAGCGGCACGGGATCGAACCCGGCCCTGAGCGACGAGCAGGCGGAGCAATTCGCGGCCTCGTTCACCCCTGCCTGGGACGCCGACGACGGCCTCGGCGACTCCACCAACGGCATGCCCGACGCGACCGCCGCGATGGGCACCGAGAGCACGCAGGTCATGGACCGCGCGGAGCTCGGGAAGGCGCAGGAGGCGGCAGCGCCGCCGATCGTCGGTACGCCCGCGATCATCTTCAACGCGAAGTCGACGATGATCGGCCTGCCTTTGCCAGCGACGCTCGCGGCGCGTCCGGCGGCTGCGCCGGTCTCCGTCCCGCCGCCCGCGCCGCCCGTCGCCGAGGCGATCGAGTCCGCGAACGTCCTCGAGGTGGCGCCGGCGCCTGCCGCCGCGCCGGTTCACCAGAACCACGGGATGCGCACGCAGATGATGCAGAACCGGCCCGCCGGGCTCGGTGCTCCGCCCCCAGCGCCGCCGCGGGGCGCGGCCACGATCGCGTCGCGTCCGCCGAACGAGCGCACCGCCGCGGCGGTCCCGATCGCCGATCCGTTTCGCGACAAGGGTCCCTCGTCCGACGACCTCGACGCGTTTCCCAGGCGCTCGAACAAGAGCGTCTTCTTCGTCGTCGGCGGCCTCGCGGTCGCGGCCGGCCTCGGCCTCTTCCTGAAGTTCGCGCTCGGCGACGACACGCCGAAGCCCGCGCCTGCCGAGGTGGTCAGCGGCCCGGCCGTCACGACCGCCGAGATCCCGCCGCCGCCACCGAAGGACGAGACCGCGCCGGCGGCCAGCGCGGCGGCTGCCGCGAAGACCGCCGAGCCCGCGCCTCCGCCGCTCGCGACGCCGCTCGCGACGCCCCCGCACGCCGCCGTCGAGCCGCCGCACGTGGCGGCCGAGCCCGCCGCCCAGCCGCCGCCGCGCGCCGCCGCGCCAGTCGCTGCCGCCCCGCCCCGAAACGAGCCGCGTGCGGCCCGCGGCCCTTCCCCCGCCGCCCTCGCGCCGCCCGCAACCGCCGCGCCGCCGGGGGCCGCAACGCCGAAGAGTGCACCGAAGGCCTCGAACGGGGGTATCGTGCGCGACAATCCGTTCTGAGCTTGGCCACACAACCCTGCGGCGTGCCGCACGCAGCGCGCCCTCGAGACCCATGAAGACCAGCCGAACCGCTGCTGTCGTCCTCGTAGCTTTCCTTTCGTCGAGCGCGCCTTCGAAGGCGCTGGCGCAGGACGATCCCGTCACCATGCAAGCGCGCGCGCGCTTCAAGGAGGGCGTCGATTTCTACGACAAGGGCTCCTACGAGAACGCGCGCCTCGCGTTCCTCCAGGCCTACGCGCTGAAGAAGCACCCCGCGGTGCTCCTCAACCTCGCGCAGAGCAGCGCCAAGGCCGGGCATCCGCTGGAGGCCGCGAAGGCCTTCCAGCAGTACTTGAAGGAGTCGACCTCGGCGAGCCCGCAGCAGCGGCAAGACGCCGAGAACGGCCTCGCGGAGGTGCGGCAGAAGCTCGGTCGCATCGAGATCGTCGCCCCCTCCGGCACCGACGTCACGCTCGACGAAAAGGAGCGCCTCGGTACCGCGCCGTTCAGCGAGCCGGTCGACGTCGAGCCCGGGCCGCACGCGCTCAAGTCCTCGACCGAGTCCGTCAAGGTCACGGCGAACGCCGGGCAGAAGGTGCAGGCGCGCTTCGGCGCGGCGGCGGTCACGCCCGTGGTGCCGGTCGGTCCGCCGCCGTCTGACAACGCGAGCCCGGCGCAGTCACCCCCGTCCGACGGCGACGAGAAGAAGAAGCCGCTGCCGATGCTCCCCGGGTACGTCGCGATCGGCGTGTTCGGCGCGGGCATCGTGAGCACGATCCTCTTTGCAGCCTTCAAGGCGGACGCGCAGTCCAAGGCCGACTCCGTCGCCCGTGAGATCCAGGACAAGGCCGGCACGCGGGCGAAGGGCATCTGCACGAGCACCGCGCCCGACGACGTGAAGCGCTTCGGCCCTGCCTGTGCGACGCTCAAGCAGAACAACGACAAGGTCGACACGAACGCGACGATCGCGAACGTCTCCGGCGTCGTCGCCGGCGTGGCTGGCGTGTTCGCGATTGCCTGGCTCGTCACCGTACCCATCGTGAACCGCAATCGCGATCACTCGGCGGGCTGGATCAAGAACCCCGTCCTGACGCCGTACGCCGGCTACAACGACGGCGGCTTCAGTCTCTCGGGCCAGTTCTAGTACCGGATCACCCTCGCCAGGCCCGGGACCATCGCGTCCATCCCGGGTCGACGCGCGAGGGCGACGGCGTAGCAGCGCGTTCCGTCGCAACCCGCGTCGACCAGGGCGTCGGACGGCTGCTCGGCGCGGACGAGCTCGGTGAGCGCTCCGGTCGGCACCACGCGGCGATGCGCGAGGCCAGCGACCGGCGCCTTCGACTGCCCCTTCACCGGGATGCGCTCCACCCAGGCGACGGACACCGCCTCCTGGAGCGCGCCGGTGAAGAACGGACCGACCTCCTTCCCGCAGTCGCCGGGCGAGAGATCGACCACCGACTCCTCGAACGTCGTGCGGTCGATGCGCAGCGCCTTCACGCGCGTCGAAGGCACCGTGGTCTCCTTGGCACCGGGACACGTATCGCTCACGTCCTGCGTGTAGACGACCACCACCTGCCGTAGCGACGCGTCGACCGCGACGACGTCGTCATCGCGACCGATGGTGGTCTTGAGCTTGCGCAGCGGGCCCGTCACGCCGACTTTGATCTCGCGCATCACCATGGCGCCGGACGCCGCGAGGCGGACCACGCCCAGGTCGTCGCCCACGGTGTACTCGGCGCGCTCGCGCTGGTCGTCCTCGCCGAAGTCGGACTCCTTGAGGAGCGAGACCGCGCCAGGCGCGACAGCGAGCTTGCCGCCGTCGGCCGGGCCGCCCACGTCCCCGAGCGCCGTGCCGGCATCGCCGCCGCCGCCGAGAAGGAGCACCGAGGTGCCGTCCTCCTCGTCGAGAAGCGCGAACGCGCGATGCTGGCCGCAGACCAGCGCAGCGTCACGGTCACGCGGCAGGTGGGTCTTGATGGCGGCGCCACTCCACGGGCGGCCGTGCACGCGCTTGCCATCGGTGAACCACAGCGCGTCCTTGGTGGCGCAGGAGGCCGCCGCGACGTCGGTGACGTCTCCCTCGGGCACGAGGTCGGGGCCGAGCAGCAGCATCTGCCGTACGAGCTTGCCATTGCGGAGACCGCGCCAGGTCACGGCCACGCCGCGCGCGGCCGGCGCCATCTTGAGATCGGACTCGCTCGACCACTTCACGCCTTCGAAGATGGTGTGGTCGCTCACCACCCCGTCGTTCGCGTCGATGCGCTGCACGCGGATCGCCTGCGCCGGCACGTCGAGCCCCGCCACCACGACGTCGCCGCCTTCGATGTGCGCGGCGGCGATCGGCGCGGAGAGCCCGCCCGGCGCTCCGGGGAGCTCGGCATCGACGCTCGCCGCGGTCGCCTCGCCCGCGCCGGCGCCGGTCGACGCGTTCGGGTCGGCCGCCTTCGAGCACGTGCAACCGCTGCCAGCCGCCGCGATCGCGATCACGATCACGATCGCCGCGGAAGCAAGGGGGGCGCGGAAGACCATGGCGCAGTCTTCGCGCACGCGCGCGCAGCGTCAAGCAATCGAAGCAACCGCATGGCTCATGCCTTCTTCGGTCCCGGCAGCGTTTCGCCGATCAGCTTGCGGAACGTCGTGCGCGGCACCCCCGAGGAGCGCGCCGCCGCGCTCATGTTGCCGCCGTGGCGCTCGAGCGCCTCCCTCGCGGTGTCGGGCGTGAGCTCGACGATCGTGCGCTGCGGACGGCGCAGCGCCTTGTCGACCACGGCAGCGTCGAGCCAGCGCGCCGAGCGGGCCAGGTCGGCAGCGCGGCACAGCACGTTGCGCAGCTCGCGCACGTTGCCCGGCCAGTCGTACGACGCGAGCTGGGCGATCGCGGCGGGCGTGAGCTCCCGTTTACCGATCTCGCTCTCCTGCTGCGCGAGGAGCAGGCGCGCGATGGGAAGCACGTCACCCGGGCGATCGCGGAGCGGCGGCACGTCGACGACGAACACCTCGAGGCGATGAAAGAGATCGCGCCGGAAGCTACCGCGCCGCACGTTCTCCTGGAGCGGCACGTGCGTCGCCACCACCACGCGCGCGGTCGCTCTCCGCCCCGAGCCCGCGGCACCGACACGGCGCACCTCGTAGCCGTCGAGCGCGCGGAGCAGCTTCGGCTGCGCGTCGATCGGGAGCTCGCCGATCTCGTCGAGGAACAGCGTGCCGCCCTCGGCCTCGGTGAAGGCGCCAACGCGCCGCGAGACTGCGCCGGTGAACGCGCCGCGCTCGTGGCCGAACAGCTCGCTCTCCACGAGCTCGCGCGGAAGCGCAGCGACGTTCATGGCCACGAACGCATCGAGCGACCTCGGTCCCTCGGTGTGGAGCGCGCGGGCAATGAGCTCCTTGCCCACGCCCGTCTCGCCCGCCACCAGCACCGGCGAGCTGAGACACGCGAGCCGCCGCACCTGCGCTGCCACCCGCCGTATCGCCCTCGAGCTCCCCGCGAGGCCAGGCAGCGGATCCGCATGCTCGTCCTCCTCTTCTCCGTCGACTGCGACGCACACCAGCGTCGTCTGACCGATGGCGATGGTCGTGCCCTCCATCCCCAGCGCCTCGCGGATGCGCGCGCCACCCACGAACGTTCCGTTGGTCGAGCCGAGATCGCGCACCGCGACGCCGCGCCCGACGACGCTGATCTCGCAGTGCTGCTTGCTCACCGTGCGGTCGCGAACGAGGACGTCCGCGATGCGCGACGATCCGAAGACCAGACCGCGCGCGCCGATGGGAACGCGCCGTACCTCCTCGGCGTCCTGCACCTCGAGCGCCCAGGTCCGCGTGTCCGAGGACATCGCGATCTCGACGGTCTGGCTCTTTCGTTCCTCGGGCCGCCCGGCGCTACGAATCGATGCGATCGTCATGTGTGGGGTCTTGTTCGGC
>JAYTHX010000039.1:0-7055 GCA_043732195.1 Polyangiaceae bacterium
ACCGAAGCCGGCCATCATGACGTCTTGCGCTCTGCAGGCGATCGCGTCAACGTTGAGAGTCCCCGATGCGCCCCACCGACCTCGTCGACGACCGCGACCCAAAGCCGGTGCGCTTCGGGGGACGGCGCAAGAAGGGCGCGCCGGTGCTGCGGGTCCGGCGCACGCGCGTCACGGGCCGCGCGATGCTGGGCGCGCTGGGCGGCGCCGGTCTCGGGGTCCTCGCGCTGCGCCTGACGGGCGAGCCGATGGCCGCGGGCGCGATGGTCGCGCTCGGCGCGGCGGCGGGCGCGGTGTTCGGCTCGCGCGAGCGCGACGACGTGTGCGGCACCTGCGAGGGCTCCCTGAAGGTCGAGGACGACGAGTGCGCCCGGTGTGACGCGCCGATCGGCGGCACGATCAACCATGTCCGCGAGCGCGCCGAGGTCGAGGAGCGGATGCGCAAGGAGCGTGTCGCCGCGCGCAAGAAGGCCGAGGCGGAAGGACTAGCGCCCGGGTCGTCCGAGGACTGACTACGGGAAGCTCTTCACGGGGACGGCGGCGTAGGCGCGCTGCGTGGTGCCGTTGCCGAGCTGACCGAAGACGTTGTTGCCCCAGCAGAATACGGCGCCGCTGCCGGTCGTGGCGCACGAGTGGTCGCCGCCGGTGGAGACGTCGAGCGCGCCGCTCACGCCGACGACCGCGGTGGGGCTGGGGATCGACGCGTCGGCCGGGACCGAGCCCGAGCCTACCTGCCCGGAGCCCGCGGAGCCCCAGCACGCCACGTCTCCCGTACGACGCGCCGCGCACGCGTGGTCGTAGCCGACCCCGATCGAGACCGCATCGGCGACGTTCGTGATCGCCGGCGAGGGGTTCGGCGCGAGGTTCGAGCTGCCGGTGCCGAGCTGGCCATCGGCGTTCGTTCCCCAGCAATTGACCTGCCCCGACGCGAGGCGCGCGCACGTGAAGCGCGACGCGGCGACGATCTGCGCGACGTTCGCGAGCGATCCGAGCGGCGTGGGCACGAGGCTCTCGGTCGTCGAGCCGTTGCCGAGCTGCCCGTCGGTATTGCGGCCCCAGCACTTCACGGTGCCGCCGGTCAGGATCGCGCAGGCGTGGTTCTCGGCGGCCGCGAGCGCGGTCACGCCGCTGAGCTGCGAGACGGCGGCGGCGGTGGGGCGGTCGATCTTCGTTCCATCGCCGAGCTGGCCCGAGTAGTTCGCGCCCCAGCACGAGACCGTGCCGCCCTTCAGCAGCGCGCACGTGAAGCTCGTGCCGCAGGCGACGGAGACGGCGTCGGTGACGCCGATCACGTCCACCGGCGAGGACGATCGGGTCTCGGTCGCATTGCCGAGCTGCCCGAACGAGTTGATACCCCAGCAGGACACCTTGCCGGCGCGATGCACGACGCACGAGTGCGAGAGCCCGGAGGCGAGCTGCACGGCGTCGTTGATCCCCGGCACCTCCTGGGGAACGAGCGCCGGCGCGCGCGTCCCTGCGTCGAACGAGATGCCGTCACCGAGCTGTCCGGCGCCGTTCTCGCCCCAGCAGCGCACCTTGCCGTCGTTCTTCCGCGCGCAGGTGTGGAGATAGCCGAGCGCGAGCTGCACGCTCGCCTCGACGGTCACCGCGCCGTCGCGGCCCGGGTCCACGTCGGGGTCCTCGCCGCTGTCGTCGATCACGGCGCCGTCGCTCGTGCTCCGCAGGCGGACCTCCTCGACGCCGACGAGCGCCGAGCACGCGACCGCGCCGGCGCTCGCCAGCGCGAGCACGCACGACCACGCGGTCATTCTCCTCGAACGTGACCTCACCCGCGACTCCGCCTCCGCTCCGGGGAAGCGTACCGCAAACGACGCAGCGCGGCGGCTAACGCGTCGCTTCTGCGAGGATCCGGGCCGCTGCGGCGACCCCGCTCGCGAGCGCCGACTCGACGCGCGCGCCCTCGAGCCAGTCGCCGCACACCACGAGGCGCGCGTCCGTCCGCGCGGCGCTGACGGGGGCGGTCGCACGGCCGCGGGCGTACCGCCAGCGATGGGCATTGGCGTGCACCACGTCGGCGGCAGCGAGCCCGTGCTGCGCGAGGAACACGGTGGAGAGCACGTCGCGCACGCTCTCGCGCGAGTCCTCGAGATGGGCCTCCGACCACGGCGTCGAGGCGTGGAGCGTCCAGCGCTCCTCGCCGTCGACGTTGACGGTGCTGCGCCCGGGCTTACTGCCCTCGCGCGCCGCCCACGCGATCGGGCCCTCGCGATCCTCGAACAGGTCCGCGGCGAGCCGCGCGCCGCCGCGCAGCGCGAGCATCACGCACCAGCACGGTGTCTGCACGACGGCCGACACCTCGCGCGCGAGCTCCGACCCCGGCGCGAGGAGCGCGGCGCACTGTGTCGCGGGCACCGCGAGCACGACGGCCTCGGCGAGGTGGTCGGCCAGAGCGCCCGGGCTGTCGCCCGCCACCGTGAGCGACCACCCGGCTTCGCTCCGCGCGATCGCCTCGACGCGGCACGCCAGGTGCACGTCGAGCCCTTGCGCAAGGCGCCGCGCCACCGCGCCCATGTCGGGGACGCCGACCCACCAGCTCTCTTCGGTCCGGACGCGGCCCGCCGGCGACCAGCGCGCGACGACGCCCTCCGCCTCCCACGCGGCGACGCGCTCCGTGAGCCACGCCTCGCGCGCGGTGAAGAACTGCGCGCCGTGGTCGAACGTGCGGCCGCCGGGCTCGCGCCGGCTCGTCGCCCGGCCGCCCGGCGAGCGTCCCTTGTCGAAGACCGCGACGGCGATCCCGTGGTCGGCGAGCGTGCGCGCGCACGCCAGCCCCGCGAGCCCTGCCCCGATCACCGCCACGTTCAGCTGCGCCATGCGGGCCAGGTTCTGGAGGCGATGCGCGCGCCCGGCAATCCCGCCCGGCCCTGGGGGGCACGAATTCCCGCAAGAATCGTGCGGTTCGCGGGCGAGTCGGTGGCGCAGTGGGGCGGGCCATGGGCGCTCCTGGGCGGCGGCGCCGCCCTCGCGCTCTGCGCCACGGTCACGCCGCGTCGCCGGTGCCGTAGCGCGAACGCAGATCGGGGAGCGCGGCGGCGATGGCGTCGCGCGCGCGACCACGCAGGAGCGCCGTGTCGTCCGACGTCATGCCGTCGGTCGAGATGGGCGCAAGGATCTTTGCGCACGCATGGGCCTTGCCGAACCAGCGGGAGTGCTTGGGGCGCATCTGGCGCGTGCCTGCGAGCGCCACCGGCAGGATGGGGACGCCAGCGGCGAGCGCGAGGCGGAAGGCGCCGTCACGGAACGCGAGCAGCTCGCCGCCGCTCGAGCGGGTCCCTTCGGGGAACATCATCACCGAGATGCCCCCGGCGAGCGCGCGCGCGCACTCGTCCATCATCGAGCGCACGCTCTCTCCCTCGCCGCGCTGGATGGGGATGTCGCCGCTGAAGCGCATCGCCAGCCCCGTCAGCGGCTGACGAAAGAGCTCCGCCTTCGCCACCCACCGCATGTCCCACGGCAACCACGACAGCAGGAAGGGATCGGCCAGCGACTCGTGGTTGGCCACGACGACGTACGGGCGATGATCGATGTCGGCCGGTCGCTCGCCTTCGATCTCGAACTGCCAGAGCGGCGTGAGGCGGCTCGCCGTGCGCCCGAGACGCCGCATCCAGCGGCCGGGAACGCGCTGGGTCGGGTCGCTCCGGTGACGCAGCGACGACACCGCCATGATGGGCGTGAAGGCCGCGAGCACGAGCGCGAACTCCGCGTACGTGTAGAGGCCCGTGGCTGCATTTTCGATCAAGACGGGGCCACTCTAGGCGCGCCGCCGCGGCCGTCGCGTCACGAGTCTGCCAGATCCATGCTCGCGTCAGGCCCGCGGCAGATCGCGTCAGAGCTGTGGACGCGGGCCGAGCAGGAAGTGGAGCGCTGCGGGGAGGCGCTGCGACCAGTAGATCTCGTTGTGCTGCGCGCCGGACTGGACCACGTGCAGGAGGTCCTGCTTGTCCTTGTAGCCGACGCTGCGGTAGCGCGCGGCGAGCTCGGTGGTGTTCACGACGTCGTCGTTGCTCGCGCCCGCGTCGCCGCTGTCGACGTAGACGCGGATGGGCTTCGCGGGCTGCGTCTTGGTGCTCGAGACCTCGGCGAGGATCACCGTGCCGTCCCACCACGTGGAGGGGCTCATCTCGCCGACCAGGCCGAACACGTCGGCGTGATGCACGCCGGCATACGCGCTGACGAGGCCGCCGAGCGAGGAGCCCATGATGGCGGTCTGCTCGCGCGTGGGCACGGTGCGGAGATCCTTGTCGACGAGCGGCTTGATCTCGTCGGTCAGCATCGCCAGGTAGTCGTCGGCGTGGCCGCCGCCGTTCTGCGGATCGGCGGTGGGCGTCAGCTCGGAGATGCGCGCGGCGGTGCTCTCGATGCCGACCACGATGGACTCGCGGATGCTCCCGTCCTCGGAGCCCGCGTCCATCGTCTCGTCGACGTTCCACTCGTTTCCGCCGAACGCGGACGCCGGGTCGAACAGGTTCGCGCCGTCGTGCATGTAGAGGACGCCGAGCCGAGCCTCGGTGTTCTCGAGGTACGTGGGCGGGAGGTAGACCCAGATGCCGCGCGTGCTGGGGAGCTTCTGCGAGACGAACGAGGGGTAGCGCTTCGTGACGATCCCGTGGCTCTGCACGAAGTGCGGGTAGATGTCGACGGTCTGGCCCGGCACGATCTTGTAGTTGGGGCCGCGCGACCACGTCTCGCCGAGCATCGGCTTCAGCTCGATGGCGGTCTTCAGACCGGTGGCCGACCACGTGAAGAGCCCTGGCTTGTCGCTGACGGTCGCGACGCTGGTGGTCCACGAGAGCGGCGTCGCCGAGCCGCGGAGGGACATCGCGCCGGCCGCCGCCGGACTGCTTGCATAGTGCACGCGAACCGAGGTCACCGCGGGGCCGGGCGGCGTGGTGGTGCCGGGCGTGGCGGGCGTCGGCGGGGTGGTCGAGAGCGGCGGCGTCGACGAGGGCGGCACGCCCGCCGGGCCGGCCTCCGGATGGCTGCTCGACGACGAGCACGCCGCGAGCACGAAGAGGGCGAGGACGACCGAAGTCCGCGTGATATCGAAGGTTCCCATCCCTGCGGCCGAAAAGGTGACCGTGACGCAGGCCTGAGTCAAGCCATGGCGATTCGTTTTTCCCGCATCGTGATAGGGTCGTCCCCGTGGAACGCGGGACGCTCGTCGCGAAGCTCGACAAGCTCCTCGTCATGCGAGGAGATCCGGTCAAAGGTTTGCCTGCAACCGTCTGGGCGGAGAGCCTCGAGGGAGTGGACAGGGATGACCTCCTCCGCGCGGGCATCGAGGTGGTCCGCACGCTGCTCGTGCCCGAGTGGGCCTCGCGGCGGAAGGACGACCCGCGTCCCCAGAAGGCGCTCGAGGCGGTCGAGTCGTGGCTCGCCCTGAAGTCGGTCGACGCGCTCGGCGAGTGCAAGGCAGCCGCCAAGGCGTGCACGGCAGCTCGCGGCGAGACCTTCGGCGATCAGCACCGCGTGCCGGAGGCCGCGCGCGGCCTCGCGTGGGCGGTCGGCCCGAAGGAGTCGGCGCCGATCTTCGATGCGCTCGCGGCGAGCGAGGAGGAGCTCCTCGCGCGCGTCGCGCTCACGTCCGAGTATCATCTCGGTCCGCAGCAGCGCCGCAACATCGTGGACGCGCTGCGCAAGGTGCTCGCGCCGCCGGAGGCTCTGGCCGATGCCGCGGCCCTCTCGCTGAAGCCCGCGGGCCCCGCACCGTACTCCGCCGACTCGCACTTCGAGCTCGGGCAGACCGTCATCCACAAGAAGTTCGGCGACGTGCAGGTCACGAGCGTCGGCGAGACGTGGATCGAGGTCGAGCTCGCCGACAAGACGAAGAAGCGCCTGGCCCACAAGCCGTAGGCGCCGGCACCATCAGCCCGCGCGGCGGCGGAGGCGGCGCTTCACGATCGCGTCGTAAGCGCGCTTGATGGCCATGAACGCCTCGGCGGTGCCGCCGCGATCGGGATGGTGCTCGAGCGCCTTCTTGCGGAAGGCGGCCTTCACGTCGTCCAGCGTGGCCTGGTTCGTGATGCCGAGCAGCACGAACGGGTCGACCGGCTTGGTCTTCTCGTCCGTGGTCGCGCTCGGCTCGCGCGCAGTGTGCGTGGGGAATGGCTTGAGGCCCGCGAGCGTGCGCTTCCAGGCGCCGGCCCAGTGACCGTCGACGGGCTCGAGCGGACGCCCCGCCGCCGCCTCGGCGAGCGCGCGCGCCTCGTCCTCGGTGCGGGCGCCGCCGCCCCAGGCGTCGGGCGCGCGAAACGGCTTCGCGGTGGGCTCGCCGGTCCACCAAGCGCACCACAGGAAGCGTTTTCGCTTGGTCCGCGCGATGGCATAGACCCCGCGCGTCAGCTCGTTCTTCGGCGTCTCGCCTGGCATCGGAGTATCGACGACTACTACTCCAAGTCGCGATCCGCGACGCGACTGCGTGCGCGATCGGCGGCGCGCGCCCGCGCGTAGGCCGCGATCAGATCGCGCGCGGCCACCACCTCGACGCGATCGAGCCGCTCGAGGCGCACGAGCGTCTCACCCGGGGTGGGGCGGCCCGCGGCGACGTCTTGCTCCTCGGCCTTGGGTGCTACCTCGTCACCGCGACCCGCGATCCGCGACCTGCGAGCTCCTTCTCGAGCACGGCGAGGCGCTCGGCGAGGTCACCCTCGATGCGATCCCACACGCGCAGCCGGGCGTGGCCCGGTCAGGACTGCGGCAGCGACTTCGCGATCCGCCGCGAACTCACCCCGGCGCTTTCCAGCGTGTGAGATCGGCTCATGCGATGGGTGATGGCGGTCGGGATCGTCGTGGGAGCGACGGCGGGCGCCGAGGAAGAGGTCGCCTTCGACGACCTCCCGCCTGCGCCGGCGCTCGCCCCGCGCCGCATCGCCCACGACATCGCGCACGACCACGCGCCCGAGGAAGCCGACGAGCCCGCGGCCGCCGAGTCCGCGCCGCATGCCGTCCCCGTCGAAGGCGATCTCGACGCGTTCGTCGTCGACGCTGCGCGCGCCGGCGGGCCCGCCATCGTCTTTCTCACCGGCTCCTGCACGCAT
>JAYTHX010000040.1:0-19806 GCA_043732195.1 Polyangiaceae bacterium
CCCGAGCCGCGCGGTCCATCCGCGGCCGGCGTCGCTCTCGAGATCGCCGTGACCACCGGACGCTGGGACGAGGTGAGCGTCGCCCTCTCGGCGCTGCCGAGCAGCGATGACTCGAGCGCCGGCGCGCAGCGCCACATCGCCGCCGCGCTCGTCGCCGAGCGCGCGGGCAACCGCGAGAACGCGAAGCGGGCGTGGCGCGACGCGCTCGACGCCGGCGCATCGCACGAGTCGGTGGTCCGCGCCGTCGCCGGGCTCGATCCCGAGCTCGACCTCGCCGCGGCGCTCCTCCAGGTCGCCGACGCGCTTCCCGACGGCGCGACCAGCGCGGTGCTGCGCCTCGAGGCTCTCGCCCGCCGCGAGGGTGGCACCAGCAAGCCCGACGACGAGCAGCAGGCGGAGATCCTCGAGAGCGTCCATCGCGGCGCGCCCACGCTGGGCATCGGCGCGTTCCTCGCGGAGCGCATCGGCCGCCGCAAGGGCGACGTCGACGAGGTGCTCCGCTGGATCCAGGAGCGCCGCACCTACGCGAACGACACGCTCGAGATCGCGCTCGACGCGGTGCGTGAGGCGCTCCTCGTCGCCGACCGCGACGCCGACCTCGCGAGCACCCGCCTCGAGGAGGCGCATCGCAGCCGCCCCGACGACGTCGCGCTGCGCGAGCTCCACGAGCGCCTCGCCGTCGAACCACCGACCGACCGCGGAGCATGGCGCGAGCGGCGCGCGGAGAAGTCCACCGGGCCGACCAGGGCGCTGTTCTTCACCGAGGCGGCGATCGAGCACGAGCGCGCTGGCGACCACGCGTCCGCCCTGCGCGCGGCGCAGGCCGCGCGCGACGCGGGCGACACCGGCCTCTCGCGTCCGGCCGCGGAGCGCGCCGAGATCGCGCTCGGCGCGACCGAGCGGCAGACGAGCGACCTCATGGCGCTCGCGCGCGAGACCGAGATCCCCGACGTGCGCCGCGAGACTTACGCGCGCCTCGCCGAGCTCGACGGGGTCGGCAAGAACGACTCCGCCGCGCTGATGTGGCACAAGACGATCCTCGAGGAGGCGCCGCGCCACAAGCCGAGCCTCCGCCACGTCGAGCACGCGCTCATCGGGCAGGGTCGGGACGGCGAGCTCGATCGCGTCTTCGAGCAGATCGCGCTCGCCCTCGACGGCACGCCGGGCGGTGAGGTCACGGGCCACGCGCAGCTGGCAGCGCGCCTCGTCTCGCGCGTCGCCGGCGGCTGGGAGAAGACCGCCGACATGGCGCGGCTCGCAGCGACGCAGAAGGAGCCCTCGCTCTGGTCCTTGCGGGCCCTGAACGCGCATGCCCGCGTGCAGAAGGACGAGGAGGCGCTCCTCTCCACCACCATCACGCTCCTGGAGCGCACCCAGCGGCCCGCGGAGCGCTCGGCGCTCCTTCTTCGCGCCAGCGAGGCTGCGGCGCGGCTCGAGCAGGTCGCCGATGCGCGCGCCTTCCTGGAGCAGGCCGCGAACGAGGACCCAGGCGACGTCGTCACGTGGGGCTTCCTCGCGGAGGTCCGTGAGCGCGGCGGCGAGACCCGCGCCGCCGCGGATGCCTGCGAGAGCCTCGCGCGCACGAGCGTCGTGCCCGGCCATCAGCTGCTCGCCTGGTACGACGCCGCGCGCATCTGGCTCGACGAGGTGAAGGACACCGAGCGCGGCATGACCGCGCTCGAGCAGTGCGCCGAGATCGACGTCACGCACGCGGATGTCTTCGCGCGCCTCTCCGCGCTCTACTCCGAGAAGCAGCTCGACGCCGAGCTCGCGCGCATCCTCGAGAAGCGCCTCACCATCGTCGAGGACGAGGACGAGGGCGAGCGCGTCGCGCTACAGGTCGAGCTCTCGCGGGCGCTCGCGGAGATGGGCGAGCTCGGCAAGGCGAAGGCCTCGCTCGAGAGCGCGCTCGCGCAGCAGCCCGACCACACCACCGCGCTCGGGGCGATGGCCGAGCTGTGCGCCCGCGAGGGCGACTGGGCCGGCGCCGAGCAGGCCTACGTGCGCCTCGCGCGTCTCCTCGATTCGCCCGCCGAGCAGCGCGCGATCTACGAGAAGCTCGGCGAGATCTACGGCACGCACACCGGAAACCTCTCGCGCGCCGAGGTGGCCTTCAAGGAGGTGCTGAAGCGCGCCCCCGGGGACGTCGCCACGCTGGAGACGCTCGTGGATCTCTACAAGCGCCAGGGCGACCTCGAGACGGCGGTCGAGACGCAGACGCAGATCGTCTCGGGATCCACGGATCCCGCGGTGCGCCTGCGCCGCCTCATCGAGCTCGCGGCCATCCACGAGCTCACCGCCCGCGACGCGCGGAAGTCCGAGCAGGTGCTCGAGTCGGCCCGCAAGGAGTTCCCGACCTCGGTGGTCGCGCTGCGCGCGATGGCCGAGTTCTACGCGCGGCAGCGGCAGATGCCCGCGATGCAGATCCTGCTCGATCGCGCCGCGAGCGATGCGCGGCGCTCGTTCGCCGCGGGCCGCTTCGTGACGTCGCTGTTCGAGGTGCTGCACGCGGCCTACGAGCTGCGCGGCCGCAAGGACGCGGCGCGGGTGGTCGCGGCCACGCTCGCGGCGGTCGAGGGACAGCCCGCTGAGCTCATCGGCGCCGAGGCCCGCGCCGTCGATCCCCGCCTCGACGATCTCCTCGCGCCCGAGATCATCGGCCCTGCCCTGCGCGCGCTGATGCATCGCGCGGGCGACTCGCTCGACGCTGTCTCGCCGCTCGACCTCCGCTCGCTGCGCGCCTCGCCGCTGGTCCCGGGCACGCCGCTCGGCACGACCGTGGGCGCGGTGGCCACCGTGGTCGGGCTCGGGGCGCTCCAGATCCTGGTTTCGCCGCAGCTCGGGCGTGTCGCGCTGCCGCTGGGAACGAATCCGCCCGCGCTGCTGGTCGGCGAAGGCCTGATGACCGTCACGAACGAGCGAGCGAGAGCCTTCGTGGTGGTCCGTGCGATGAAGATGATCCTCGCGCGGACCTCGTCGATGCTCCGCGGCGACCCGGCGGAGGTGCCGGTGCTCGTCTCGGCGCTCTTCACCGCCTTCAACCCGAGCTTCGTCCCGCAGGGCGTCGACGCCCGCAAGGTGGCCGAGGTCTCACGCCGCCTCGTGCCCGCGCTACCCCGGAACCTGGACCCCACGGTCGGCGTGATCGCGCTCGAGGCCGCGGGGACCCTGGGAAATCAGGCACCGCAGCTCGGCGCCGCCGCCCAGGCCTGGGCAAACCGGGTGGCCCTGCTCGCCATCGGTGACCCGAACGGCGCCCTCGACGCGATCGCCTGGTCGAAGGGCGAGGAGGCCGCACCGCGGGGCTCCGAGGAGCGCGCGGCCTGGATTGCACGCACCACCGAGGCGCGCGAGCTGATGACCTTCAGCGTGAGCGATGCCTATTCCGAGGCAAGATCGAGGCTCGGGCTCGATCGCTGAAGAGATTCCCCGACTAGAGCTTGCCGCATCGCGTAACGGCGACTAAACAGCGCCACCCCCATGCAGCTCAGAAACGTGGCCATCGTAGCCCACGTCGACCACGGCAAGACCACGCTCGTCGACCACATGCTCAAGCAGGCCGGAACGTTCCGCGAGAACGAAGCCGTCGCCGATCGCGTCATGGACTCGAACGATCTCGAGCGTGAACGCGGAATCACCATCCTCGCGAAGAACACCAGCGTGCGCTGGAAGGGAAAAGACGGGGAGATCGTCAAGATCAACGTCGTCGATACCCCCGGCCACTCCGACTTCGGCGGTGAGGTCGAGCGTACCCTGATGATGGCCGACGGCGCGCTGCTGCTCGTCGACGCCGCGGAGGGTCCTCTCCCCCAGACGCGCTTCGTGCTCAAGAAGTGCATCGAGCTCGGCTTCCCCGTCATCGTGGTGATCAACAAGATCGACCGCCAGGACGCGCGGCCCGAGGAGGTCTTGAACGAGGTGTTCGACCTCTTCATCGACCTCGAGGCGAGCGACGCGCAGATGGACTTCCCCGTCATCTACGCGGTTGGCCGCGACGGCATGGCCAAGCGCAACATGGCGGACGAGATGAAGAACCTCGCGCCCCTCTTCGAGACCATCCTCGAGCGCGTCGGCCCGCCCAAGACGGACGCGGCCGCGCCGCTCCAGATCGTCATCAACAACATCGACCACGACGAGTACGTCGGTCGCCTCGCCATCGGCCGCATCGCGGCGGGCAGCATCAAGGCGAACCAGAACGTTGGCGTCCTCAAGGACGGCCCGAAGAACCGCGCCACCATCAAGCTGCTCACCACCTTCGAGGGGCTGAAGCGCACCACGACGCAGGAGGCCCAGGCCGGCGAGATCGTCGCCATCGCCGGTATCGAGGACATCGACGTCGGGGACACGATCGTCGATCTCTCGGATGGCTGGGAGAGCCGCGCGCTGCCCCGCATCATCGTCGAGCAGCCGACCATCCGCATGCGGATCGGCGTCAACACCTCGCCGCTCGCCGGCAAATCGAAGCTCTCGAAGTACCTGACGAGCCGCCAGCTCCGCGAGCGCCTCGTCCGCGAGGTCCGCAAGAACCTCGCGCTCCGTTTCGAGGACACCGAGTCGCCCGACACGTTCACCGTCCTCGGCCGCGGTGAGCTCCAGCTCGCCATCCTCGTCGAGACCATGCGCCGCGAAGGCTACGAGATGCAGCTCGGCAATCCCGAGGTCATCACGAAGGAGATCGACGGCAAGGAGAACGAGCCGTACGAGCTCGTCATCGTCGACGTCCCGGACGCGTACATCGGCGTCGCAACCGAGCGCCTCGGTCTCCGCAAGGGCCGCATGACGAAGATGGCAAACCACGGCCACGGCCGCGCGCGCCTCGAGTTCCGCATCCCGAGCCGCGGCCTCATCGGCTTCCGCGGCGAGTTCCTCACCTCCACGCGCGGCACCGGCCTCCTCACGACCATGTTCGACGGCTGGGAGCCGTGGGGCGGGATCATGGCGAAGCGCCTGCTGGGCGCGATCGTCTCCGATCGCTTGGGTGTCTGCACGCCCTACGCGATGAACCACCTCCAGGCCCGCGGCGAGTTCTTCGTGAAGCCGGGCGAGCAGGTCTACGAGGGCATGATCGTCGGCGAGCACAACCGCCCGAGCGATGCCGACGTGAACTTCGTCCGCGAGAAGAAGCAGACGAACGTGCGCAACCACGGCAAGGACGAGAACGTCGCCCTCGCGGTGCCGCGCCAGCTGAACATCGAGACCGCGATGGAGTGGATCGACGCCGACGAGCTGGTCGAGATCACGCCCGAGACGGTGCGGGTGCGCAAGCAGATCCTGCAGTGCAACCGCCGCCCCCGCCGCGCGGAGGCCATCGAGGACGCCGCGTCGGGCGGCCGCAGCGGCTCGGTCCCTCCGCCTGCCCTCGACTGACGGCGCGCGAGAGCGGGATTCACACACGGTGGCTCGGAGCATCGGATCGCTTTCGATGCGCCAGCCAGGGCTCTGAGCCTCGGTGTGATCTCGCTCCCGCCTCTCAGGGCGAGGCGCGGCGCGCTTTGCGGCGCTTCCACACCTGGAGGAGCGACGGGAGGACCAGCATCGCGCACACGATGCACGTGATCTCGCCGCTCGCCGCCAGGCGGCCGAACGACTTGAGCGCCTGGTTGTCCGCAAAGAGCAGCGAGCCGTAGCCCACGATCGTCGTGTAGCTGCACAGCGCGACCGCGCCGCCGCTGCGCCGCACGGCCAGCGCGATGTCGCCGCCGAGCAGGCGTGAGCGGTCGAAGATGTTGAACGGGTACTCGCAGCCGATGCCGAACGTGATCGGCAGCGCGATGAAGTTCAGGAAGTTCAGCTTGAGATCGGTCCAGGCGGCGCCGCCGATCATCCAGATCACGCCCATGATGAGCGAGAGCAGCACGGCGATGGCGCCGCGCTTCGTGCCGGTGGCGATGATCACGACGACCGCCACCGCGCCCAGCGAGGCGAAGCTCGCGAGCGGACCGTCCCGCTCCATCGAGCGGATCATCTCCGCGAAGATGGTGGAGCGGCTCGCGGTCTTGACCAGCGTGCCGTCGGGCAAGGTCACGTTGTCGGTGGTCTTGGCGATGCGCAGCAGGTTGTGGCCGTCGGAGAACGAGAGATCGATGAACTTCACGTAGAAGACGGTGCCGATGGTGCCGTTCTTCTCCTCGAAGCGCCGGCGCATGAGCGCGGGGATGTCCTTCTGCTCGATGATCTCGAGGGTCTCGGGCGGCTTCATCTCGAGCAGCTTCTTGCGATCCTCGGGCGGCATGTCGAAGAGCACGCGCTCGGTGAGGCGGTCGCGGATACGGTCGAGGACGACGAGCTTCGCCTTCTGCTCGGCGGCGGTCCCGGGCATGAGGTCGGCGATGCTGTTGACCTCGTCGACCAGCTTGCCCTGCGGATCCTTCGCGTCGTTCGCGAGGATCTGCGCCTTGACCGCCGGCACCTGCGCGGCAGACGCCGCGAGCATGCGGGCACCGGCGATGTTCATCTTGCCGCCGAAGACCTTCTCCGCCTTCGACGACCACGCACCCGCGCCGTTGTCCTGCTTGGAGCTGCTCGAGCCGAGGTGGGCGAAGTTGTACTCCCACGGATCCTTGAGGAACGCGGGGATCTTCACGAGCGCGACGACCGTGATCACGCCGGCGACCGCGAGGAACCAGCCGGGCTTCTTCGCGGTGGCGTTGGCGATGAGGCGGATGACGGGGCCGCTCGTGCCGCTCGCATCGACCTTGGTGAAGAGCCAGGAGATGGCCGGCTTGTCGAAGATCGCATCGCGCTTCTTCACGAACGCGGCGACGCGCGGGCGCGCGCGGAAGCGCTCGAAGATGGTGACGATCGCCGGCACCAGCGGGATGATCGAGAGCCACACCAGCAGCATCCCGACGAAGCCGATCATGCCAAACTGGCTGAACCCGCGGAACCGCGTGATCACGAGCGAGCCGTAGGCGATGCCGGCCACGCTCGCGCCGACCAGCTCGGCGCGGAAGGCGTTCCAGACGGCGGCCTTCTTCGCGGCGTCGGGCGTCATCCCGCGCGCGACGAACTCGCGGTAGCGGCTGAGGAGCACGATCGGATAGTTGATGCCGTTCCCGAGGATGATGGCGCCGAGGAACGCGCCCGACGTGTTCACGTAGCCGAACGTGGCGGTGGCGAACGAGTAGGCGCACGCGATGCCGACGGTCGTCGGGAAGAGCATCACGACGAGCGCGGAGAACGATCGGAAGAACGTGAAGATGCCGAGGAGGATGAGCAGCGTAGCGATGCCCGTCGCCCAGGCCGCCTCGCTGACGATCGAGTCCTTCTCCGCGATGGCGTTCGGGATGTCGCCCGCGAAGCCGACCTTCATGTCCTTGTGGAACGAAGGCGCGTTCAGCTCCTGCACGATGCCCTCGACCTGCTTCAGCAGCAGGTCGCCGCCCTTGTCGCCGGTGCCCGTGGTGGGCGAGACGATGCGGATGCCGAGCATCGTGCCGTCGGTGGTGGCGAAGTAGCCCGTCGGAAAGTCGTCGTTCTTGCGGCCCTTCTGGTCCCAGCGGTCGTGGAACTCGTCCATGCCGAGGGCGGCCTTCTTCTCCTCGCCGCCGGCGCCAGCGTCGCCCGCGGCGGGCACCTTCTTCTCGCCGCCGAGGTCGCCGTCGTCGCCCTCCAGGTTCGAGACCATTCCGCTCTTCATCGCGATCTGGTGATCGAGCGTGCTGTCGGCGTTCTCGAGATCGGACAGGTCGGCGTAGAGCCACTTGTTGCCCTGAAAGAACGCGCGCACCTCCTTCGTGCCGATCTCGACGTACGAGACGAGCTCGGGTCCGCACTTCTCGGAGCACGCGACGACGGTGCGCTTCGCGTCGCGCAGGTCCTCCTCGACGTACGAGGGACCGCAGGCGTCGACGACGCACTTCTTCCGCGCGTCGGCCATGGCGAGGACGCGCCGCGAGACCTCGTCGATGTAGCGCTCGTTCGCCTTCCGGTCGGGCGACTCCACGATGATGTTGAGGGAGGCGCCGCCGCCCATGCGCTTCAGCTGCTGCTCGAAGGCGATGAACCCGGGAGAGTCACGCGGGAGGAGCTCGAGGAAATCCGATTTCAGCTCGAGGCGCGTCGTGTACTGCTTCGCTCCGATCAGGATGCCGATGGCGATGAGCACCACCAGGAACGGCCGACGGATCGAGAAGTCGACGACGCTCCCGACGACGTGCTGGATCGCGCCGCGCACGCCGGTGCCGGTGCGCGCGAGATCGCCGTTCGCCGTGAAGCTCCCGCTGTTCGCCAGCTGCTTCGTGGAGATGACGGGATCGTCGTGTTCGTCGTGTTGCTCGGGCTCGGGGACCTTCTCGTCGGTCACGTCCGGCCACCGTCCACGCCGAGGCCTGCGGCGCGGACGATCTCGTTCTGGATGCGGCGGGCCTGGCGCGCGCCGTCGAAGTCACGCTCCACGCGAACGCGCCCTGCCTTGCCCTGCGCGGCGCGCAGCTCGGGGTCGCGGAGGTAGCGGAGCATCTGCGTCGCGAGCCCGTCGACGTCGGGCGGGACGCCGCGCACCAGGCTGCCGGTGGTGCCGTCCTGCAGCATCTCGGCCACGCCGCCCACGTCGAACGCGATGACCGGCTTGCCCAGCGCCATGCCCTCGATCACGGCGCGCGGTAGCGGGTCGGCATACACGCTCGGGACGATCGCGACGTCGAAGTCGGCCACGTAGGGCTTCACGTCGCTCCTGAAGCCGAGGAACGTGAAGCGATCGGCGAGGCCGAGCCGGTTCACGAGCGCGCGGCACTCGGCGAGGTGGTCGGGCCGGATGTCCTCGGGCGTGTCTCCGAGCACCGCGAAGTGAACGCGGGCGCGCTCGCCAGGGGTCATCTGGTCGATGGCCTTGCGCGCGGCCTGCACCATCTCGGCGTAGCCCTTGCGCGGCAGGATGCGGCCTTGGCTGCCGAACACCACGGTGCCCTCGGCGAGCTTCAGCTCCTGCCGGAGCACCGGCGTGACGCCCTTCATGTCGAACTCCGCGGTGTCGAGCGCGTTGTGGATGACGCGCACCTTCTCGGGACAGTGAGGGAACAGCGCCGCCGACGCGTTCGACACGCAGATGATCCGCCGCACGCCACGGCTGGCGGCGAGGCGGTCGTGGACGCCGCGCACCAGCTTGCCCGGGAGGGACGTGTAGCGAACGTGCCAGATGGCGGGGACGCCCGAGGTACGCGCGAGCGCGCCGCCCGCGAAGTCGGCGTTCGTGCCGTTGCAGTAGATGACGTCGAACATCCCGCGCTTGATCACGCCGGTGAGGCGCGCGAGGCCGCGCCCGACGCGGAAGACGTTGCCCGTGGCGCGGACTGCCTGGAGCGGCAGCGGAGCGTCGAAGTCGTCCCGCGCCATGGCGCGGCTCCAGGGCTCGACCGGGTTCTCGACCAGGTCGTTCTCGAAGAGCAGGTCCTCGGTGACGCCGCGCGACGCGTAGAGCTCGCTGATCACGCCCTCGCGCGGCAGCACCACGGCGCGGTGCACGACGGCAGGATCGAGGAAGCGCAGGATATAGAACAGGCTGCGCCCGGGGCCGCCGTTGCGCGCCGTGTCGTTGATGAAGAGGACGCGGACCTTGCGTCGTGCCGCCACCACCTCGTCGGCCGTCTCACCATCCATCGTGGCCCTGCGTACACCAGGCGGCAGCCCCCGGCAAAGGCCGATCGCCGATCACGGGTGCTCCGGCCAGACCCGATTCGCACGCAGAATGGCCTCGCTGGCGTGGATCCGCACGAGCGCCTCGCGCAGCTGCGCCGCGTCGCCTGCGAGGGCGTGATCGGCGATGCGATCGTGCTCCTCCTCGGGGTCGCGGGCGAGGTCGTAGAGGTGCTCCTGCTCGGCAGATTCGTGACGCACGAGCTTGAGCGGCCAGCGGACCGCGGCGAGATGCACGCCGTCGTAGGGCTGCACGAGCGGCACCACGAGCGGCTTTGCGTCCCCGGCGACGAGCGAGCTGCCCGTGAAGTGCGTGCGGGCGCGGAGCTGGAGGAGGTCGACGATGGTGGGCGCGATGTCGATCTGCGAGGCCGCGCGGTCGGCCACGATCTCGGGCGGGACATGCCCGGGCCAGCGGAGCGCGAAGCCGGTGTGGAAGGCCTCGTCGAACGAGCCCAAACCGTTGAAATGGATGCCGTGCTCGTCCGCGGGGAAGCTGTGATCGCCGACGAGCACCACGATCGCGTCGCGAAAGGCGGGGCGTCGGTCGAGCTCGGCATAGAACGTCGCGAGGAACGCGTCGGCGGCGCCGATCGACGCGACGTAGTTCCGGCCGTATTTCGTGGGGAATCCGGGATCGGGGACGTGCGCCGGGCTCTTGTCGAACGGGTAGTGGTTCGAGGCATTCGCGAGCACGGCGAGCTGCGGAACGCCGGGCTCGCGCGCCACCTTTTCGTCGAGCGCGGCGAAGAAGCGCCGGTAGAAGACGTCGTCCTGGACGCCGACGCCCCACAGCGCCGGGTCGGGCGCGACGTTGCGATCGGGGGCGAAATGCACGTCCTCGAAGCCCGCGCGCGCGAGCCACGTCTGCGCGAGGTCGAAGTCCGGCTCGTCGCTCGCGGAGTGCCACGACGTGCGGTAGCCCGCCTCGCGCAGCACCTGCGGCAGGCAGTGCAGGCGGGTGTTCGGGATGTCGACAAACTCCTTCGCGCGCACCATCGGCACCAGCGAGCAGAGCGTCGCGAAGTGACCGCGGCTGCTCTGCACGGAGTTGCCGTAGAAGTGGTCGTAGCTCAGGCCGGCCTGGCGGTGCGCATCGAAGACGGGCGTGAACGGCCGACCGTCGGGCCGCGTGTGGCTCGCGTAGCGCCCGCTCCACGACTCGAGGAACAGGAGGATGACGTGCGGGCGCGGCGCGTCGGCCCCGCCGAGCTCGCGCGAGCGTGCGCTCGGGACGGCGTCGTGCACGAAGGGATAGGGCGCGCCGACGATGCTCGCGGCGGCCGCGCGCGTCTCGGCGTGGAAGCGGAAGGCCGACACCGCGAAGCCGGTCAGCGACTCGTGCGTGCTGATCCGGGCGGCGGGAACGCCCAGCAAGACCACCACGCATGCCACCACCGCGCTGCGCCGCGACGACGGCGAGCCGGGCCACGGCCGCGACGGCCAGCGCGCGATCGCCGCGCCGAAGAGCAGCGGGAACACGAAGAGGACCGCGACCTCCCAGCCCCGCACGTTTGCGAGGACGATGTGACGACCGAGCGGCGTGAAGAGCTCGCGCACGTTCGCGTGCGCGAAGCCGTAGTCGAACGACCCCGCCGTCTCGTAGCGCGCGAAGTTCACCGCGACGACGAGCGCGAACACGAAGGCGTTGAGGCGCAGGTTCCAGCGCGGCGCGCGCACCAGCAGGTGCACGAGCCCGAAGAGCGCGAGGAGCGTCGCGTAGGTGAGCACGACGCGCAGGACCTCGCCGGTGCGGGCGACGTCGTAGCCGTCGCTCGCGACGAGCGCGATCATGAAGAGTGTCTGGACGAGCGCGGCGACCCAGAAGGTGGTCGGGATCCAGGCGCGGATCTGTGCTCGCACACGAGACATGAAGCTGAATACACCAGCCGTGAAGGCTCGGCAAATGACGTCGGCTGGCATCCGCTAGCAGCAGCATGACGAGTTGCAGCGGAACGCGAGTCGTCTTACGCAGGGGCCTTGAACCCGTTCGCCTGGGCACGCGCGGAGGTCCTTCATTTCGCCTGGCAGCGCGGTTGGTACGCGCCGCCGGACCGCCGCGTGCTGGAGCACGACATCCTCGGCACGTTCGCCGCGGATCCCGGGGTGCAGCGCGTCCTGTTCGTCGGGGTGCAGTGGTACACGACGCGCTACCCGACCCACTTCACGGGCAAGACGTTCGCCACCATCGATCCCGAGCCGAAGGTGGCCACGTTCGGGGGCAACCCGCACGTGGTCGGGCAGATCCAGGACCTCGCCGAGCACTTCCCGGGGATGGTCTTCGACGCCATCGTCATGAGCGGCGTCATCGGGTTCGGCCTGAACGATCCCAAGGAGGTCGATCGCGCGCTCGACGCGTGCGCGAAGGCGCTCCGGCCCGGAGGCTGGCTGGTGCTCGGCATCAACGAGCTAAAGCCCACGCACGTCGACCCGAAGAAGAGCCCCGCCGCCGCCGCGTTCGAGCCCCGGGCCTTCGGAGCGCTCGGCAAGGACCGCGTGGACGTCGCCCTGCCCTTCCGCGAGCGCCGCCACACGTTCGTGTTCTGGCGGAAGAAGATCGTCTGAATCACCGAGCGTGATTCTGATTTTCGTCCCTCGAATCGCACTCGGAGATTTCGCGCCTACTCAGGTGGGGACTTGGTCGCCCTCACTCGCTCCGCTCGCGAGCCTCCCCCATTCGCATTCGGCGACCCGTGCTACGCGCGGGTCGGACGCATTCACGGCTCTCTGATCGGCGTGCGAAGCACGACGTTCGCCGCAGGCGAAGGGGGAGGATCGTCGCGCAGCAACGATCGGCCTCCAGCCCCTCCTGGGGAAAGCATTCAGCGTCCGGCAGGCGGCGGCGCGGTGGTGGGCCGCCACCCGAGACTGCCGCAGATGTCGGCCGCCGCGACCGCGAGCGCCGCGGAGGCGTAGACCGCGACCTCGTGCGGGCCGCCCCGGATCTCGGCGACGGGACCGAGGGTGCCGGTCGGCGCCGGCGGCCACGCGGTGCGGGCGCTCCGCGAGTAGCGATAGACGACGAACACCGCCTCGGTCGAGCGCTCGGAGATCGCGTCGAGCGCAGGCGCGAAGCTCGCCCAGTCGGCGGGTGAGAGCGCGAACGGGTCGACGTGCACGAGCACGGCGCCTCCGGACGGGATGCGCGGCGGTCGGTCGACGGCGGCGGCGGCGTCCACCACCCACACGCCCTCCAGCGGCTCGCCCGCGACCTGCGCGGAGAGCTCCCCGCGGGTCCGCGCATCGGCCTCGCCGAGGACCGCGCAGCCGCGCCGCTCGGCGAGCACGTCCACGACGAGGCCCGAGGAGCAGCGATAGTGGCCCGTGCGGGCGAGGAACGCGCGCTCGCGCTCCGCGTAGCGCGCGTAGGCCGGGTGCCGCGCCACGAGCTCGTCCACCTCGCGGGTCCACTTCGCGCGGTCCGCGGGCGGAGCGTGAAGGAGAAACGTGTGCGTGTCGACGTGGCTCACGCGCGCGCCCCGGCTCGCGAGGAGCGCTGCGAGCTCCACGAGCGCCGCGTGCTTGAGGATGTCGCCGAGGTTGCCGACGCTGCGGCTCTGACGGTTCGTCACCGCGCGCGGGCGCCCGTCAGCGCGCGGCGGAGGCGGCAACGCGGCGGAACAGCCACCAGCCCCCGGAGTGCTCGGCGAGCGAGAGCGTGTCGGGCGTGAACGGCTGCGGCGCGGACGGACGGGTGCGGATGAGCACGTACTCCCAGTCCTCCAGGTGGTACGCGGGCCACTCGATGAACTTGAGATCGCTCTCGCTGTAGCTCGCGGGCAGGCGGAGGGCGGGGTTGGCGGCGGTCGGGTAGAGGGCCGAGCCCTGGTGGAACCAGACGTCGCTCACGACCACCGGGCGCTCCGCGAGCACCAGCTTGTCGTAGTGGATGAAAGGGTGCGCCGTGAAGATGTCGCTGTTCGGATCGATCGGCAGGTTGAGGAGCGTGGCCTCGGCAGGCACGGTGGCGAGCACCTCGCGGTACCCCTTCGCCTCGTGCTGGAAGTAGTACGAGGCGACGAGCGCGACGGTCGCGAGCGCCGCCGCCGAGGTGGGCACGCCGATGTCCGCGATGCGCCGCAGCACCGGCGGGAAGGACGGCCGCTGCGCCCCCAGGAACGAGAGCATGAGCACGATGGGCAGGAGCCGCCCGTCGACGAAGCCGAACCAGCCCACCGCGTGCGGGAGGACGAGGAAGAGGACGAACAGCGCGGCGGCCGACGCGTAGAGCGCGCGGCTGTGGCGAGCCTCGGGGCCGAGCGCGCGGCCCGCACCCTTGCCGAGCGAGCGAATCGTGTAGAATGCACACGCTGCGGCGAGGCACCAGACACCCACCGCGACGACGAAGTCGATCCCGCTGCGGGTCATCAGCGTGGGGGTGACGAGGAGCTCGAACTTCGCGTACGGGCCCTGGAAGACCGGCACGAGCGGCGGGATGACGGGCACCGAGCCCGCCGGCGTCGTCGACCCGCGCTCGAGCCACGCCACGTACCCCGCGAGCGCGAGCGCTGGCACGAGCGCGCGCAGGCGCAGGAGGCGCGTGAAGCGGAAGCCGAGGCACACCGTGGCGATCCCGGCGCAAAGCAGGAACAGGACGAACGCGTGGCCGTGCGCGACGAAGATCAGCGGGCCGAAGGCGGCCATCGTCAGCTCGCGGCGCCGGAGGTCGGGGGCGTGGTCGTCGGCGGCGATCATCAGCTGCAGCCACATCACGAGCCCGACCAGCATCACCGCGACGCCTAGCAGGTAGCTCGCGAAGCCGAGGAGGGTCATGAACCCGAACGAGAGCGTGATCCCGAGGTAGCCGTAGAGCGGCGTCGTGTCGTTCATCAGCCGCCGGCGTGCGTGGAGCAGCGCGAGGGGCGTCGCGATCATCGGGAGCGTCGCGAGCATGCGGACCGCGCCGACCGGGCCGATGACGCGCGTGAACATCTCGCCGAGGAAGCGGAAGACGGAGTACGGACCGATGTGCGGCGCGAGCACGAAGAACCGCGACTCGAACGCGGCCTCGGCGTACCGGTGACGCATCGCGATCAGCCCAGCGTGCGCGGGGAGATCCTGGAACGGCAGCGCGTCGTAGACCCAGAACATGAGCACCGCGAGGATGCCCACCACGCCGAGGCCGACCCACGCGCGTCGTGCCGACGCCGCACCGCTCGCCAGCGCACGGCTCGCCGTCGACAGCGCGTCGCTGTCTGCGGAAGCAACCTCCGCCTCGACCGCTTTGTGCGGGGGTTCGGTCACATGCGTCGTCATGGGCCCCGTGCGCTTCTTATGGCGCTTTCTGGGTCGCGCCGCCAGTGTGCGGATGGTTCACAGCACCGGATTTACAGGCCTCCAGCCCCGCGGTAGGGGAATGACGCGATGAGCCGCGCCTACCTCTGCGTGACCATCGATACCGAGTGCGACAAGGGCAAGGCCTGGCGCTGCCGCCGTCCCCTGGCGTTCGAGGGCATCACGGACGGCGTCGTCCAGCGGCTCCAGCCTTTGTTCGAGCGTTTCGGGGCCAAGCCCACGTACTTGCTGTCTCCCGAGGTCATGCGCGACGAGGAGAGCGTCACGATCTTTCGACGCATTGCGCAATCCTGCGAGCTGGGGACGCACTTGCATGGCGAGCTGGCCGAGCCGGGGGCGCACGAGCCCGAGGTGACCGCGATGTTCCAGCGCGACTATCCGCCCGCGATCGAGCGCCAGAAGCTCACGTACCTCACGGACCTCTTCATCCGCGCGTTCGACCACCAGCCGCAGTCCTTCCGGGCCGGACGCTTCGGCATCGGGCCGGCCTCGATCGGGATCCTCGAGTCGCTGGGGTACGCGGTGGAGTCGAGCGTGACGCCGCACATGGACTGGACCTCCTCGGGCGCGCCCGGGCTCGCCTTCATGCACGCGCCCACCCAGCCGTACCGCCCTGACCGCACCGATCCCGGCCTCCGCGGCGACGCCGCCTTGCTCGAGGTCCCGCTCACGATTCGCAAGCGCTTCCTCAACGGGCTCCCCGGCATCGGAGCGAAGATCGAGCCTCGGTGGCTGCGGCCCACGCGCGGCACCGGCAAGGCCCTCGTGCGCGTCGCCGAGGACGAGATCGCCGCAGCCCGCAAGGAGGCCCCCGGGCGCCCGGTGATCCTCAACGCGATGTTCCACAACGTCGAGATCGTGCCGAACCTCAGCCCCTACGCCGACGACGAGGAGGGCGCCCGCGGCATCCTCGACCGCCTGCGCGAGCTCCTCGCCTTCGCGCGTCGCGAGGCCATCACCGTCGTCGGCCTCGGCGACGTCCCGGAGATCCTCGGCGCGTGACCGAGGCGGTCCCCGAACATTCCCCGAGCGCCGAGCCGCCGGCGGAGCCGAAGAAGTCGATCCTCCGCACCACGCTGCTCGTGATGCCGGCGCTCGTCGTGTTCCGCGTGGGCGAGCTCTTCCTGCCGCTCGTGCTCGCGTACTGGTTCGGCCGGTCCGCGGCGATGGACGTCTACTTCTTCACGTGGGCGGTCTTCTCGTTCGCGGGGTCGCTCGTGTTCTCCGCGTTCCGCGACTCGCCGCTCGTGCCGGTGATCGCCGAGGAGCGCCTCCGCGCGCCGAAGAGCGTGCCGCCCCTGCTCGGCTCGGTGCTGCTCCACACGTGGATCCTGGGCGGCGCGGTGGCGGTCGCGGTGGGCGGGCTCGCGCTCGTGTGGTTCGCGATCCGCTATTCGGGGCCGGATTTCACGCTGTCGGCGTGGATGGTGCTGCCGTTCACGATCTACCTGCTCGTGATGGCGACGCGCACGTTCTTCCAGGCGCTGCTCACCGTGGAGCGGCACTTCGTGATCCAGCCGGTGGCGAGCGGCTTCGGGATGCTCGTGAACATCGGCGTGCTCGCGGCGGGGCACGCGCGCTTCGGCGTGGTGCTCGTGCCGGCGGCGGCGCTCGCCGGCGAGCTCGTGGTGTTGGGCGTGCTGGCGTGGTTCACGATCCGGATCGTGGGCGTGAAGATCAGCCTCGGCCTCTCGCGCCCGCCCGCGCTGACCCGCGTGGCGAAGCTCATCATGCACGAGGTGGGCGGCGGCGCGGTGACGCGCGTGAACCCGGTGGTCGACCAGCTCATGGCGGGCATCTCGGGCATCGTCGGCGCGGGCACGATGCTGCGCTACTCGGGCGACGTCGCGATGGTCCCGACCTCGCTGCTCCAGGCGGCGCTCTTGCCCGTGCTGCTCTCGCACCTCTCGGAGGATTTCGCGAAGCGCGATCTCACGACGTTCCGGCGCACCGTGGTGCGCTCGCTCGCCACCGTGTCCGCGCTGCTCATCGCCGCGACGGTCATCTTCTGGATCTTCCGCGCGCCCATCCTGCGCTTCGTGTTCCTGCGCGGCGAGATGGACGCCGAGGGCGTCGACCGCATGATCCGACTCCTGCCCTACCACCTCGTGGGGCTCGCGCCGTTCGGGGCGCTGCTCGTGCTGGCGCGGGCGCATGTCGCCCTGAAGAACAGCGGGATCATGATCGGGATGGGGCTGCTCAACGCCGGCTGCAACGCGGTCTTCAACGTGGTCCTGCTGAAGCTGATGGGGCTCGAGGGCATCGCGCTCTCGACGTCGTGCGTGCAGCTCGCGATCGCGGTGATCTTCTGGTTCCAGCTGGAGGGCGCGCTGAAGCGCGCGCGCGCCCTGCCGCCGGAGCAGCCCGCATGACCACCATCGTGCACGTGGTGGTGGCGGGCGAGGTGGGGGGCGCCGAGCGAATGCTCGTCGATCTCGCGGGGCGCGGGTCGCGCCACCGGCACAGCGTGGCGCTCGTCACGCCGAGCGAGCGGCTGCGCCAGCTGCTGCGCGAGGCGGGGCTCGATGTCGATGACCGAGGTCACGCGCAGGAAGGTCCCCTCGCCTATCTCTCGCGCACGCTCGGCGCGCCGGACACCGCCTGGCTGGCGGAGGTCATCACGAGGCGCCGCGCCGACGTGGTGCACCTCCACACGTTCGCGTCGCAGGTCGTGGGGACGCGCGCGGCACGCAAGGCGGGCGCGCGCGTGGTGCGCACCGAGCACTCGACGCGCGTCTACGACGACCCGACGTGCTGGCCGTTCTCGCGTTGGTCGCTGGCGCGCGTCGACGCGGTGGTGAGCATCAGCGAGCACGTGGCGCGCGTGGCGCTCGCGAAGGCGCCGTGGATCGCGGGGAAGCTGCGGGTGGTCCCGAACGGCGTCGACACCGCGCACTTCGCGCCGCCGGCCTCGCTCACGCCGACCGCCACCCTCGCGCCGGTGGTGCGCCGGGGCACGCCGCTTCGGTTCGTCGCGCTGGGGCGCCTCGACCCGCGCAAGGGGCTCGACACCGCGCTCGACGCGCTCGCGCAGGTGCCGGGCGCCACGCTCGACATCGTGGGCGACGGCGCGATCCGCCATGCGCTCGAGGCCCAGGTCGCGCGCCTCGGCCTCGGTGAGCGGGTGCGCTTCGTCGGCTTCGTGGACGACGTGCGCGCAGCGATCGCGAGCGCCGACGTCGCGCTCTCCAGCGCGCGCGCCGAGGGCCTCGGCATCGCGCTGCTCGAGGCGATGGCGATGGAGCGCGCGGTGGTGGCGCTGCCCACGGGGGGGATCCCCGAGATCGTCAGCGACGGCAGCACCGGCTGGCTCGCGCACGGCCACGACGCGGTGGCCCTCGCACGCGTGATGCGCGACGCCGTCGAGCGGCGCGACGAGGTGAAACGACGCGGCCTCCAGGCTCGGAAGAGCGTGGAGGCCGGGTTCTCGATCGAGGCGATGCGCCGTGGTTACGACGCGGTGTACGAAGAGCTGGCGGCGATCAGGGAAGACCGGCGCAGCGCCCGCTGAACTTGTAGACGCCGTTCTCGCCGGTGATGAAGAGCGCCTTCTTGTCCCCGCCGCCGAACGCGACGCCGGTGGGGCGGTCGTTGGTGAAGGGGATCCGGCCGAGCTTCTTGCCGGCGGAGTTGAAGACCTCGACGGCGCCGCTCTTGAGGCCGGGCGCCTTGTTGGCCTCGGCCACATAGAGGTTGCCGCCCACGTCGACCGCGATGCCATCGGGCGGGTCGGTGATGTTCGCGGCGATGATCACCGGGGTCGCGGTCGGCGTGACGACGCCCGCCGCGGAGATTGGATAGGAATCGACGCGCTTGCCAGCCGTGAAGCCCACGTAGAGCTTGGTCCCATCGGGGCTGAGGGCGATGCCGTTCGGCTCGTCCGCCCCGAACGCCACGATGAGCGACGGCCCACCGGCATCGGCGAGCGTCTGGTAGATGCCCTGTCCGTTGTTGGTCTGGAAGCCGGGCGCCGTGAAGTAGATCTGCCCGCCGTTGCCGACGACGAGGTCGTTCGGCGAGCTGACGTTGGCGCCGATCGGGATGTTGGGGCCGGCGCCGCCGTCGGAGATGAGCGTCTGGAAGATCGACGAGCCGGTACCGTTTGCGCCTGCGGCAGCGGTGATCACAAAGTTCCCTCGTACAGCACTGCCCGTCGGCCCGATGTCCGGGTTGTCGGCGCCGGCATTCGCGACGAAACCCGCCGACCGCACGACCGCGGCGCCGCCGCCGTCGGCGAAGACCTTACGGAGGCGCGGGGTCTGGAGGTACTCGGAGAAAACGAGGAAGCCGCCCGTCGCACCGTTCGCGTCGATCCACTGCGGGCCGTCGAGGAACTGGCCGTCGTTCGTGGCCGGGATGATCTGCATCATCGCCGCGGCGTCCGCGATCGCGCCGCCGTCGGGCGTGCCGGCGTCGGGTGAAGCAAGGAGCGGATTGCCGACGCACGTGATCGGGACCGCGGCATCCTTGCCCGCGTCGCCGCTCGAGCCGGAGCTTCCGGAAGAGCCCGAGCTACCGGAAGAGCCCGAGCTACCGGAAGAGCCCGAGCTGCCGGAAGAGCCCGAGCTGCCGGAAGAGCCGCCGTCGGCGCCGGGCGTTGGCGTTTCGTTGTCGTCGCTGCTCGAGCAAGCGTACGCGTAGAACGCGAGAGGGAAAGCGGCGAGCACGCACGCGACACGACGGATGTTCATAGAGCTGACTCCTCGGAAGAAGTGAAACAGGCCAAGAGCGCGATCGTGAAGGCTAGCACGACGCGAGCATTCCGCTCGCAAGAGCGTCCATGAGCCCGGCGAACGCGCGCTCGTCGAACCCGGCGCCGCTTCGCAGCCAGTCGACGTGGCGCTTGTCCGCAGAGGGATCTGGCTTCACGCCACCGAC
>JAYTHX010000041.1:0-7010 GCA_043732195.1 Polyangiaceae bacterium
CGACACGCAGGCGCTGTCCCTGCGGCCTCGCCGTCTCGCCGCCGCGCTCGAACACCTCGAGCCGGGGGTCGGCCCGCTTCAGCCCGAGGTAGACGAGCGGCGTGATGACCGCGCCCGACGGCGCCTGCGTCACCAGCAGGTCGTAGGGCGCGGCCACACCGATGGCGTTGAAGCCGCCCTCCTCGTCGGTGAGCACGTCGAATCGCTTGCCCGCGTGGTCCACGACCACGATCGGGCGACCGACGATCGGCTGCTCGAGGTCGTCGACCACGCGCCCGAGAACGTCGATGCCGGGCGCCGGATCGCCGGCGGAGGGCGCTGCCGGCGCGTCGCCGACCGGCGGCGGTACGCGTGCCGGCAGCGAGGTGACCGCGGGCGCGATCTTCGGCGCGTCGTCGGCGCAGGCGGCGGTGAGCGTCGCCGTGACGAGCGCGAGGAGAACGGAACGAGAGACGCGGACGACGTTCGGGCTGTGCATGCCCGCCCCCGGTCCATGCGGCGTGCCACGCGCGTGTCTCAACGTTCTCGCGCGGTTGCCCGCGTGGCCCTATGGCCTGGCCACTTCTCGGCCTGTCCGGGCCACCCCCCGAAACGCCGGGTTGCCGGCGCGGGCCCGGGCGGGTTATCCCCCTCCGCATGTCGGAATTCGCCGCGCGCGCTGCACACCTCGTCACGCTCTCGCTCGGGAAGGTGCGGGCGAAGGATCGCGAGCTCGGTCGGGCCTTCAACGAGGCGATGGCGGTCTTCGACCCCGACGACACGAAGGCGGTCAAGGCGGCCATCGGGCACCTCGATGCCGGCCTTGCGAAGGCGAAGGACGCCCGCGCCGAGCAGATCTTGCGCCTCGCCATCGGCGTGCTCGTGGAGCGCGGCGCGTCCGCCGAGCTCGCGTGGCCCACCGCCGAGCGGGGGCTCATGGAAGCGATCAAGACCGCGAAGAAGTACGCGCAGGCCGCGCTCGACCAGGAGGACACGCCGTCGATCACCGATGCCATCTCCTGGGCGGCCCAGCCGCTGCGCGACCGGATACCCCGCGAGGCTGCGGCATGGGACTCGCTCAAGTCTCGCGCGTTGCTCGCCATCGCGTGCCTGTCCCACTCGCCCAAGCTGCGCCTGCTGACGCAGAAGACGCGCGGCGACCTCATCGAGGCCATGGCCTCGCTGGAGGACGACATCGAGCCGCTGCTGTTCCTCCGCCAGATCATGCGCGTGCTGCCGGATCAGACGATGCTGATCATCCATCCCGAGCAGCGCCGCGGCCTCCGCGTCCTCGTGACGGAGGTCACGACGAACATGGAGCTCATGGTGCTCCTGCACGACGCGGTGATCGGCGATCCGAAGAAGGGCTTCATCGATGGCCGGCGCCCCAACAAGAAGGCCCTCGCCGTGCTGAAGGATCAGGACCACGGGCCGGCCTCGGCCGAGGTCTCGCTTCCCTTCTTCTGGTCGAGCTGGCGCGCGCTGCGGCCCGACGGGACGCTGCCCGACGCGAACGATCAGCGCCCCACGAACTGGGTGTGGTTCGAGGGCGTGCCCTTCGAGATCCTCCCGTTCGAGGGCGAGCGCGTGATCCTCCTCACGAAGCCGATCATGCCGCGCACGATGCGCGTCGAGGCATCGTTCGAGGCGCTCGAGCCGAGCGTCACGGTGAAGCAGAAGCTGTCCGGCGCCGAGGTCGACAAGCTGCTCCTCAGGATGGGCAAGGCGGCGATCAAGGCCGACGCCATCGCGCTCGCCGAGGAGGAGGCCGAGCGCGAGCGCCTCCGCAAGATATGGGAGGCGGAGGCGCGCGCCCACAACCGCGCGCTCGACGCGAAGAAGAAGGCGCGCGCCGCGAAGCGCGCTGCCGCGAAGCGCGCTGCCGCGAAGCGGTAGCGGTCAGTACTTCCAGGGCTCGCGCCGGTGCGGATCGACGCGCGGCAAGCGCCGCGCGAGCCGATCGAACCCTGGCAGCGCATCCTTGATCAGCGCGTGCATGAGCAGCTGCACCACGCGCGCCCGGTGGGGGCGGAACGGCGCGAGCGCCTCGAGCATCTCGGCGTCGTCGCCCTGCTCGCCCGAGAGCGCGCCGCTCACCACGTACGGCGCATGGAAGTCGCCCACCGGCACCGCATCGCTCCAGGCGAGCGCATTGCGCGCCACGAGGTTCGCGGTCCACGGACCCACGCCGGGCAGCGACTGGATCTTCTGCGTCGCGATCTCGGGGGCCACGTCGCGCAGGCGCTCGAGCGCTGCCCCGCGCCGCGCGCCCTCGCGCAGGGTCCGGCCGCGCTGCGAGCCGATCCCCATCGCGTGCAGCTGCCACGGTGCCACGCCGAGCACGGCGCGTGGCGTGGGCGGCGCGCGAAGCTCGGTGCCTTCGACGAGCTCGCCAGTCTTCCAGAAGAGCCGGCGGATGGAGGCCTTGGCCTCGAACGTCGTCACGAGCTGCTCGATCACCGCGCGCGCGAAGCACTCGAAGACCGTGGGCGCGCGATCGAGGTGGCAGTCGAAGCGCGTCGCCAGCTCCTTCACCAGCGGATGCAGGTGCGCCATCGCCAGGAACTCGCGCGGGTCGTCGTCGAGCGCGACGAGGCCGCGTGCCGCCGTCATCGCCCACGCGACGTCGTCCGCGGTGCTGGCCGGCGCGACGGCGAGGATGGTGATCTCCACCGACCCAGCGGTGAGGCGGTAGGAGGCCGCGAGCCCCGCCGGACCACCACGCAGCGCGCGGACTGGCCAGCGCCGCACGCGACGGACGTCGTAGCGCCCCCCCAAGGGTCGGAACGTCCCGGTCGCCACGGCGTGCAGGGCGGCCCGGGCCTGGCCAGCGCGCAGCAGAACGGCTCGTGCGTGCGGGTGGTCGAGCACCCGCCAAGGCTGCCGCTCGGCTCGGCGCGCCGCAAGCCGCGCCCGATTTTCTCGCCCCGCGGGCACGAAAGCACTGGGAAAATAGGCCAAGGGCCGGCAGACTGCTCTGCTCTCGATGGCTTCCGCTGCGCCGAAAAAAAAGAAGACCGCCGCGCGTGACGTCGCGCCAGAGGCGCGTGGGTCGGCCGAGCGACCGGCGAAGCGCGCCACGAAGCGCACCTCCGCGGGGTCGGGGCTCACCGCGGAGCGCATCCGCGACGAGGCGCTCAAGCTGATCGACGCCGAAGGGCTCGACGCCTTCAGCACCCGCCGCCTCGGCGCAGCCCTCGGCTGCGAGGCGATGGCCATCTACTGGTACTACCCGAGCAAGGAGGCCCTGCTCGATGCGGTGGTCGAGGCGCTCATCTCGCGTCTCCCCATGGAGCCCTCGCAGAACGGCGACTGGATCGACGCGCTCCGCAAGCTCGCGCACGGCTACCGCCGCCTCGCGCACCAGCACCCGCACGCCTTCCCGCTCCTCGCGATGCGCCGCTTCGCGACCGAGTCGACGTGGCGCTTCCTCGAGGGCGTCTTCGATCTGGCCCGGCGCGGCGGCCTCGACGACCGCACCACGGCGCGCTTCTTCCGCCTCGTCTCCAGCTACATCAGCGGCGTCGCGCTGAACGAGCTCGCCGGCATCAGGGAGGCGGAGCGCGCGAAGGCGAGCCCCGGCGAGGCCATCGCGCAGGCCGCAGCCGCAGCCGAAGCGTTCCCGCGCCTCTCCGCCGTCGCCGCGTGGCTCGAGCCGGAGCACTACGAGGACACCTTCACGTTTGGCCTCGAGCTCCTGCTCGACTCGCTCCAGCAGGTCCCTCACGAGGCCGGCTCGCCCGCGAAGGGCCGAACCAAGCGCGCGTGAGCCGTGGTCTCGTGGGGCGTCGCGAAAGTGGCTTGCGCACGCGATTTTACAGTGTAAGGGATTAGTATGCGCCCGGGGATCGTCATGCTACTCGCCGCAGCGCTGCTCCTCGCAGCCAGGGGCGCCGACGCCACCGAGCCTTGGTCCGATCCGGATCCCGCGGGCGCTCCCTCCCGGCTGTCGCTCGGCGGCTCCGCGGGGTTCCGCGGCGGCCTCGAGTACCGCGCCAACGCGCTGCTGGTACGGCCGCTCGACCTGAGCAGCACGCGTGACCGGAACATCTCGCTCATCGAGCACCGCCTCCGCCTCGACGGGCAGATCGACTGGGAGGACAAGATCCGCGTCGCCACCTCGGTCGACGTGCTCGACGGCGTGCTGTGGGGTGACAACGGCTTGCTGGGCACCGACCCCGAGCCCACCACCGGCGCGAGCGTCAGCACGTCGAACCCGAACATCTCCACGGCGTGCATCCGGGCGCGCCCCGGCGAGCCCACGACGCTCGCCTCGAGCTACCACTACGGGCTGTGCGGCGCCGATCCCGTGTTCGTGCGCCGCCTCTACGGCGACGTGGTGACGCCCATCGGCCTCTTCCGCATCGGCCGCCAGGCGTTCACCGAGGGCGCCTCGCTCGCGGTCAACGACGGCGACGGTCGCAAGAACCGCTTCGGCTTCGCGCGGCGCGGCAACAGCGTCGACCGCGTGCTCTTCGCCACCAAGCCGCTCGAGGGTTTCAAGCCCGTCGCCGAGCGCGACAAGACCGAGACCAACGGCTTTTTCCTCATCCTGGCCTACGACCGGCTCGTCACCGACGACCCGATGAAGTTCAGCGACGATCTCCACAACTACATCACCGCGGTGCGCGTGCTCGCGCCCCGCCATCCGCTCGGCACCGACGCCGAGCTCCGTTTCTTCCACGCGTATCGCTGGAGCAAGGACAACGCCACCGCCGTCAACGCGTTCGGCGGCCGCGCGATGTCGACGTTCGGCGAGGTCACCGCGGGCGTCGAGGCGACCTTGGTCGCCGGCAGCACGCGCGAGGTCAGCGAAGCGTTCCGCCTCATCACGAACGATCCCGCGGTCTCGCAGGCCATCACGCAGGTCGGCGCGCGCGGCGTCGTGCGCTGGGACAAGAAGCTGTGGTCCGCCTACCTCGAGACCGACTACGCCTCGGGTGACTCCGACCCGCAGACGCGTACCCCGCTCACGCAGTTCCGCTTTGCCGAGGACACGAACGTCGGCCTCCTCATGTTCAAGCACGTGCTCGCCTACCAGACGGCGCGCGCCGCAGCGGCGGGCGTCGCGCTGCTCCAGAACCTCGGCGCGCCCAGCTACCCGGTCGATGCCATCGCGTCGCGCGGCGCGTTCACGAACGCGTTCGCCATCTTTCCGCAGCTCGACGTTCGTCCCATCGACAACCTGCTCCTCCGCGGCGGCGTCCTCATGGCGTGGGCGCCGGCGAAGGTCGTCGATCCCATCGTCAGCCTTCAGCACCGCCACGGCATCGACATCGGCGACGATCTCGTGAACTTTGCAGGCGGCAAGCCGAACCGCCACTACGGCACCGAGCTCGACGGCCGCGTGCAGTACCGCTTCATGGATCACTTCACCGCCGACCTCGAGGGCGCGGTGCTGTTCCCCGGTAGCGCCTTCGAGGACGCCAACGGCGACGCCACGCGTAGCTTCCTCGTCCAGGGGCGCGGTACATTCTTCTTCTGAGATCGCTCGAATCAGGGCATTTTATCGATGAACTCGACCACCCGCACCGCTCTGCTCGTCCTCGGCGCCCTCGCAGGTGCCGGCGCGTTCTCGCCCGCGTGCGAGACGTACGAGCCGCCGCCGACCATCACCATCGAGGGGCTCCAGGGCGGCGTGCTCTACGACGCCAAGGCGCCGCTCGTCCTCTCGTTCGGCCAGGCGATCGACCTCAGCACGCTCAAGATGCGCCTCGCGTTCTACGACGTCGACCTCGAGGGCAAACTACCCGACGAGGACGCCGACCCGAACAACGACGACCAGCTGCGCGTCGTGCTCGATCACGACCCCATCGACGGCGATCGCGGCGGCCACGCCGAGTTCGATCCCCAGGGCACGTGGATGCGATTCGTGCCCGACTCGGCGTTCCCCGTCGGGCCGAAGCTGATCGTGCTCGTCGAGCCCGGGCTCAAAGGCACCGGCGGGCGCACGCGCATCAACCGCACGCGCATTCCCTTCTCGTATTCCGTGCAGTGTACCACCGGCAAGCGCGCGGAGAAGCTGAAGAGCGGCGTCTACTACGTGCTGCTCGACGTCGCCGAGCCGCTCGGCTCGCAGATCCAGCTCTACGGCGCGATCGACGTCGACGCCGCGACCGGCGCGTTCGTCGCGCAGTTCACGAACGCCGATCGCAACCCCGACGGCGCGCGCTGCCCCGGCGGCTGCAAGGACACCGAGCGCTGCCGCCTGCTCCCGAAGCAGGAGTGCGTCATCCCCTCGCTCCGCGCGGGCACGGTCGAGGAGTACTCGGACTTCGTTCCCAACGTCGAGCCGCCGGTCGGCTACTCGTTCCCGGTCGAGGGCTGCGCCGTCGACGACGGCGAAGGCGCCGGCATCATCACCGCGCCCGCCACGATGGTCGTGCAGCAGCCTGCCGTCACCGTCGAGGGCCTCACCATGACCGCGTTCTTCGGTCCCGGCGCTGACGGCGTCGTGCGCGCCACCGGCAGCCTCGTCGCCGACACCGTACGCCTCAACGGCAACCGCATCGGCGCCGGCAAGGGCAACATGAACGCGCGCCTCATTCCTGCGAACGAGGTCCCGCCCGGCGTGCCTCCCGCACCGCCCACGAAGTCCGCTGCCGATGGAGGTACCGATGCCGGTCGTTGATTCATGCTGCTCCGCCACGCGGGGTGGAGATGCGCTCTGCATCCGCCCCGAGGGCCAGCTCCCCGAAGGTCGCTCGCTCTCCGATCCGTCACGCCAGGAGAAGCACCGATGAAGATGCCTTCCCGCGGCGTCCCCAAGGAGGAGCTCGTGGCGCGCATGGAGCAGTACCGCGGCGCCGATGGCGATGCCGCGGGCTCGCGCCTCTTCAGCCTCGTCTACGGCGCGCGCCCCGACGTGCTGGAGGTGGCGAAGGACGCGTACCTGCGCTTCTTCTCCGAGAACGCGCTGAACCCGATGACCTTCCCCAGCCTGCGGAAGTTCGAGACCGAGGTCCTCGCGATGGCGCAGGATCTGATGCATGCGCCGGAGGGAGCGGCGGGCTCGATGTCGAGCGGCGGCT
>JAYTHX010000042.1:0-19735 GCA_043732195.1 Polyangiaceae bacterium
GCCTCGAGCAGTCGTCTCTCGCTCGTGACCGACAGCGACCGTCACATTGTCGACGTGCTCGGCTCCGCGGAGGTCACCGCCGGGATCGCCCGCGCGATCCTCGCGGCCAAGGCCAGGGCCGAAGCGCACGCGCAGCGCGGGACCACGGGAGCGAAGGAGCTCCATCGCCCCTCCGGCATGAGCGTCCGCGAGTGGCTCGGGCGTATCGATGCGCTCGCCGCCGCGGGCCGCGCCGAGAGCGCCTATCGCGGTCCGGCGCTCGACGAGGAGGCGCTGTGGACCCTGCTGCGCGACGAGGACGCTGACGTCGAGGCGCGGGCCGCGGCCGCGCGTGTTCTCGCTTCGTCGCCCGACGAGGCGGTGCGCGTGCGCGTGGCCGCCGAGGCGACCGAGATCCCGGCCGAGCAGGCGCGCGCTCGCATCGCGCTGGCGCTGGTCCCCGACGCCGAGCACGCTGCCGCGAAGCTCGAGGCGCTGGACCTCGAGGAGCTCCCGAGGACCGCCGGGGTGTAGCGCGGCGTGTGGAGAACCTGCAGCAGCCCCGGGATCGCGGACGGCCGACGGCCGAGCGACGTGAAGCGCGCGCCGCCCGACGACGGAAACGGCGGCGCACCGACCTCGCCCGCGCCCACCGGGCAGTAGTGGAAGCCCGTCGCGAGCGACGAGGGCTGCGGCCGCAGCGGGGTGCGCTGGGTGCTGGTCGACGAGATCTGCGGCGACGGCGAGGGCACCGACGACCTGCAGTCGCTCGCCGCGCCCATGTTCCGCGACGGCGCGGCCATCGCTGATCATCTCTTCGCGGTCGACGCCTCGCACCTGTGGTCGCTCGATCTCGCGAAGCCCACCGGGCAGATCGCGCGCTCGGCGCTCCTCACCGGGCTCGGCCAGCCGCTCGCCGTGGCCCAGCGCGGCAGCGAGCTCGTGCTCGCCGCGCCGGTCCGATCGCGCTCCCTGTCGCTCCCGGGCGCCGCGTTCGACGTGCAGGTGGTCGGTGATCACGTTCGTCGCGATGGGCAGCGCCGGGCTCGCGGAGATCGACCTCGCGAGCGCCGCGCCCACGCTGGACGCCCACGAGCCCGCACCTGATCGGCAACTGCACGAAGCTCGAAAACGAGTCCTCTGTGCGAGCGGCGTGCGCGCGAACGAGAGTCGTCGGTCTTCATCGCCGGCGGCGATCGCTGGGACGAGCCGCGCGCCCTGCTCGGCATCGCAGCGTGGGGCGACCGCATCGTGGCGGTCGGACCGAGGGGCGGCGTCTTCCAGACGGACGCCACGGGACGTTGGGTCGCGATGGATGCCGCGAAGGTGCGCCTGGAAGGCGGGGCGTCACCGCTCGGCGCCGGCGTGCCGGTCGCCCTGTCCGCGCGGGTGCGCAGTGCGATCGATCAGCGCATTGCTTGTCTAACCTTTGAAGCGTGATAGACATACCATGGACAAACCATGAACAGACCGTCCGCGCGTTCCGAGCCGGCACCTCCGACGCTGGTGCTCTTCTCGCTCGGCCCCCGATCGCGGGCCGAGGCCGACTCCGTCGCGCGCCAGCTCGGAGCCGCGCGCGTCGAGGTCCGCGATCTGCGCGCGGCCTGCAAGGCGCTGCTAGCGGAGCGGCCGATGTTGCTCGTGGCATCCACTGCGCTGAAGGTGTGGGACCGCGAGGTCGTCGAGGAGCACGCAACGAAGGCCTCGGTCCCGGTCCGCTGGATCGCGCCCGACGACTGGAAGGTCATCGACCAGCACGTGCGCGCGTGGGTCCAGCGCGCCCGTCGTCCGGGGCGAAGCTAGTCGTCGTCGAGCAACCTCAGCGCGCCGTCGAGCGTGGAGCTCAGCGCAGCGTGACGCTGCGGCTGAAGGCGAGCGACGGCCCGTCGAAGGGCGTGACCTGCTGCGCCGAGAACTTCTGCTCGATACAGGTGGTCTGGAGAGCCGCCTTCGCGCGCCGTGCCACGGGCGAGGCCGAGACCTGACCCGACGGCGCGACGGTGATCGTGAGATGCACGGTGGCGCTCGCGCGCCCGGGCGAGGGACAGGTCGCGGCGCCGCGCGCGCCCGCGTCGAGCGCCTTGGTCAACGCCGCAGGGTCAGGGAACTGCGTGGACTTCGCGAGGAGCTCCGGCTGGTACGAGGCGATGAGCTTCTTCAGCCCGGCGCCGAAGCCGTCCATCGTGCCGTCGAGCGAACGGCGCAGCCAGAAGCCTACCACGGTCTTCGTCACGTTGCCGTCGACGCCGGCGTCGAAGCCGTTGTCGGAGTAGAAGCTTGACGTCTTCGCAGGGCCCTTGTCGCAGAAGTACGGGTTCATGAAATAGAACCAGCGCTCGTAGTAGTCCTTCGGGAGCTTCTTCTTCGCGATGAGGTCGCCGTACGCCGCCTTCTCGCGCGCGAAGCACGCCGCGTCGTTCTGCGTCTTCTCGTAGATCTGCCAGAAGATGGTGGCGAGCGGTTTCAGGTTCGCGTCGTAAGCGTTCTGCGTGGCCTTCTGGCCGGCGCTGCCGCGCGCGCTCGGCGGCACCGTGTCGACGAGCCAGCGCACGAACGCCGGGTCGTAGTGACCGAAGTCGCTCGCCTCCTGGAGCTTCGGCTCGGCGCCGTGCGGGCCCTTCGTGAAGAGATCGACGCCCGCCAGCGCGCGGATGCTGGCGAGCGTGATTCGCTCGGGCCGGTGACACCAGAAGCTCTGGAGGCCGCCTTGCGGGAAGTAGTCGTAGTCCGCGCAGCGCGACTTCCGGCTCCACTCGACGAGCGCGGTCTCGAGGGGTGAGGTCGGCCCGGCGGGCGCGACCGGCGCCTCCGGTGGCGTCGCGAGCGGGATCACCGGCACCGCCGCCGGCGCGACGCTCACGTCGACCGGCGGGAGCAGCGGCGCCGACGGCGCGGGAGGCGGCGCCGGCGAGCAGTGGAGCGCAGCCAGAGCCACCAGCGTGAGAGGCACGTGACGCAGGATCGCCATGGCTCCGGATCGTACCAGCACCTCGGCCCAGCCGATCTTCGATAGGGTGGTCGGATGCGACTCGCCGATGCCCCCGCGCAGGACGAACCCGACGGCTCGCTCATCACCGTGGCGCCCGCGCTCCTGCGGGGCGACGCGCGGCTCGAGGCGCTCCTCGCCCCGTTCCGGGAGTGCGTCGTGCTCCACGAGACGCTCATCCGCGATCGCGGCACCGCCGGCCCCACGCGCCTCCTGATGGCCGAGGTCCGCGGCGACAGCTTCGACGAGGCGTGCGGCGTCGTGCGCCGGGTGTGCACGAGCGGCGCGTTCACCGAGAAGCCGACCGAGCTCGACGATGTGGCCGCGGGGACGGAGTGGCGCGAGCGGGTCGGGTCCTATGCCGTGTCCGTCTATCGTCTGTTCGGTAGCAGCACGTCGATTCACGTCTCGTCGGCGAAGGGCAACAGCGTCGACGCTCCCCTGCTCGCGCTCGAGGGATCGCCGCTCGCGCTGCTCGCCGAGCTCGCCGCCACGACCAGCGCCATCGAGAACGTCAGCTGCTCGCGCAACGCCGGGGAGCTCCCGCGATGGCACCTGCAGGCCTCGCTCCTGGAGCGGCGCCGCTTCGAGGAGATCGCCCAGCGCGCGACCGCGCTCGGCTTCGAGGACCGCCGGGGCAAGCTGTGGAAGGGCGAGGTCATCGTCCGGCCGGTGGGCAAGGACCGCTGGATGGCCGCAGCGCCCGGCATCGAATTCGGCACCTAGCCGCAGCGTTCGACGCCGGCCACGTGCTCGCCCAGAAAGGACAGATCACCGGCCAGCGCTCCGCGCTCGAGCGGCCGATCGGCAAGGGCAGGCGCGCAGCGAGGTGTTCCGAGGCGAAGGCCTCGCTCACTGCAGCTTGTCGAGGGTGATCGGGAGATCGCGCACGCGCTTGCCGGTGGCGTTGTAGACCGCGTTCGCGATGGCAGCGCCGATGCCGGTGTTGCCGATCTCGCCGATTCCCTTCGCGCCGATCTCGTTCACGAACGGATCCTTTTCGTCGACCATGATCACGTCGAGGGCGGGAACGTCCGCGTTGACGGGCACGTGGTAGTCCTCGAGCGAGCGGTTCGCGACGCGACCGCTCCGCGGATCGCGAACGGTCGCCTCGGTGAGCGCGAGCCCGATGCCCCATACGATGCCGCCCAGGTACTGACTGCGCGCGGTCTTCGCGTTGAGGATCGTGCCGGCTGCGAACGCGGCGACGACGCGGCTGACCCGCACCTCGCCGGTGGCCTCGTCGACGCGGACCTCCACGAACTGCGCGCCGAACGAGTGACACGAGTGGTCCTTTCGCTCGGCCTTGGGCTTCGTGTCGATGGTGACGCTCAGCTCCTCCTTCTTCGTCCGTTTGACGATCTCGCCGATGGGATCGCGTTTCGTCGCGTCCTTCTTCGAGACGAGCGCGCCTCCGTCCGCGTCGATGTCGGTCGCGGCGAGGCCCTTGAGCGGTGACGCGGCGTCGGCGATGGCGAGCTCGACGAGCTGCGCGCGCGCGGCGAGGCACGCCATCTTGACCGCCGAGCCCGTGCTCGACGCGGTCTGCGAGCCGCCCGAGAGCGGCGACGGCGGCATCTTCGAGTCGCCGAGCTCGAAAATCACCTTCGCGATGGGGATGCCCAGGGCGTCAGCGGCGATCTGCGTCATGATCGTGTACGTGCCGGTGCCGAGGTCCTGCGAGCCCGCTTGCACGAGCGCCGTCCCATCGGGGCGGATGCGCGCGACGGCCGACGCGTCACGCTGGTGGGCAGGATAGGTGGCGGTCGCCATGCCCATGCCCACCAGCCAGTGTCCATCCTTCGTGCTGCGCGGCTTCTTGCAGCGCTTCGACCAGCCGAACTTCTCGGCGCCCTGCCTGTAGCAAGCGCGGAGCTCCTTGCTCGACCACGGCTTGCCGTCCTCGGGATCCTTTTCGGCGTAGTTCTTCAGGCGCAGCTCGAGGGGATCGAGGTCGAGCGCGACCGCCAGCTCGTCCAGCGCCGACTCCAGTGCGTACGTCCCCGAGGCCTCGCCGGGCGCGCGCATGAAGGTCGGCGTCGCGATGTCCAGCTTCACGAGCCGGTGCGTGGTCTTGATGTTGTCGCAGGCGTAGAGCATGCGCGAGGCGAGCCCGCACGCCTCGATGAACTCGTCGCTCGGTGACGTGTACGAGAGCGTCTCGTGCCGGATCGCGAGGAGCTTGCCGGTCGCGTCGGCGGCGAGCGCCACCTTCTGCGAGGTGGCGGGCCGGTGGCCGACGAAGCCGAACATCTGCCCGCGGGTCAGCATGATCTTCACGGGCCGCTGCGTGACCTTCGCCGCCATCACCGCGAGGCTGATGTGCGACCAGGGCGAGCCCTTGCAGCCGAAGCCTCCGCCCACGTAGTGCGAGATGACGCGGACGTTCTCCATGCCGAGGCCGAAGACGGTGCTGATCTTCTTCTGCACGCCCGCGATGCCCTGCGTCGCGTCGTAGACGGTCACCTTGTCCTCGCCCTGCCAGACCGCGATGGTGGCGTGCATCTCCATCGGGTTGTGGTGCTCGTCGGGCGTCGTGTACGTCTGTTCGATCTTCGTCTTCGCGCCCGCGAAGGCCTTGTCGGCGTCGCCCTTGCTGGTGTCCGGCGGCTTGCCGTTGACGCTCTTCGGCGCGTAGGCGCGCGGGCGCTCCGTCTCGAGATCGAGGGCGAGCGCGCCGACGTCGAACGTGACCTTCACCAGCGAAGCGGCATACCGCGCGTGCTCGATCGTATCGGCGACGACGAGCGCGACGGGCTGATCGGAGTAGCGGATCTCGTCGTCCTGGAGGATCTGGTGCTTGCGATCGACGCCCTCGAGCGACTTCGCCGCGCCGGGAAGCTTCGGCGCGTTCTTGTGCGTGAGCACCGAGAGCACGCCAGGCGCCTTCTCGGCGGCGGCGGTGTCGAGCGCGGTGATCTTCCCCTTGGCGCCGGGCGCGCCGACGATCACCGCGTGCGCGACGTTCGCGGTCGCGAACTCCGCGGCGTAGGTCGCCTTGCCCATCACCTTGAGTCGAGCGTCGAGACGATCGATGCCCTTTCCGACGACCGGATCACTCACGCTGCACCTCCTGCGAGCTCGAGGGCCCGGGCGAGCGTGCGCTTGCCGAGCTCCACCTTGAACGCGTTGTCCTTCTTCGTCGTGGCGCCGGCGAGCGCGGCCTCCGCGGCCGCGCGATACAGCTCGCGCGTCGGCCTCTGGCCTTCGAGCTTCTGCTCGGCCTCCTTGCTGCGCCAGGGCTTCGTGCCCACGCCGCCCAGCGCCACGCGGGCCGCCTTGATGGTGCCGCCGTCGACGTGGAGCGCCACCGCCGCCGACGCCAGCGCGAACGCGTACGATGCGCGGTCGCGCGCCTTCACGTAGCGCGAGCGCTTCGCGAACGGCGAGTCGGGGAGCAGCACGTGCGTGATCATCTCGCCCGGCGCGAGCGCGGTCTCGACCTCGGGGTGAGCGCCCGGCACCACGTGGAAGTCGACGATGGGGATGGCGCGCGCGCCCTTCGGACCGGCGACGTGCACCGTGGCATCGAGCGCGACGAGCGCCACCGCCATGTCCGAGGGATGCGCAGCGATGCACTGGTCGCTCGTGCCGAGCACGGCATGATAGCGCGTCCAGCCGCCCTGGGCCGCGCAGCCCGAGCCGGGCTTCCGCTTGTTGCAGGGGTCGTAGGCGAGATCGCGAAAGTAGCAGCAGCGCGTGCGCTGCATGAGGTTCCCGCCGAGGGTCGCCATGTTGCGCAGCTGCGGCGAGGCCCCCGAGAGGAGCGCCTCGCTCAGCACCGGGAAGTTCTCCTTCACGAGCGGGTGATTCGCGAGATCGCTGTTGCGGCTGAGCGCGCCGACCTTGAGGCCTCCGGCGACCTTCTCGATCGCGGCGAGCGGCAGGCCGTTCACGTCGACGAGGTCCGACGGCGTCTCGACGCCGAGCTTCATGAGGTCCACGAGCAACGTCCCTCCCGCCAGGAAGCGCGTGTTCGGCCGCGCACCGACCTCGAGCGCCCCCGCCTGATCGGTGACCCGCTGGTACTTGAACGGTTGCATCATGCCGATCCCTTTCGCGCGCGCTGGATGGCGGAGACGATGTTCGTGTAGGCGCCGCAGCGGCAGATGTTGCCGCTCATCGACTCGCGCACGTCGGCGTCGGTGGTGCCGCCGCCCTCCTGGAGAAGCGCAACGGCGCTCATGATCTGGCCCGGGGTGCAGTAGCCGCACTGCAAGGCATCCTCCGACACGAACGCGGCCTGCATCGGGTGGAGCTCCTCTCCCCTGGCCAGGCCCTCGATGGTCACGATCTTCTTGCCCTCCACCATCGCGGCGAAGAGCAGGCACGAGTTCACGCGCTTGCCGTCGACGTGCACCGTGCACGCGCCGCACTGCCCGTGGTCGCAGCCCTTCTTCGTCCCCGGGAGGCTCATGCGCTCGCGCAGCGCGTCGAGGAGCGTGGTGCGGGGATCGATGCGGACCTTGCGCGCGCTGCCGTTCACGTCGAGCGTCACCTCGATCTCGCCGTCGGGCTGACCGCCGTCCACGGGCGTGGCCGCGTCCACCGCGGGCTTGCCGGCCTCGGGCTTGTCGCAGGCGTCGAGGAACATCAGCGCAAAGCCGGCGACGAGGCTCGTGACGACCAGCTCGCGGCGCGAGACCACGAGCGAGCGCCTGGCGCCGACCACCGCGCGGCCCGCGGCCGAGAGCGCATTGCGCACGGCGTCGAGCCCGACGTCGTCCGAGGTCCTCCACACGTGCGCGAAGCGCAGCACGCCGTTCCCGTCGATCACGAAGAGCGCCGGCGTCGTGAGGCTACCGCTCGCGCAACGCTTCAGGCCGAAGGCGGCGTGGGCGGCGTGCACGTCGCCGAGGTCGAGATCGGCGGCGCGGGCGAAGCGCTCCAGCTCGTCGTCGGGGCGGAAGAGAAAGAGCCCGACGTCGGACAGGACGACGAGCACGGCCCCGAGGCCGCGCAGCTCGGCCCGCACCGCGCCGAGATCATCGGGCAGCGCGGACGCCGGCGACCAGTCCGTCAGGAAGACGAGGACGACCGGCTGCTTGTCGAGCGACGCGAGGGTGAGCGTCACGCCGTCCCCGCGGACGCGAAAGCCTGGGGCGAGCGCGCCGACGCGCGGCGCTGCGGAGGAGTCCATCTCCTTAGTCGAGCGCGCGCCACCCCCGAGCGTCAACGCCGAGTCTTGCCGCAGCGACGCGGCGGCGCGGCGGCGCCGATCAGTTACCGACGAGATCGTAGTGGTTCGCGTGAGGGGCGGTGGTCTTCGCGAGACCGCACGCGCGCAGCGCGGCGTGGCTCACGGGCGAGCCGTCGGCGATGAGGTCGACGGCGTGACACGCCGTATGCGGCGACGTCGTGCAGCCCGCCGTGGGGCGAACGCAACCGGCCCCACCGGTGCAGCGGTTCGTGCAGTGGTTCTCGCGCCGCACGCGCTCCTGCTCGGCGGGGCTGCGGTAGTAGCTGAGCACGCGCGCGCCCTTCGCCTGCGCGCACGTGACGGCGCGGTCGATGGCCTTGCCGCTGCACGGCCCCGAGCTCACGAGCGCCGAGTCGGTGGACTCGAAGCTGTCCTCGGCGTCGTCGCCGTCGCCGACGTCATCGGCCGCGCACGCGACGAGCGTCGCGACGAGCAGGAAGGCGATCCCGGCGCGCACCGGAAACGAGCGCGCGCGCTTCGGGGAGAGCTTCGCGTCGGTGGGCATGGGGGACAGATCCATGGTGGGGGCTCAACGCAACGCTGGTGCCAAGCCGAGCCACACCCGAAGCACCGTGATTCCAGGCTTCCGCGCAGCGCGCGATCCGCTGTCATGGATCGGGGGAGGTTTCGCCCGGGACATGCGTCAACCAGATCACCCCCCTCGGCCAATACACGCGCTATGGAACTTTCGCGCATGAACGGACGAACCATGGAGAAGGCAATGCGCACGCTGCTGCGTGCGCGCGCGGCGGGAGCGTCGATCTGCCCGTCGGAGGTCGCGCGGGCGCTCGCGCCGGAGGACTGGCGACCGCTCATGCCTGGCGTGCGCGAGGTCGCGGCGCGCCTCGCCACCCGGGGCGAGGTGATGGTGACGCAGAAGGGCGAGCCCGTCGACGCGCTCGCGGTGCGCGGGCCGATCCGCATCACGAGCTCGCCCAAGGTGGCCTACGCCGACGCCTATCGCGGCATCGACTTCCGCAAGGAGCCGGAGCGCTATCGGGTGGGTCGTGGCGAGGAGGGCGTCCTCATCGCCGAGCCCTACAAGAGCGAGCTGCTCCCGCTCTGGCGCTTCAAGACCCCGGAGATCGCGAAGGAGTCCTCATCCGCGCTCTGGAAAGCGTTCGTCGCATACCGGCGCGCGCGCGACTTCGTCGGCATGGACATGGCGCGAAAGTACCTCCAGATGGGCTTCACGCGCGCGCGGCGCTACGCGAACCATCGCACGGGTCGCAAGTACGACGCCGACCACCAGAAGGGCCCGGACGACCCCGACCCGGTGAAGGCCGCCGCCGCCGCCGTGTTCTACGAGATCTGGCAGAAGGCGGAGCGAGACCGGACCTACAGCGCCTGGCGTCGCACGCAGGTCCCGGCGCGTTCAGGTCGCTAGCGGCTGGCCCATGAGGCGCAGGTGCCCGAAGTGGGACGCCAGCGCGCCCACCAAGGTGCGATGGCTGCGGTGCCGGAGCCCATGCCGCGCCGCGACCTCGGCCACCACGCGGGCCAGCGCCGGGTAGTGCAGGTGGCACACCTTCGGGAAAAGGTGGTGCTCGACCTGGAAGTTCAGGCCGCCCACGAACCACGTCACGAGGCGGCTGCCGGGCGCGAAGTCCACGCACGTCGCGAGCTGGTGCACGGCCCACTCGGTCTTCATCCGCTCACCGGCCGCCGGCGCCGCCGGGAACTCGGCCGCCTCCGTGCAGTGCGCGAGCTGGAACACGGTGCCGAGCGTGGCGCCCAGGGTGAACGTGGCGACGAGGTGGAAGACCAGCACCTGCCACAGCGGGTGGAAGAGCGACGGAATGACGACCGTCCAGGCGAGGAAGAAGATCTTCCAGGCAAAGAACCCGACGATCGCGGCGCGGCTGGGAGGCGGCAGCGCGTGCTTGCCGATCATGCGGCTCCGCAGGATGACGAAGTCGTCGTGGAAGATCCACTTGGGAATCAGGAATCCGTAGAAGAACCAGAGATAGAGCCACTGGTAGCGATGAAAAAAGCGGCGCGGCTGATCCGGCGACAGGCGCGCGAGGGCGCCCAAGTCGAGGTCGTAGTCGACGCCCTCGACGTTCGTGAACGTGTGGTGGAAGACGTTGTGCTTCGGCCGCCAGATGAACGAGCAGACGCCCATGACGTCGAGCATGGAGCCGAAGATGCGGTTCACCCAGAAGTGCTTCGAGTAGGCGCCGTGGTTCGCGTCGTGCTGCACGCTCATGCCGATCCCGGCGATCGAGAGGCCGAGCGAGATCGCGCAGAGCGCGGCCTGGATCGCCCCCTGCGCCGCGAAGACCAGCAGCGCCCAGGACGCCGCGAACCACGCGAGGATGACGGCCGACTTCACGTACATCCGCGGGAGATCGCGGCGGCCGTCGGCGAGGCCGTCGAAGTAGGAATCGGCAGCCTGCTCGAGATCGCGCGAGAACGCCCCGCGCCCGGGGAAGGACAGGCGCCGAGTCGCTTCAGACATGCTCGCAGTGTGCTGCCGTCGCACGAGGGACATCGTCACGTCTTCACCAGGTCCCTGCTAATCTGGGCGCGTGAAGAAGAAGAAGCGCGAGCTCGCCATCGCAAAAGTTCACCTCGCGGTGACCGAGGTCGCGGACGCGGCAAAGGATCTCGCCGACCTCATGTCGAAGATCGAGTCCTCGCCGCGCGCTCAGAAGACGACCATCACGAAGGCGGTCCAGGAGGCCTTCGCGCGCCTCAAGGTCGCGCGCGCGGCCCTCATGGAGGTGGAGCTCATCCTCGCGAAGGAGCCCGAGGAGTGAACGTGGTGCGCATCAAGTGGTGCGCATCAAGTCGACAGGCCTGGTCGGCGAGGTGGTACTTTGCGGCGCGTAGCTGCGCGATGTCGACGGTCGCGAACTAGCGCAGTCGTTCGGTGCCGTCGGTGGTCGCCGGTGGTCCACGGCGGCCGCGATGTCACTGGCGGCGGTGGCGACGGCTGCTGACGCCGTCACGGCGTCGTGCGACATTCGCGGGGATGGCATCGAACGAGCGACGGCGGCACGTGCGTCTCAAACCCACGCCCGAGCTTCCGATCCACGTGGCGCTCGCGAGCGACGGTTTGATGCGCGAGGCGCTCGATGTCATCGATCTGAGCGTGAGCGGCCTTGCGCTCTCCTCACCCGCGCTCGCCAAGGCGAAGAGCGGCGACAAGCTGCGCCTCCACATCACGCTCGGCGCGACGCCTGAGCACGTGGTGGAAGCGACGGTCCGCTGGACGTCGGCGATCGGCGCGGGCGTGGAGCTGGTGGACCCGCCCGCGCGCACAGCGCAGGATCTGGGGAGGTACATCTCGGAGCTGCTGGAACGCGGCGGCTCGTCGTAGCGCGCGGCGCGGGCGGCGCGTGGCTCGCTACGGACCCGACCACCGCGGAGCTCGCGGCGGCCACGAAGCTCACGCCGCAGAAGCCACATCCGCCGGCGCCCGCCGGGACCGGCGCACCACATCGACCGCAGGGCGCAGGTGTCATGACGCGATCCGCGCGAAGGACGGGCGCCGGATCATCCCGGATCCCGGGACGCCACGTTGCTCGAGGGGACCGCGCTCGGTCGGTCCATCTTCTCGCGCGCGCGCTCGGTCCAGAAGGCGCGCGACTTGCGCACGTTCGCGCAGGACCTGTACGGCGCAGCGCCCTCAGGCGAGACGCGCGGCGACCGCCTCGGCGGAGAGCACGGCGGCATCGATGCCCGAGCCGTGGAACGCCGACCCGGTGAGATGAATCGCGTGGGCGCGTAGCTGCTCCTCGACGCGCGCGACCGTCGCGCGGTGCTCGGCGCCGAAGACCGGCAGCGCGTGCGGCCAGCACGAGACCCACGAGCGCAGCGGCGGGCCCTCGAGGGGCAGCACGCGACCGAGGACGGAGGCCGCGCGCTCCTCCCACCGCGTGTCGGCGTGCAGCTCGCTCTCCGTCGGCCGGAAGAACACGCGCAGCGAGACCGCGCCCTCGGGCGCGCGCTTCGCGAACTTCGAGGTCGTGAAGGTACACGCGCGAAAGCCCTCGAACGGCTCGCCGACGACGAACCCGGTGCCCTCGAGCGCGTGGCCGACCCGGCGCGCGTCGTAGCCGAGGGAGACGGTCACGCTCGAGAGCGTCTCGGCGCGCGCGAGCTCGGTCTCGCCCAGCACGGGGACCAGCAGCCGCGCCGCCGCGGCGCTCGAGGTGGCAAGGACGACGGCATCGTGCAGGGCGCCGTCGACCCGCACGCGGCCGCCATCGATCGCGAGCGCGGTGACCGGCTGCGCGACCCGCACCTCGCTTCGCGCGCGGACCGCGGTCGCCAGCGCGTCGGTGAGCGTCTGCATGCCACCGGCGAAGGTCCGGATGCCTGCGCCGCGCGCGGAAGGCGCGACCTGGAAGCTGAGCGCCTCCGCCGCCTCGCCCGGCGCGAGCGCGTGCAGCTCGCGACCGTCGTAGCGGAACGAGGTGGTCGCCCGCTGATCGAGGAGCGTCAGCCAGCCGTGCGCGGCGGCGGCGGCGCCGTTCGTGGCAGAGAGGTCTGCCGCGAGCCGCGGCACCGCCTCGCTGCGCGCCACGAAGCCCTCGGCGCCGAGCTCGACGATCCAGCCGTCCTCGCGCCTGGTCGCGAGCTGGCCGCCGAGCTCCTCCGCGGCCTCGAGCAGCGTGACGTCATGGCCGGCGAGCCCCACGCGATACGCCACCGTGAGGCCCGCGAGCCCACCGCCCACCACTGCAACGCGCTTCATGCGCAGCGAGTGTAGCCTTCAGTGGTCCGAAGCGATCGCCTGCGTGCGCGCCGTGATCCGTGATGCTCACGTAGACCGACGTGAACGCGAGGATGGTCACGACCGCGAGCGTCGGTGTAGCCCGCGGCGCTGAGCGCGACGGACGCGACCGCCTTGGCCGCCGCGAGCTGCTCGGTCGAGAGCGCGCTGAACTGCATGCCGCTGCGAGCCTGGCCGGGGAGGTTCGACCACTTCGTCTTCGCCGCGGCGTCGGTGAACGCGAGGTTCGCGATCGCCTGCTGCGGGAGAGGACGCAGCGGGAACAGATCACACACGAGTGCGATTTCGACGCCAGTGACGAAGAGCGCAAAATCGTGCGCGTGCGAAAGCGACCGCGCGACCGTTAGAGAGCTACCGCAGGGGGTCCGGACGTGTCAAAACTAAAGCCGTCTGGAGCGGCGTGCGTCTTGCACTCGCGCTCACGCCTTCGCGCCGCCGCTCCTCGTGCTGCCTCCCATGAGCTTTCCCCGCCCGCTCCGCTCCGCCCTCATCGTGTCGCTCGCGGCGACAGCGCTGGTGCTCCAAGCGGCGTGTGCGCGATCGGTGAACGAGGAGATCCCCAGCGATCCGCCGCTCTTCGCGCCCGACGCGACCAGGCCGGCGGCGCTCGTGGCCTGCGTGCAGACGGAGTGTCCGGCCCCCTGGGCGACGTGCCCGGGTACCGAGGGACTGTGTACGACGGATACCAGTCGCGACGTGAAGCACTGTGGCTCGTGCGGCACTCCGTGCCCACGGCCCCCGAACGTGTTCCACGCCACCGCGGTGTGCACCGGCGGCATGTGCGCGCTCGCGTGCGACGAGCTGTATGCCGACTGCAACAAGTCGGAGAAGGACGGCTGCGAGACCTCCACCGCTGACGACCCGAAGAACTGCGGCTCGTGCGGCAACGTCTGCAAGGACGGCGACATCTGCTGGCGTGGCGCGTGCGGTTGCCCGAGCGGCTACACCCAGTGCGGTGACGACTGCAAGCGGCTCGACTCCGACCGCGACAACTGCGGAGCGTGCGGCACCCTCTGTCGCGCGCCGGCCAGGGACAACCCGGCGTGGATCTGCGGCCCCGGCACCTCGCCGCCCAACACCTTGTGGACCTGCGCGAGCGCGAGCTGCATCCTCGACTGCAAGCCGTACTTCGGCAACTGCAACAAGGACCTTTGCGCCGACGGCTGCGAGATCGACCTCAAGACCGACCGCCTCAACTGCGGCGCGTGCGGCAACGCCTGCGAGGCGGGCCAGGACTGTGTAAAAGGTACATGCATCTGCCCGGCTGGCACCACGCGCTGCGGTAACGACTGCACGGACCTCGCGGTCGATCCCGACAACTGCGGGGAGTGCAGCAACCCCTGCCCCGGCCCGCCCCCTTCACGCAGCCGCGGCGGGCAGGTCTCGCACGGCAGCCCCTCGTGCAGCGGGGGCAAATGCGACTACACCTGCTTCCGGGGTTTTGCCGATTGCAACGGTCGCCTCGACGACGGGTGCGAGGTGGACATCACGAGCGACCCGACCCATTGCGGCAACTGCGGTACGAAGTGCAACGCCGCGCTCGGCCAGCCGTGTGTGATGGGCAAGTGCCTCACCAAGGCGTGCGAGCCGGGACCGGGGATCTTTTGAAGCCGAGCATCATCACGCGCGGGCTACTCGTGGCCGCTGCCGCATGCGCGCTGCCGCTCTTCCACTGCGCGAAGGCCGACACCACGTCGGGCTTCGATCCCGATCTCGACGCCGGCGAGGCCGGTGTGGAGCCGGAGGCCGGCACCTTCATCGACGACACGAGTCCGCCGATCCCGCCCTTCGTCGAGTGCGCCGACGAGACCAAGCAGATCTACGTGCTCGGCTCGGACAAGGCGCTGTACCGCTTCTACCCCGACACGCTGAAGTTCGTGCGCATCGGCACCGTCGCGTGCCCGACCACCGCGGGGACGTTCTCCATGGCCATCGATCGCCGCGGCGTCGCGTGGGTCGAGTACACGGACGGCCGGCTCTTCGCCGTGAACACCTCGAACGCAAAGTGCCAGCAAACGCTCTTCAAGCCCGGGCAGACCGGCTTCGAGGTCTTCGGCATGGGCTACGCGCGCAACGGCGACTCGGCGAACGGCGAGACGCTCTACCTCGCCGGCGCGGGCCTCGCCTCGCTCGACACGAAGACCTTCGACCTGAAGTTCGTCGGGTCGCTGACGTTCGGCCGCACCGAGCTCACGGGGCTCGATACGCAGCTCTACGCCTTCAGCGTGGGCTCGGGCGTCATCGCCGGACTCAACAAGCAGACGGCGGCCACCGAGACGACCTACCGGACCGCCGCCGTCGATGCGCAAGCGGCCTTCGCGTTCGCGCAGTGGGGCGGCGATTTCTGGATCTTCACCGGCGACCAGCGCTCGGTCGTCACGCAGTACAAACCCGTCGGCGACAAGTCCACGGTGGTGGTGAAGGACACCGGCATGCTGATCGTCGGCGCCGGCTCCTCGACCTGCGCGCCCACCGCACCGGCGCGCTGAGGGCGCTGAGGGCGCTGAGGGCGCGAGGCTGAAGCCCGTCTGACCGGCGATGTTGCCCGGGAACGTCAACCGCCGCGGCGGCAGGCTTGTCCCCCGGGTAGATGGTGCCGTCCCCCGAGACGTCGCAGCGATTGTCGCCGTCGAAGAAGCCGATGTGACCTCGAACAGCTTCTTCGTCGACGCGTTCAGGATCATCTCGTCGACGAGGCCGCTCTCCTCCTTCGAGGTGGCTTCTTCGAAGTTCGAGTGATTGGCAAAGACGTTGTCGCCGACGAACATGCCCGCCGCCGGAGTGCCGCGCCGGGCTGCGCGCGCGGTTCGAACGTCCCTTGTTCCGGGGTCACCGCGGGCTGAATGTGAAGAACGTCACGGGGAGAGGGGCGCCGCCGAGCGCGCGATAGAAGTCGAGGGCGTGCGTGTCCTCGTTGTCGGCGGGCACGAAGAGGTCGTGGATCCCGGCGTCACCGGCGAGCCGGGTGAGCTGGGACATGAGCAGCCGGCCGACGCCTCGACGCTGGTGCTCCGCGCGGACCGCGATGTCGTAGATGAAGATCTCGCGCGTCTCCGAGCGGGTCATCGGCAGCGTGTGCGCGGTCAGGCCGCCGATCACCGCATCGCCCAGCGTAGCGACGAGGATCCACGTCTCCTCGCGCACGAGGAGACGTGCGAGATAGGCGTCGCCCAGCGGGCGGTCCTCCTCCTCGAACACCGCCGCCATGGTCTCGAAGAGCGCGGTGGCCATGGCATCGTCGCCGGCGCCGAGTCGTGCGATCCGATAGACCGCTGCAGGGGTCGTCATGTCCGGAGCAACTTAGCCCACGGACGCCGGCGGCTCACCCTTCGAAGTGGAGGAGGTCGAGGAGCTCTTCGGAGCTCACGACCTTGCCCGTCGCCTTGCCCTCGAGGACCGCATCGGCGAGCTCGCGCTTCGAGGCGTGCATCTTGAGCACTGCCTCCTCGATGGTCCCTCGCGCCACGAGCCGGTAGACCGTGACCGGGTCGGTCTGGCCCATGCGATGCGCGCGAGACGTGGCCTGCTCCTCGGCAGCGGGGTTCCACCACGGATCGGTGTGAATCACGTAGCTTGCGTTCGTGAGGTTCAGGCCGGTGCCGCCGGCGAGGAGCGAGACGCAGAAGACGTCGTATTCGCCGGCCTGGAAGGCGTCGACGATCGCCTTGCGCTTCGCGGTCGGCGTGTCGCCCGCGAGGTAGGCGACGCGGAGGCCCGCCTTCTCGAACGCCGTGCGGAGCTTGGTGAGGAACTGCGTGAACTGGCTGAACACCAGCGCGCGGTTGCCCTCCTGCGCGAGCTCCACGGCGAGCTCGACGGCGCGCGTGATCTTCGTCGAGGGGCCCGTGTAGTCCTTGTCGACGAGGCTCACGTCGCACGCGAGCTGACGGAGCCGCGTGAGCGCCGCGAGGAGCGCGATCTTGAGCTGCGCGGCGGTCTCGGAGGCCTTGCGCTTGGCGAACTGCTGCTCGCAAACCTTGCGGAGCGCGAGATAGCGCTTCTGCTCGCTCGCATCGAGGTCGATGTACTCGGTGATCTCCTCGCGCGGCGGGAGCTCCTCGAGCACGGTGGCGCGCGTGCGCCGCAGGAGGAACGGCTCGAGGAGGCGGCCGAGCACGTCGAGGCGCGCGGCGTCGCGCTGGCTCTCGATCGGCTTGCGGAAGCGATCGCGGAAGGTCGCCTCGCTGCCGAGCAGCCCCGGGAACGCGAGGTCGACGATGCTGAACAGCTCGCCGAGGTGGTTTTCGAGCGGCGTGCCCGTGAGCGCGATGGTGAAGTCGCGCCCGAGCGAGCGCACGACGTCGGTGCGCTGCGCCATGACGTTCTTCACGTACTGCGCCTCGTCGACGACCACCGTGGCCCATTGCACGCCCAGGAACTGCTCGCTGCGGCGCTGGAGGAGGCCGTACGAGACGATGAGGACGTCGCCCGCGACCAGCGAGGCCGGAGCGAGGTCGCGCTCGTCGTTGAACCAGCGCGTCTTCAGGCTGGGCACGAAGCGGCGGAGCTCGGCGAGCCAGTTCGAGGTGACGGAGGCCGGCGCGATGATCAGCTGCGGGCCATCCTTCGCGCGCGACTTCAGCACCGCGGCGGTCTGCACCGTCTTGCCGAGGCCCATGTCGTCCGCGAGGATGCAGCCCGGCGCCCAGCTTGCGAGCTGGAGCATCCAGGCGACGCCGTCCTGCTGGTACGGGCGCAGCGTGCCGAGCTCGAGCTTCGCGACGCTCGGGCGTTTGCTGCGGGACTCGAAGCGCTCGACGAGCGCGTCGAGATCGACGCCCGACGTGGTGCCGAACACCGAGCGCGCCTCGGCGAGGATGCTGCCGAAAGCGGCGTTGAGGCGCGGATCCTGGCCCGGTCCGGCCTCGCCCAGCTCGGCGGCCATCGCGACGGGGCGCAGGCGCTCGATCGCCTCCTTCGAGAGCTCGAGGAACACGCCGTCGGTCACGCGCACGTAGCGGCGCGCGAGGCGAGCGGCATCGAGCACGTCGCCGAGGGTGAGCTTCACGCCCGCGACGTCGAGCGCGCCGTCGAGCACGAGCCACGCGCCGTCCTTGCTCACCTTGAGGTCGCGCTTCGCGTCGTCCCACGCGGTGACCTTCGGGGCGTGGCCCACCTTGATCTCGATGGCGAGGCCGAGCGGGTTGCGATCGAGGTACTCCGCGAGCGCGAGCGAGTCCTCGAGGCCTTCCGTGCGGCCGGAGGCGTGCTCCCACACGATCGGCGCGGCGATCTGCGAGCAGACCTCCTCGGCGATGCCGACCTCGCGCGTGACCTCTCGCTCGACGAAGACGCGCTCCGCGCCGTCGTCGAACGTGAAGAGCTTCGGCCCCTTGCCCGGCGCGACCATCGGCGCGAGCGGGTGCACGGTGATGAAGACGTCGATCACCGCGGCGCCCTCGGGATGCCACTCGACGCGCAGCGCAGGGGCGGGCTCGTAGGGGAGCTCGCGACCGAGCGCGTCGCGCGGGAGGATGGCGGCGCCCGAGGCGACCAGCGCCTGCGTCGTGGTCACGAGCTTCGTGACCGACTCCTTGGGGAAGGCCAGCGCCGCGCCCATGTTCTGCGCGGCGGTGAGCCAGGGCCGCAGCGCGGGGGGCACGAACGCCGACGCGATCAGCGTGCCGAGCGCGCCGGCGCGGAGGCCGGGGCTCGAAGCATCCCGCAGGACCGTCGCATCGACCTCGCGCTCGTCGACGCGGAAGCGCGGCGTGAGCATGCCGGTCTCGTCGCGCTCCATGTGCATCGCAAGATCGCCGACGATGATCTGGGCCGGGCCGTCACCCTCGGGATCGGTGCTCGCGGCGAGCGCGAGGTGGACGCGCGGATGGCGCGCGAGCACGCGCAGGAGCTCGTGGCCCTGCGGCGTCCCGAGCTTGAGACGCGCCTCCGTGGGGCGGTTCATCAGGCACAGGGCGACGCGCGCGACGTCGCGTTCGAGCGGGGACTCCTCGAGGTAGAGGTTCTCGAACGTGGTCTTCTTCCAGCGCGTCGGCTTGCCCTGGCGCGTGCTGCGCCGCGAGTACGCCTGGAGCTTGTACTCGCCTTCGCGGTACGTGGCGCCGATCGAGAAGCACCACTCCAGCTCGTCTGGCGCCTTGGGGACGTTCGCGCCGAGCTGCTCGAGGACGTGGTCCCAGACGGGCCGCCCGAGCTCGCGTTCGAGCGCGAGCGCGACGTCCTCGGTGCGCCCGTGGATTGCGATCAGGACCGCGCGCAGCGCGAACAGCTCCCACGCATCGGTGGCTCCGTACGCCTCGAGCACCGTGTCGTCGAAGCGCGGCTGCCCGCGCGACGCGAGCGGGAGCGAGAACGTGAAGCGGCTCGGTTCGAGATAGAGCGGTGAGCGACGCTCCGCGGCCTCGAACACGCCGCGGTGCGCGTCGTAGCGGAAGTCGAAGCCGGGATGCCGCCCGCCGGTGAGCGGCCCGGGCGCCGAGCGGCGGACCGCGGCGTCGTCGCGACGCGCGAGGTAGCGCTCGGCGAGCTTCGTGTACACCTCGGCGTAGACGGTGCCGGGCAGCGGAGCCTTGGGCGGCGTCCAGGTGCGCAGCGTCTCCACGTCCCTCGTGATCTCCGAGGCGTGGTCGAGCACGCGCTTGCGGATCGCGAGGATGTTCGGCGCGCGCGAGCCGCGCGAGCGCTGCCACCAGTCGGGCAAGGTCGACCAGCGGTCGAGCCCGTCCCCCACACGCTGGCCGGCGTAGAGCGAGAGGCTCGAGAGGAAGACCGAGCTCGAGTAAACGCCCTTCAAGGCGGCAGGGAGAGCCTCCGGGTCCGCCTCTTGCGGATCCGTCCCGGCACCTCCAACGGACACGTACGCCAC
>JAYTHX010000043.1:0-6995 GCA_043732195.1 Polyangiaceae bacterium
TCGATCGCCTGCTGAAGCTCGCGGCGTGAGGCAAGCGATCGAGCTCTTCCTCGACACCCGCTCGTCCTAGAACAGCGCGCCGAGCTCGTAGAGCTCGCGACCGAACTCCGTCGACACCAGCTTCACCAGGTCGGGCGCGAAGACCAGCTTCGCGTCCTCCACGAAGCACTCGCCGCAGTTCACCACGAGCGCGAAGCGGTACGCCGCGCCGCCCCGCACCTCGTCGGCGAGGGTCCTGTCGAACGGGTTCGCGATGACGGCGCTGCCCTTCGAGGGCTCGAAGGTGCGGCTGCACTCCTCGCACTCCGCGAAGATGCCCGTCGCGTTCGCGAACGCCGGCACGAGCTCCTCCTCGTCCCACTCGAACGAGAGGTCCTCTTTGCAGTTGCAGAGGGTCGGCACCATCGCGATGGTGCGCGCGGTCGGGTAGACGTACTCGGCGGACCGGTGAAGCTCGATGGTGTACGTCGCCTTGCCCTCCGGCCTCTGCGAGAGCGGATACCTCACGCTCGAGCCGGGCTCGCCCGCTGGCCACACCAGGCGGAGCTCCTCGCGATCCTCGTCGTCGAGGAAGTCCTCGGTCAGCGGGTCGGGCTGCTGCGCGGTGCTCGCCGCGCGCTTCGCCGCGAGGTCGGTCCCGAACGTGTTCTCGATGGTGGTCACGGCGAGCCCGCCCGTCTCCGGGAGCCAGCCTTCCTTCTTCAGCTTGTCGACGAACTTGATGACCGAGACCGCCGCCGGTGCGAACGAGTTACCTCTGGCAATCAGCCATCTCGCGTAATGCGCGCCCATGGCTGGCAGACTAGCCCCGCCTTGCGGATCTTGGCAGGTCTTCCAACCCGTCCAGGTTTGCTACCATTGGCCCGGCAACGATGGAAAGCACGGTAGCAAGCCCTCAGACCCGGACCGCGGAGCTCACGCCCGGCGAGGTCATCGCCGACCGCTACAAGGTCGTCGCCCGGCTCGGCGAGGGCGGGATGGGCGTCGTCTACAGCGTCGAGCACACGCACATGCGTAAGCTCTTCGCGCTGAAGGTGCTGCACCGCGAGCTCCTGCGCATGCCGGAGGTGGTGGCGCGCTTCGAGCGCGAGGCGGTCCTCGCCGGCTCCATCAACCACGCGAACGTCGCCGCGGCGACCGATTTCGGGAAGCTGCCCGACGGCTCGTTCTTCCTCATCCTGGAGCTCGTGGTGGGCAAGGGCCTGCGCGATCTGCTCGCCGAGGGGCCCCTCCCGATCACGCGCGCGCTGCCCATCATGCGCGGCATGACCGCCGGCGTCGCGGCGGCGCACGCGAAGGGAATCGTGCACCGCGACCTCAAGCCGGACAACGTGATGCTGGTCGGTCGCGACGACAACCCCGACTTCGTCAAGGTGCTCGACTTCGGCATTGCCAAGGGCGACGCCGTGAACGAGGTCCGCAGCGCGGAAGAAGGAGCCGCTGCCCAGCCGCTCACCAAGATCGGCGCGGTGATGGGGACCCCCGACTACATGTCTCCGGAGCAAGCGCTCGGCAAGACCGTCGATCACCGCTCCGACCTCTACTCGCTCGGCGTGATCTTCTTCGAGCTGTGCACCGGCGCGCCGCCGTTCCGTGGCGAGGCGCTGCAGGTCCTCCAGAAGCACCTCATGGTGGAGGCGCCGCCGGTACCGCCGGAGCTCGTCGCCGGGGTGAACGTGCCCATCGCGGCGATCGTGGCGAAGCTGCTCGCGAAGGAGCCCGCCGACCGCTACCAGACCGCCGCCGAGGTCCTCGCCGCCATCGACGGCGTGAGCCCGCGCGCCCCCGTCGTCGTCGCCGTCCGCGACGCGCCGCCGCCGAGCGCCTCGGCGGTCACCAAGCTCCCCGCGGCCGCGGCCGCGTCCGCGGCCGAGCAGCAGCATCCGGTGCGCGCGCGCCTGTTCGTCGGCCTCGGATCGCTCGGAGTGCTCGTGCTGGTGGTGGTCGTGATGGCGATCCTCTTCTCGCGTCGCGATCCGGCGAGCAGCGCCGGGGTCGACGCCGGCGAGCCAGCCGCCGTCGCGGGGTCGGCCACCGCCGCGGTCACCGAGCCGCCCACCGTGATCGTGAGCGCCTCCGCCGACCAAGCCGACGAGGACGACGCGGGCGCGCCCGTCGCCGCCGCGCCGAGCGCGAGCCCGTCGACGAATCACGGCAAGCGGCGCCCCGGCCGCGCAGGCCGCAAGACCGGCCCGTTCGGGATCCACATCCCGTCGCCCGATACCTGGTTCGACTAGTCGCGAGCTGCAAGGACTGACCTGCGCCGACACGCGGAACATCGCTACGAAAAGTAGCCTTGAGCTTGCTGCTGGGGGAGCGCGCGCCTATATCCCGAGCCGCCGCTCGAGAATCATGTCCCGCCGTTCCACCGCCGCCACCACGCCGTAGCTGCATCGTCCCCGCCCGAGGAGCTCATGAGACTCGCCCAATTATTGAGTGTCGCCGCAATGAGCACCGTCTGCTTCGGCGTGCCCGGCTGCAAGCCGAGCGCGGCGGAGGAGAAGGGCAAGACCGAGCTTCCGTCCATCTCCGTCAAGACGGCGACGGTGGGCGAGGTGGAGGCGCCCGTGACGCTACGGATCTCGGGCACGCTGCGCGGGCTCCGCGAGACCGACCTCGCCGCGAACGCGACGGGCCGCGTGACGAGCACGTCCGTCGAGCGCGGCACCGAGGTGAAGGTCGGCCAGGTGCTCGCCCAGCTCGACGTGCGCGCTGCCGCCATCTCGGCGAGCGAGGCCAACGCGATGGCCGAGAGCGCCCGCGCGTCGGCCGCGCAGGCGAAGCTCGAGTGCTCCCGCGCCGAGAACCTGAAGGCCTCGGGCTCGATCAGCCAGGCCGAGTACGATCGCCTGGCTGCGAACTGCCGCACCTCCACGCTCAGCGTGGAGGCCTCCTCGGCCCGCGCGAAGATGGCGGCGCAGAACGTCGGCGACGGTTCGGTGCGCGCCCCGTTCGCGGGCGTCGTGACCGATCGCTACGTCGACGTGGGCGAGTTCGTGCGCGCAGACTCGCGCGTGGTCACCATCGTGTCCACCGAGACGCTCCGCCTCGAGCTCTCCGTTCCCGAGGCGCAGGCATCCAAGGTGAAGGAGGGCGCAGAGGTGACCTTCCGCGTCGCCACGTTCCCGGACCGCCGCTTCACAGGCAAGCTCCGCTTCGTCTCGGGCGCCATCCGCGCCACGACGCGCGACCTCGTCGCCGAGGCGCTCGTCGACAACGCCGACAAGGCGCTCCTGCCCGGCATGTTCGCGGACATCGAGCTCACCACGGGGACGCGCAAGCTCCCTGCGGTGCCCAAGGAGGCGATCCTGGAGAAGGACGGACGCTCGCGCGCCTTCTTCGTCGTCGACGGACGGCTCCAGGAGCGCGTGCTCTCCACGCTACCCGCGGTGGGAGACGTGGTCCCGGTGCTCAAGGGCGCGTCGACCAGCGACGTCGTCGCCGAAGGCAATGTGAAGACGTTCGCCAACGGTCAACGGACGCGCTGAGAGAGGCGAGGAGGAAGAAGTCATGCAGTGGCTCGCCCTGGTGTGTGTTCGCCGTCCCGTGTTCGCATGGGTGCTGATGCTCGTGATCGTGGTGCTCGGCGTGGTCGGGTACACCCGGCTCGGCGTCGATCAGTTCCCGAACATCGACATCCCTTTCATCATCGTCACGACGCGGCTCGAAGGCGCCTCTCCCGAGGAGGTCGAGACCGACATCACCGACAAGATCGAGAGCGCGGTCAACACCATCGAGGGCATCGACGAGCTGCGCTCCATCTCGAGCGAAGGCTTCTCGCAGGTGGTCATCGCCTTCAAGATCGAGAAGAGCGCCGACTCCGCCGCGAACGACGTGCGTGACAAGGTGAACAACGTGCTGCGCCTGCTCCCCAAGGGGATCGACGCGCCGGTCGTCAGCAAGGTCGACCCCGACGCAGCGCCCGTCCTCCTCGTCGCGCTCCGCTCGAAGATCCCGATCCGCGAGGTCACCGAGATCGCCGACAAGAGCGTGCGGCGCCAGATCGAGAGCATCTCCGGCGTCGGTCAGGTCACGATCGTGGGCGGCCGGGCCCGCCAGATCCAGGTGTGGCTCGACCCCATGAAGATGCGCGCGCAGAAGCTCAGCGCGCCCGACGTGCAGCGCGCGCTCGCCTCGCAGAACCTCACCACCCCCGGCGGCAGCATCGAGACCGGTCCGCAGAGCATCACGCTGCGCATCGCGGGCCGCGTGGAGGACGTCGACGGCATCGCGCGCATCGTCGTGCGCGAGGATCAGGGGCACGTCGTGCGCATCTCGGACGTCGCGCGCGTCGAGGACGGCCAGGAAGAGATCCAGAGCCTCGCCAGCTATGACGGCGAGCAGACGGTCGTGCTCCAGATCCGCAAGCAGTCGGGAACGAACACGGTCGCGGTCGTCGATCAGATCAAGAAGCGCCTCGGGCAGGTCGGCAAGTCGCTCCCCGCGGGCGTCGAGCTGTCGATCATCCGCGACAACTCCGCGACCATCCGGACGGGCCTCGACGCCGTGAAGGAGCACCTCGTGCTCGGCGCCGTGCTCGCGGCGCTGGTCGTGCTCTTGTTCCTCGGCAACGCACGGAGCACGCTCATCGCCGCGCTCTCCATCCCGATCTCGCTGATCGGCACGTTCGCGCTGATGTGGCTCGTCGGGTTCACGCTGAACATGATGACGCTCCTCGCGCTGGCGCTCGCCGTCGGCATCGTCATCGACGACGCGATCGTCGTGCTCGAGAACATCGTGCGCTACGTGCAGGAGAAGCGGGTGAAGCCGTTCGTCGCTGCCGTGCTGGGCACGCGCGAGATCGGCCTGCCCGTCCTCGCCACCACGCTGTCGCTCATGGCGGTGTTCATCCCGGTCGCCTTCGTCGGCGGCATCCCGGGCCGGTTCCTCAAGAACTTCGGCTACACGATGGCCTTCGCCGTCGGCGTCTCGCTGATCGTCAGCTTCTCGCTGACGCCCATGCTCAGCGCTCGCGCGCTGCGCATCGAGAACGCCGCGCCGGGTCGCCTCGCGAAGATCGTCGACGTCTTCTACAGGCCGATCGAGCGCGTCTACATGAAGATGCTCGGCTTCTCCCTCCGTCACCGGTGGGTGATCGTGGTGGCGTGCGCCGTGACCATGGCGTCGTGCGTTCCCATCGCGAAGAAGGTGCCGAGCGGCTTCCTCCCCGAGGACGACCAGGCGCAGTTCGAGATGAGCATCCGCGCCCCCGAGGGCACGAGCGCCGAGGAGACCGCGCTCGTCGCGGAGCGCGTCGCCCAGGACGTCCGCGCCATGAGCGGCGTCGCGCACACCGTCGTCACCGTCTCCGGCGGCGACCAGGCGACGCGCAACCTCGCCAGCATCTACGTCGCGCTCGTCGACCCCGGCGCGCGCAAGGCCACGCAGCAGCAGCTCATGGCGCGCGCGCGCACCGAGGTGCTCGCGAAGCTGCCCCCGACCCTGCGCACCGGCGTCGGTGAGGTCGCGGCCATCTCGGCCGGCGCCGCGTCGACCGCCGCCATCCAGTACGTCGTGTCGGGGCCCGACCTCGAGAAGCTGCAGGAGATCGAGGCGTTCATGTCGCCGCGCATCCGCCAGGGCAAGCCGGTCGTCGACTTCGACACGAACCTCATCATCGGTACGCCCGAGCTGCGCGTCTCGGTCGACCGTGATCGCGCCGCCGACCTCGGCGTGAACGTGCAGGACGTCGCCGAGACGCTCCTCACGCAGGTCGGCGGCATCAAAGCGTCCTCCTACGCGGAGCAAGGCGAGGAGTACGACATCCGGATCCGCGCCGACGAGCAGTACCGGAAGAGCACCTCCGCGCTCGGCCTCTTCACCGTGCCTTCGAAGAAGTACGGCACCGTGCCGATCAACTCCGTCATCCGGACCACCGAGGGCTCGGGCCCGTCGCAGGTCAACCGCATCGGTCGCCAGCGGCAGGTCACGTTCATGGCGAACGTGGCGCCGGGCTTCGGCGACAGCGACGTCGTCGCGGTGATGCGCAAGGCCTTCGAGGATGCGCACGCGCCGCCCGAGTATCGCTTCGAGCCCACCGGCCGGTCGAAGACGTCGGCCGACCTCGCGGCGGGCTTCCTCCTCGCGTTCGGCATGTCGTTCGTCTTCATGTACCTGATCCTCGCGGCGCAGTTCGAGTCGTGGCTCAACCCGCTCATCATCCTGCTCTCGCTGCCGCTCACCGTGCCGTTCGCGCTGCTGTCGCTCCTGATCTTCCACCAGGGCCTCAACCTGATGTCGGCGCTCGGCGTGCTCGTCCTCTTCGGCGTCGTGAAGAAGAACGGCATCCTGCAGATCGATCACACGAACAACCTGCGCAAGGAGGGCAGGCCACGGCTCGAGGCCATCCTCGAGGCGAACCGCGATCGACTGCGGCCCATCCTCATGACCACGGTCGCCTTCGTGGCCGGCATGATGCCGCTCGCGGTGTCGCGCGGCATCGGCTCGGGCAACAACCGCAACATCTCCGGAATCGTCATCGGCGGACAGACGCTCTCGCTGCTGCTCACGCTCCTCGCGATCCCGGTCGCCTACTCGCTCTTCGACGACGCCCGCCAGTGGGTCGGCCGCCGAGGCAAGCAGAAGGCGCGCGATCGCGGCGAGGCTGAGCTCGACGCGCTCGTCGGCGACGCGAGCCACCACGTCGAGGCCCACCCTGCGCCCGGGGAGTGACGGAGTAGAGACGTCTCTACGATATTGACGCGTAGGACGCACTGCGTAGGATCGCGACCATGCGATCCTTCATCATCAGCACGATCCTCGCGGCCGTCCTCGCGGCCGCCTCCATTGCCTGTGGCGGTGGCGGCGAGACCCTTCCGCCGCCCGCGCCTCCCAGCCCCGACGCCCTGCCCGAGGCTGGCGCGCCCTCCTCGCCCACGCCCGCCCCCACCAAGTAGTCCGGTTCACGGGACCGGCGCGGGCGCGACACCGTGCTTGGTTGCGTTCGCGCAGCCGAGCGGTGCCCCCGTCGGTCCTCGTGTCGTCTTCACGGTCTT
>JAYTHX010000044.1:0-19704 GCA_043732195.1 Polyangiaceae bacterium
GATCCCGCTAGCGTCCCTCGCGATGAACCGGCGCCTCCGGACTCTTCTCGTTGCGGGGGCGGCGCCGCTCGCGCTCGGTGCCGGGTGCAGCCCGGGCTCCGGGCGCTCGCGCGACATCGCGGGCGATCGCAGGTCCCGCAGCGAGCCCGACGGCGGCGGAGGACCGGGCGGGGCGAGCGTGCCCGAGCCGCCGCGCGCCGTCGAGCCAGCGGTGGTGAAGGGCAACCGCCCGCGCGTGATCGCGAAGGCGAGCGCGCGCGCCCTCGCGGTGGACGCGCGACGGGTCTACTACGGCGACAGCGACGACGACGGCGTGTACTCGGTGGCCATGACCGGCGGCGAGCCGCTTCGCATCGCGCGCCACGCCCCGGTGGCAGGCGCGATCGCGATCACGGGCACGTCGATCACGTGGATCGCGAGCCCCGGCGACGCCGTGCTGCGCGCTCCGCTCTCCGGAGGCGCGCAGCCGACCACCCTGCGCGATCGAGGCATCTTCTCCGACGTCGCGGCGCTCGGGGACGACGTCTTCATCACCGAGGCGGTCGGCGCCGGCGGCGCGCTCTTGCGCGTCAGCGGCGCGGCGCCGAGCCGCCTCGCCGCGTTCGACGGCCCGCCGCGCGCGGTGCTCGTCGACAAGACGTACGTGTACGTCGTGACCCCCACGAGGATCGTTCGCGCGCTGCACGCGCGGGGCGAGCTCGAGCCGGTGGGCGCCGGAGCTCGCTTCAGCTACTCCGAGATCGACGAGGGCTTCGTCTACGTCGTGGCCGACGTCGGGCGGAGCCGCGGCGTGGTGCGCTTTCCCAAGGCGGGCGGCGCAGCATCGATCGTCGCGCGCGACGTGCGCGATGCGCCGATCAAGATCGAGGGCGGCGACCTGCTTTACTTCGATGCCACGCGACCGCAGGTGCGCAGCGTTCCCGTCGGCGGCGGAGAGTCCCGCGCGCTGGTGGAGGACGAAGGTCTGGCGACGGTGTCGGCGATCGAGGCCAACGCGACGACGATCTACGTGGCCCAAGGCGTCCACGAGACCGGCGCGATCGTCGCCATTCCCCGTCGCTGACGACTCAGCTCGAGGAGCGCATGCTCACGGCGCGCAGGAGGGATCGAACACGTAGACCGTTGGCGCTGCCGGCGCCGCCGGGTCCACGGCGAGCACGTAGCCGATGCCGTTCGAGCCTGCAGCCGCAAGCTGACTCACCGGCACGGTGAGCTGGAAGCGACGCGGCGTGTTGTCGGTGTTCTTCATGATCGCGAGCGGCGAGCGCGTGACGAACCCGACGTTCGAGAGCGCTGGATTCGCGGGCAACGACGTGGTGACGAGCACGGTCTTCGCGTCGAGCATCGCCGCCGGACCCACGGTCTGCGTGCCCACCGGCACGCCGTAGATCTCGAGATCGATCCCCGCGGCGGGATCGAACGCGCCCTTCTCGTCGGCGACGAGGAAGTAGCCCTTCGCGGCGCGGATCAGCTGCGGGTTCGGCGGCACGGGCGGCGGCGCGAGCGAGACGTGCGCCCAGAAGATCGCGCCGTCCGCGCTGGGCGCGAAGTACTGCGGGCCGGTCACCGGCGTGGCGGTCGCGATCGTGACGTCGGGCGTGGTCATGGGACTCGCGCTGCCCGCGGCGTTCACGAAGCCGAACTGCGCCGCGCTGGCCGCGGTGATCTGGCCCATCACGAGACGCGAACCGCTCGTCGCCATCGGCGTCGAGGCGGCGGTGAAGACCACGCCCTGCGAGCCGAACACGGCGGGCTCGAGCAGCGGCGGCTCGATCGGCGTCGACGCGTAGGCGCTGGCGAGGCTGAGATCGACGAGCAGCGCCGTGTCGTTGCCGCGCGGAAAGAGGACCACGGGATCACTCGCCGGACGGCTGTACGTTCCGAGCACGGTGGTGACCGGGATCTTCTTCGCGAACGGATCCGGCGGGACGTCGGCGTACGCGATGGGCAGGCGCGACGTCGCCCCGACGCCCACGGGGGTGCCGAGGAAGTACACCCGGCTGCCGCTCGCCACGATCTGCGAGGGCACGAAGCCGAGGCCCGCCAGCGGGATCGGCGGCGGCGCCGCGGCCTGCGGATCGCTCGCCGCGAACGCCACGACGCCGTTGCTCGTACCGACGAAGACGAACGGGTAGACGGCGGCGAAGCAGCGCCCGAGCGCGCCGCCGCAGCCAATCGCCGCGCCCACCGGGAACTGCCCGGCGCGGTACTTGTACGGCTTCGCCGCGCCGCATTTCGCGGTCGGCACGTCGCACGTGGCGGAGTTGCACGCGGGCGTACGGCACACCTGGAGCACGCAGGCCTTGCGCGGGACATCGCAGCGCGCGGCGAGGCAGCCCATCGTGCCCTTGCAGTCCTCGTCCTTGGTGCAGACGCCGGCCTCGGGGTTGATCGGGGGCAGCGCGCCGTCGCCGCCTTCTTTCACGATCTGGTCGATCACCGAAGCCTCGTCGACCGCGCCGTCGGGGGTCGCGCCGATGAGCGACTCGTCGAGCCCGAGCGAGCAGCTCGCGAGGCCGAACAATCCGAGCACGCTTGCTGCGCAGACGCTCGCCACGACCACGCGACGCGCTGGCCTCCTCACCATGCGGGAGCCCATCAGAAGGTCCCCGAGATGATGGCGCCGCCGGGGGTGAGGCGCGCGCGCACGCGCCCCTGCCCTTCGTCCTTGTCGGGGATCACGACCAGCGCGATACCGCCGGCGATCAGGACGCCCCCCGCGATGAGCGAGACGTTCGTCCACGTCTGCAACGACGATGCATGATCGAAGCTCTCCCGCGTGGGGCCCGCGTCGTACGCGTCCTTCGCGCTGTTGGCCTGGAGGCCGAGGATGATCCCGCTGCCGAGCGCGGCGAGCCCCACGCCCGCCACGCCGACGCCGATCACGCGGCGTGTGATCCAGTAGGTCTCCTGCCGCGGCGGCGGCGGCGCCACCACGGCTGCTGCCGGCCGTGCAGGCTCGGGCTCCGGCTTCGGAACGACCTTCGGCTCGTCCTTGAGCTCGAGGTTCGAGATCTTGTTCGCCTCGAGGTTCACGTCCCGACGCTCGATGGGCTTGCCCGGCGCGCGGATGCTCAGGCTGCGCACGCCGGTCGCGCCGTGGAGCCGCGCCGGGGTCAGGACCTCGGTGAACGTGTCGAGCTGGACGCGCCAGCCGTCGGGCGCGGTCACGACCACCGTGCCGAGGGTCTTCTCGAGCTGCGCGACGCGATCCTTCGCCAGGTTCCCTTGCTTCGGCTCGAGGCCGCCCACCGCGAGGGCACGGCCGTACGCATCGGAGGCGCGCTCGGGGCGCGTCGCGAGATCCCACGCGAGCGCCGCGGTGTAGAGCGCGACCGCGTTCGTGCGGAACGACGCTGCGGCCTCGAAGTGCAGCGCGGCCTCCTCGTAGCGCTTCGCCTGGAAGGCCTGCGTGCCCTGCGTGTACTGCTGCCGCGCCTCGGCCGCGGAGTCGACGACCGGGGGCTCCTGCGCCATCGCGGCGGACGGGGTCAGGAGCGCGAGCCCCGCAACGAGCGTCCACGCGTGTCGTCTCATGAGCTCCAGGATAGAGCGAAAGATGCGCGCTTTACCAACGCGCGTCGCGCGGGAGCGCGCTTCAGTAGGGGTTCGCGGGAACGCCAGGGTCCTTCGGCGGCCGTGGGGGCTTCTTCGTGGTGTCCTTCGGCGCCGGCGGATCCTTCGGAGGATCCTTGGGCGCGGCGACCACCGGCTCGTCGGCGGCGGGCGCGGCGGTGGCGGCGGGCGCGGCGGTGGCGCCGGACGCGGTCGTCGTCGGGCCGAGCGGCGCCGCGCTGGCGTCGGCGTCGCTCTTCAGCGTGAGCTCCATCGGCGACGTGGTGAAGAAGTCGACGAGCACCGTGACGTCCTCGTAGCCCTTCGCGTGAACCACGACGTTCACGGTCATGCCGATCCTGGGGCGCGGCACCTGCCGGGTCTCGGGCAGGAGATCCTTGCCGTCCACCGTGAGCATGGCCTCGGGGGGAGCGAGCCGGAACGCGATCTCGGTCGACGACGCGATGGCCGTGGCCGGCACCGGTGCGACGGCAGGGGTCGGGACGGGCGACGTCACGACATCGGGCCGCGGGTGCTTGCCGCGCCACACGAGGAAGCCGGCGCCGCCGATCAGGATCGCGACGAGCAGCCCCGCGACGATCGCCAGCGCGTACTGCCCGGCGCCCGCATGCGGCGTGGACGGCGGGCCGTACGGATCCTGATGCCGGTCCTGGGGCAGCGGCGACGACACCTCGAACGGCGACGCCTGCGGAGCGGCGGAGGCGTGAAACGCGCCGTGCGGTTGCTGGTGCTGGTGCAGCTGCTGTGGCGGCTGCTGCGCATACTGCGGCGGGCTCGACGAGCTCGTCGACGGCCCCGACGGGGGCGGCGGGAGGCTCACCATCGGCTGCATCAGGGCGGTGCCCGCGAGCGGGTTCTGCGGCGGCCACGCTGGCCCGTTGGACACGTGCTGCTGCTGCGGCGCGCTCGGGTTGGGCGCCTGCGGGCGCGCCGCGAGATGCGAGAGATGCGACGGGTGCGACGGGTACGAAGCGCCGGGGCGCGAGGCCGGCGTGTGCGCCTGCGCGCCGTGTCCGTAGGGCGAGGCCTGCGGGGTCGTCGTCGAGCTCGTGGCCTGCGCCATGTGCGGCGTAGGCGGCGCCGCCGTCGCCGGCGACGCCATGGTCGGCGGGGACGCCTCGGCCAGCCGCGCCAGCGCCGCCGCGGCCTCGGGCCGGTCCATCTGCATCGTCGAGAAGAGCGGGCGTGCCTGCTGCGGCGCGAGCTGGCTCGACGCCTTGACGCCCGAGCGGTGGCCGCCATGGACCTGGTTCGAGGGCGTCATCCCGCCCGGCGCCTCGCTCCAGCCACCTTCGCGATCGCCCGCGGAGGAGGCCTGGCGGATGCGCTCCTTGCGGCGCTCGATGAGATCGCCGATGCGCGTCTTCAGTACCTGCGCGACGTTCGACTGCGTGACGAGCTGCCCGCGCGCCACGAACTCCTCGAGCGAGAAGCGCATGCGCTCCGCGGTCGGGAAGCGGAGGATCGGCTGCGGCGCGAGCGCCCGCATCACGATGCGTTCGAGCTCCTGCGGGTAGCTCCGGAGGATCGACGTAGGCGGGATGACCTCGCCCTTCAGCACTGCGTGCATCACCTGGTGATCGCCGTCGCCGCGGAACGGCCGCTGACCGGTGGTCGCCTCGTAGAGGACGCAGCCGAGTGAGAACACGTCGCTCCGGCGATCGACGGGCGCGCCCGTGATCTGTTCCGGCGCCATGTAGGCGATCTTGCCCTTCAGCTGCCCGGCGCTCGTCGCCTCGTGCAGTTGCCCGAGCGCCTTCGCGACACCGAAATCGCAGACCTTCGCGGTTCCGGCCGCGGTGATGAGGATGTTGTGCGGGGAGAGATCCCGGTGCACGACGCCGAGCGCGCGGCCGTCCTCGTCGGTCAGCTCGTGCGCGGCGTGCACGCCGGCGCACGCGTCCGCGACGATGCGTGCGACGACGCGCGGCTCGACCGCCTCGGTCTTGCCTCCGCTCGCGCGCAACACGCGCGCGAAGGAGTCGCCGCTCACCCACTCCATCACGAGGTAGAGGGTCTTCTTCTCCTCGCCGAGCTCGTAGATCTCGCAGACGTTCGGATGATGAACGCCCGAGGCGATGCGCGCCTCGTCGAGGAACATGCGCTCGAACTCGGGCTCCTCCGCAAGGTTCGGGAGAATGACCTTGATGGCGACGAGCTTCTGGAAGCCGCGCTGGCCGTGCTGACGCGCCGCCCAGACGCGCGCCATGCCTCCGCGCGCGATGGGCACGAGCAGCTCGTACCGACCGAGGCGCGTGCCGGGACTCAGGGCGCCGTAATCGGACGGCTCCTCGACCAGCTCCTCCGACGGCAGGACGTCAGCCATCGCCGGAAAGCGTACACCGTGGGGGAGCTGCCAGTCGACACCGACAACGGACATTACCGAGTGCGAGAACGTGAGAGTCTGGCGAGCATCTCTCCCTCGCCCGCCCGTCGCGCCGGCTGGGGCGTGGCCGTCGCGGCCACCCTGGGGATGAATGTAAGTTACATCGACCGCCAGACCCTGGCGGCCATCGCCCCGTCCGTCCGCAGCGCGCTCGACCTCATCCATACCCAGTTCGGCTGGCTCGTGAGCGGCTTCTCGATGGCCTACCTCGTGGGGGCGCCCGTGGCCGGCACGGTGGTCGACAAGCTCGGCGCTCGCCGCGGCTTCGCCCTGGCCGTCGTTCTGTGGTCGATCGTGGCGGGCGCGCACGCTTTCGCGTACTCGTTCGCGACCCTCTTCGCGCTGCGCATCCTGCTCGGGACCACCGAGGCGCCCTCGTTTCCATCCGCGACCCAGGCCATTCGCCGCGCGTTGCCGGGCACGCGGCGGACCGCGGCCTACGGGTTGCTGTTCACGGGCAGCTCGATCGGCGCGATGATCGCGGCGCCCCTCGCGATTCACCTCACGGCCCGCTACGGCTTCCGGTTCGCCTTCGTGGGCACCGCGCTCGGCGGCATGCTGTGGATACCGTTCTGGCTCTTCATGACGAGGGGCGGGCGCATCCCTCCTGAGCCCCCGCCGGCCGCGGTCACCGTGGCCGCGGCCCCGGAGGCGACGCGCTGGGGCGACCTCGCGCGCGGCCCGACGGTGCTCCGCACGCTGCTGGCGATCCTCGGCTCGGCGCCAGGGCTGATGTTCGTGCAGAACTGGGGCTCGCAGTACCTCGTCGAGCGCTGGCTCCTCCCCAAGGCGGGGATCAGCGGCTACCTCGTCACCTGCACGTGCTCATCACGTCCGACCTGCTGAGCCGGGTGCCGCTCCAGCGGACCTCGGCGGCGGGGGGCCTCGCGGCGGCGGCCCAGTCGCTCGCGCACATCGTCGTGAGCCCGCTCATCGGCATGACCATCGATCGCACGCATGGCTACGGCCTCGTCAGCGTGGCGCTCGGCCTCACGGTCATCCCCACGACCCTCGCGTTCGTGCTTTGGCCTTCCCTGCGCAAGCGATAGGGTGCCGGCATGCGCGTCCTCCACACCATGATCCGCGTCGGCGACCTCGAGGCCTCGAAGAAGTTCTACTGCGAGGCGCTCGGCATGAAGCTGCTCCGCGAGAAGGAGTACCCCGACGGCAAGTTCACGCTCTGCTTCGTCGGCTACGGCGACGAGTCGCAGGAGGCGGTCATCGAGCTCACGCACAACTGGGGCGTCACCTCGTACGAGCTCGGCAACGCGTACGGCCACGTCGCGCTCGGCACCGACGACATCAAGGGCGCCTGCGACCGCGTGCGAGCGCTCGGCTACAAGGTCACGCGCGAGCCCGGCCCGATGAAGCACGGCACCACCGTGATCGCGTTCGTCGAGGACCCCACGGGCTACAAGATCGAGCTGATCGAGAAGGCCTGAGGCGCCCGCCGGTTGACCCCGCGCGAGGGGCGGCCGATGCTCTCGCGCATGGGCGTCCTCTCGCGACCGAACGACTCGAACGGCACCTCCCGGCAGGACCAGAGCCGGGTCATCCAGAGCTTCGCGCCCGCCACCGGCGAGCTGCTGGGCGAGGTCCGCACGTCGACGCGCGAGGAGGTGCACGCCGCCATCGCCCGGGCGCGCAAGGCGCAGGCGGCGTGGGGCATCCTCCCCATCGAAGAGCGCTGTGAGCGCCTCTATCGCTTGCGCGACGCGCTCGTCGACCGCGCCGAGGAGATCGTCGACATCGTGAGCCGCGAGTGCGGCAAGCCCCGGCCCGATTGCCTCTCGCACGAGGTGATGGTGACCGTCGATCTCCTCACCTACTACTGCAAGAACGCGCAGCGCATCCTCGCGCCGCACGACATCGGGCTCCACCTCCTCAAGCACAAGAAGAGCAGCGTCCATCTCGCGCCGCGGGGCGTGGTCGGCATCATCTCGCCCTGGAACTTCCCGTTCGTGATCCCCATGGGAGACGTGGTCGCCGCGCTCGTCGCGGGCAACGCCGTGGTGCTCAAGCCGAGCGAGGTCACGCCGCTCACCATCGCGAAGGCGAAGGAGATCTTCGACGCCACGGGGCTCCCCGAGGATCTCTTGGGCGTCGTGTACGGACGCGGCGAGACGGGGCAGGCGCTCATCGACGGCGGCATCCAGAAGCTCGTCTTCACGGGCGGCGTCGAGACCGGCAAGCGCGTCGCCGCGGCGTGCGGCGCGAACCTCGTGCCGTGCGTGATGGAGCTCGGCGGGAAGGCGCCGCTCATCGCCTGCGCCGATTGCGACGTCGAGCGCACCGCGCGCGCCATCGTGTTCGGAGGCTTCGTGAACGCGGGGCAGGTCTGCATCTCCGTGGAGCGCGTCTACGCGCACACCGACGTGCACGATCAGCTGGTGGCGCGCGTCCGCGACCTCACCGGCGAGCTCCGGCAGGGCGACCCACAGGGCGAGAGCCCGGTCGACGTCGGCGCCATCATCTTTCCGAAGCAGATCGAGGTCGCCGAAAGGCACATCGCCGACGCCGTCGCGAAGGGCGCGCGCGTGATCAGCGGCGGCAAGCGGCGCGAAGGCGAGGGGCAGTTCTTCGAGCCCACGGTGCTGAGCGGCTGCGATCACTCGATGACGGTGATGACCGAGGAGATCTTCGGACCGATCGTCGCCATCCAGCGGGTCTGGTCCGAGGACGAGGCGGTGCGGCTCGCGAACGACTCGCACCTCGGGCTCAACGCCTACGTGTTCACGAAGAACCGCGACAAGGGCAAGCGGCTCGCCCAGCGGATCGAGGCGGGCAGCGTCGTCGTGAACGACGTGCTCGTGAACTACGCCGCCGCCGAGGCGCCGTTCGGCGGCATCAAGCAGAGCGGCTTCGGGCGCGTGCACGGGGACGACGCGCTCCGCGACATGTGCGATCCGCGCCACGTATTCACGGCGCGCGTGCCCGAGCCCTCCGCCGACCCGCTGTGGTTTCCGTACACGACGAAGGCCTACAAGTGGCAGCTGCGAGCGATGCGCGCGCTCTTCTCGCGCGCGAGCATCGTGAAGCGCATCGGCAAGCTCTTCTAGTCGACCGGCGAGTCCGAAACCTGGGCGCATCGCGCCGGCCCGGTCGCGCACGAGGAAGCTCACGAAGTGAGGGGCGAAGTCCCTCGAGACTGGTACCGGGTGCCCGAACCTGGAGCACCGGGTACTAGAAACGGCGGAGGAGCTCGCGGGCGCGGCGGGCCTCGAGGGCGAACGTGAAGCCCTCGAAGGCGTCCTTCATCGTGATCGGCTCGCGATGGCGCGCCGCGCGCACGGAGGTCCGGAAGTGCAGGTAGCGCGCGCCGTCGAGACCGAGGAGCAGCGCGACCACCGCGGGATCGCGCGGCGCATCGAGCGTGCCGACGAGGCCCGCGGCGGACGCGAGGACGCGCGTCACGAGCACGTCGCACGCGAGGACGGCGTTGACGGCGTCCTTCGCCGCCATCATCGCCTCGGCCTGGCGGACGCTCTCGCGGTCGGACTCGGGCCAGAGGTCGGCCATCGAGAAGGACCGCTCACCGGACGCCGCGGCGCGCGCGCTGTCGCTCCTGGTGCTCTCGGGCCGCGAAGGCGGCGGGAGCAGCGACGATGCTGGCGCCGCGAGCGCGGGCGAATCGAGGCTCGCGGCGGGCATCGTTCCGCCGGGCGGCGCATCGGCGAAGACGAAGCGCGTCCACGCGCCCGAGCCCTTCACGGCCGAGGGCTGCGGGAACTCGGCGGGAAGGCCAGGCGGCGCCTCGGACGTGGGGGGGGCGACGGGGAGCGGGATGGCGATGGCGCTGCCCGACTCGGGGACCACCGCGGAGATCTTGGTGGGCGCCTCGACGCTCGCGCGCTCCTCGATGTCACGGAGCGCCTGCGCGATTCCCTCTTCGGGCAACGCGGCCGACGCCTCGATGCGCACCTTCGGGTCCTTCTCGTAGCTCTTGAGCACGAGGCGCGTGATGCGCTCGAGGCCCTCGAAGACGCCCTCGCCCTTGGTCGCGACGGTGCCGAGCGAGGGCGCGTCGAGCTTGTTGAAGCGGCGCTCGAGCTCCTCGATGGCGACGAGGTCGCTCAGGTCCCGCTTGTTCCAGTGGAACGTGTGCGGCACCTCCTCGAGTGTGCGGTTGTGCTCGGCGAGGTTCGCGTGGAGGTCGTCGAGCGCCTCCTGGTTCGTATCGTTGCGCCCGTTTTGCGAGTCGGCCACGAACACGATGCCGTCCGCGCCCGAGAGCACCAGCTTGCGCGTCGCCGCGTAGTAGACCTGCCCGGGGACGGTGAAGAGCTGGAGGCGCACCGCCATCCCGCGAACGCGCGGGACACGGATGGGGAGGAAGTCGAAGTAGAGCGTGCGATCGGTGGGCGTCGCCAGCGACACCATCTTGCCGCGGTGCTCCGCCTTCGTCGCCGCGTGAATGTACTGCAGCGTCGTGGTCTTGCCTCCCAGCCCGGGTCCGTAGAAGACCAGCTTGAAGACGAGCTCACGCGTATGCGGGTTCACCGACGCCATGCCATCCGCGCGCGCGCCATCGAGGGCCGAGCATACCAGCCTTTGCACGTCGGAAGCGCGGGTGTAGAGATCGGTCGATCGTGAGGGGCTTCGTCGACTTGCACTGCCACTGGATCGCGGGGATCGACGACGGCGCGCGCTCGCCCGACGCGAGCCTGGCAATGCTGCGCGGGCTGAAGCGTGCGGGGTTCGACACCGTCGTGGCCACGCCGCACATGCGCCCCGGCATGTTCGAGAACGACCGCGCCGCGCTCCAGCACGCGTTCGAGGGCATGCACGTGCACCTCGAGGGCCAGGCCGACCTCCCCGCGGTGTACCTCGCGAGCGAGCACTTCTTCGACGACGTCGTCTTCGCGCGCCTCGTGAAGGGCGAGTGCCTCCCCTACCCGGACCTCGCGCCAGCCGGTTCGGCGACGCGCAAGCGGGGCGTGCTCGTCGAGCTGCCGGTCCAGAGCTTTCCTCCGAAGATCGCGCGCCGCTTCTTCGACCTTGGCCGCGCCGGTCTGCGGCCCGTGCTGGCGCATCCCGAGCGCTACCAGCCGGTGTGGAAGGACGACCGCTGCCTCGACCCCCTGATGGATGCGGGTGCATGCCTCCTTCTCGACGTCTGCGCGCTCGTCGGGAAATACGGCCGCGCGGCGCAGAAGGCAGCGGAGAAGCTGCTCGACGATCAGGCCTACGAAGCCGCCTGCTCCGACGCGCATCGCCCGGAGGACGCGGACGTGACCGCCGACGCGATCAAGGTCCTCGAGAAGGTCGTGGGCGTGAAGGAGGCCGAGCGGCTCCTCGGCGCCGGCCCCCGTGGGATCCTCGGACTGTGAAGGGAGCTCACAGCTGACCGTGCCCGGCTCACCTCTGGAGGCGGGAAGTCGCTGGAATCTTACCGACCGTTGGCTGGTCCACAGCGTGCTATAGAGCGATGCTTTCGTCGAATCCCCTTCCCCAAGCCATCCCGATGAGCCACGAGAAGTCTCCGGAACACAAAGGGTTTCTCAGGCGCCACGGGGCGAAGCTGGTCGCGTCGATCGTGATCACGGCGGGAATCGTGTTCACACTCCAGAAGGGAGGCCTGACACTGGTGCCAGAGGGGGGTGACTTCGTGCACGTCCGCTGGTGGACGGTCCCGCTCTATCTCGTGACCCTGATCGGGATGAACTACTTCCGCGCCACGCGCTGGAGGTTCCTGCTCCGCTCGATCGCCGAGGTGCCTAGCCGCCGCGTGCTCGCGGTGTCGTGGATCGGCTTCGCCGCCATCCTGCTGATGCCGTTCCGCATCGGCGAAATCGTCCGCCCGTACATGCTCCGCGAGAAGGGCAAGATCTCGATGTCCGCGGCGACCGGCACCGTGATGGCCGAGCGCGTCGTGGACGGGCTTTTCCTCAGCATCGTGCTCGCGCTCGCGCTGATCTTCGTTCCGCACATCCAGCCGCTGCCCGAGAAGGTGGTGGGGCTACCGATCAGCGTCCATCAGGTGCGCACCAGCGGTTTCGTGATGCTCGGCGTGTTCACCACCGCGTTCGTGACGATCGCAGTGTTCTATTTCGCGCGTGCCTGGGCGCACAAGATGACGCTCGCCGTCTTCGGCGTCGTGTCGAAGAAGCTCGCCGAGAAGCTCGCCGGCATCGCCGAGAAGCTCGCGACGGGCCTCCACTTCTTCGGCCGCGCGCGGGACTCGGGCGGCTTTCTCCTCGAGACCACGGCGTACTGGCTGCTCAACGCGGCCGGCATGTGGCTGCTCGCGTGGGGCTGCGGCGTGGTTCATGCCGACGGCTCGGCGATCACGTTCGGTGAGTCGTGCGCGCTCATGGGCATGCTCGGCTGTACCATCCTGATCCCCGGCCCGCCAGGTTTGCTGGGCGTGTTCCAGGCGGGAATCTATGCCGGCATGACCATGTATTTCCCCACGAGCGTCGTCACCGGCGGCGGCGCGGCGTTCGTCTTCCTCCTCTATGTGACGCAGCTCGCATGGACGATCTGCGGCGCGGGCATCTTCCTCGTCGGCGACCGCAAGGCAGTCTCGAAGCTCTCGCACGCGCCCGGCCTCGGCGACGACGCAGCGTCGGGCGAAAGCGAGGCGCCGCCGTCGATGACGCGCGAAGTCCTGGGCGGCTGATCCACGCGCGGGCGCGCGCCCACGACTACAGGCAGGTGCCGACGCCGCCGGCGGGGTTCATGCCGTTGGCCGGTCCAGGGACCAGGTTCATCGCGGCGAGGCGCACGCAGCCCTTTCCATTCTGGCAGTCGGTGGAACGGCAGCAGTAACGGGTCGTGCCCGCGCACGGCGCCAGATTGCAGGTGGCGTTCGCCGAGGTGGTCCCGCAGCAGGAGACCGCGCTCCCGGTGCACGCCAGGCCTCCGCAGACCAGCGTGTCGCTCGGCAGCACGCAGTCGGTCGCGGTGCCGCTGTCTGTCGCGCCGTCGAGGCTGGCGCCGTCGCTCGCGCCGTCGGTCATGGCGCCGTCGCTCGCGCCGTCCGTCGCGCCGTCGGTGATCGCGCCGTCGCCGGCGCCGTCGCCATCGGTCGGCGCGTCCACGCCGGCATCCGGGACCACGACGCCCGCCTCGCTCGTCCCGCCATCGGGCGTCGCGCCCGGCTCGTTGCACGCGTCGCCGGAGCACGCGACGTTCGAGTCGAAGCAGACGCCGGTCCGGCACGTCGAAAAGGCGTCGCACGGGACGTCCTTGCAGTCGGGATCGATGGTGATCGGCATCGTGAGATGCGTGTGGCTCGCGAACGTGAAGCGACGCCGCGCGACGATGCAGCCCTGGTACGCAGGCGGCTTGCATGACGAAGCGGTCACCTGGTCGTAGGCGACGACGACCATCACCGACGCGCTGTCGGAGTCGCCCGGCGTCAGCACGAGGGTGCCGATGGTCCGCGTGGCGGGGTCGCAGGCGGAGGTGGTCGCGGTCACGTATTGCTCGCGGACCCGAGCCTCGGTGGCCGACGGATCGGTGCCCACGGTGATCGCCGCGCCGTGCACCTCCGTGCATTGTGCACGGGGCGTGAGCGACAGCGCGAGCGTCATCTGCGTGGCATCCCGACAGCCAGGAGCCATGGCGAGCGCAATGCCCCCCACCACCCCGAGTGCACCCAACCAGCGACGACGCAACCGCATCGCCTCTCAACGTAGCAGCAAACTTGGCCCGGCGAAGCGAGGTGGTCTAGCCACCAGGGATGCGGAGAACGTTCGTCGTGGCGGCGCTGAGCGCCCTGACCGCCGTCGCGGCGGTGGCGCTCCCCGAGAGCCCGGCCAGCGCGAAGAGCGCCTACGACTCGGCCTACGGCTTCGACCGCACCTGGAACGCCGGGCTGCGCCTCGTCCGCGTCGATCTCGGGCTCAAGGTGACCGAGAAGGACGACTCGAACGGTTACCTGCTCTTCGACTACAAGTCGCCCGAGAGCGGACAGAAGCCGGTGCCGGGCTCGATGGAGTTCATCAAGGGCAAGGACGGACAGGTGCGCGTCGTGGTGCAGATCGCCCAGATGCCCGGCTACCACGAGCAGGTCCTCGTCGACTCCCTCTCGCGAAAGCTGCGGAACGAGTACGGCGACCCGCCCAGGAAGCCGCCGATCCCCGCCGCCCCCAAGGACGCCGGCCCCGACGGCGACCCGCCCTAGGACCCTAGGACCCCGCGATCCCGATTCCGACGCCCACCGGTGCCGGGTTCACGCCCGGGAGCTTGCCGCCCGGCGCGCTGACGCCCGACGTGGTCGGCTTCACGCCCGCCGCCTGGCCGGGCATGTCCGCGCAGCAGCGGAAGCCGATCTGGTAGAAGACGAACTGCTCGTAGTGAGCGGTGGTCATCGGGCGGCAGCGGTCGCGAACCGGGCCCCAGTAACCGCCCTTCAGGCCGCTCTTGTACGGCATACCGCTCTCGTTGATGACCCACTCGTCGACGTTGCCGGTCATGTCCATCGCGCCGAACGGGCTCACGCACGACTCACGCGAACCGCTGTTCTCGCCCTGCCACAGCCGCGCGACCTCGGCGTCGCGGGCGCGCGGGTCGGCCATCGCCGCCTCGTTCACGTCCGGATGGGGCTTGTCGATGTTGCAGGCCTGGGAGTTGCGCTCGTAGCCGTACGGGTACGGAAGGCGCTCCTGGCCCTCGCACGCGAGCGTCCACTCGCTGTCGCCGCAGAGGCGCTTGCCCTGCGCCTTGCAGGTGTCGGCGGCCTCGTACCAGGTCTTCATGACGACCGGCTTCTCGCCGAGCTTGTTCGGGTACTCGTACTTGTCGATGCAGAAGTGCTTCTTCACCGTCTTGCCCTGGCACTTGCCGGTGGGCGCAAACTCCGAGCAGCGGCGCGGAACGGTGGTCTCGGCGTCCATCCAGCGGACGCACTTCTGCTCGAGCGCGGGGCAGTAGTCGCCGTCGACCTCGACCTGGTTGTCGCCGCAGTTGGCGCTCACGCCGAGGTCCGGGGTCTCGACGCCCTTCAGGCCGGCGCTGACCGGGACGGTCGGGGGAGGCGCGATCTCCGCGGGGGCCGCCGCGCGAGACGGAGCGGAGGCGTCCGGCTGCGCGACGCTCTCGGCCGACGGCGCGAGCAGCATCACGAGCGCGCCACCAACAAAGAGAAACGATCCAACAAACGATCGATTCATGACCCCTGTCCGCGGCGCCGAGCCAGCGGCCTCCATCCCGTGGAAAGTTGAAGCAAGCGGAGAGCCAACGTTTCTCGTACGTCTCGGCTGTACGAGACGACACGACGCCGCTCGGTCGTCGCGGCGCCGAGCACCGCAAAAACCGAGAAGCAGCCCGATTGAAATCGTACAAAGACCGATCGATCCCGGTCACCTTTACTGACACGACGGCGGTGACGGACGGGGAATCGCCTATCGGTCGGCTGACAGCGGCGTCACGTGTGACGCAATGCGCGCGTTGCCTACGCGCGTTCGGTCGTTCGCTCGCGTAAGCGCGTGCGCGCTACCGGCGTTCAGCGTGCGCGCGGCGACACAGGATCGACGCGGCTCCATCACCGGTCAGGACGTCCCCCGGCTCCAGCGCGACGCCGCCCGCGCAGCCGCTCACGCAGACGCCCGCGAGGCGTGCAGGCTGACCGCGCGCGACGCAGGCGCGGACCACGCCCTCGACGCAGGACACGCCTTCTTCGGAGCAGATCGTGACCTGCGCGGTCTCGGCGGGGGTCGCCGGACGGAGCACTGGCTCCGGGGTGGCGCAGAGCTGCTCGACGGCCGCCTCGCGCGTCGCCTCCACCTCCAGGCCCTCCTTCACGCAGCCCGCGGCACAGCTGCCGGCCGGCGCCCAGGCGCACGTGCACGCACCGGGCAGCTCCTTGGGGGCGGTGCACGGGCTCGGCACGTGACCCGCGATCGAGACCGCGACCTGACCGGAGAAGCAGCGCGCGAGGCCGTCGGAGCAATCCATGCCGCCGAGGTCGAACGCTTCGGCAGGCGACGCAGTGTCGCCCGATCCACGCGGGCGCGCGCCCCCGAGCCCGGGGGAGCCTGGCCGTCGCGAGCCTGGATCACCGGCGCCCACGCCGTGCTGCTCGAACCATGTCGCGAGGCACCCGCGCTCGCAACCCGCGAGCGCGAGGGCGAGCCCGGCGACGGTCGCGAAGGAGGACGGGGAGATGGATCGGGTCGCCACGCGCTCAGCGTAGGACGAGTGGATCTCTTCCGCACCAAGAGGTCCATGCGCGGCGCCGGCGCGACCCCCGAAGTGCCTCGAAAAAGGCTCTTTGTGCAACGGGCGCGACGGCACTCGCCGTGCAGCGGCTCGCCTCCGTGGGTCCTGCCTCTTCGGGAGACGTGCGTCCGGAGTCTCTGCGCGACCGCGATCCGCGCGACGGCGATCCGTGCGTCGATTACGTCGGCTTCGGTGAGGTCGCCGGCGAGCTCTCGAAAATGGCGGTGGTCCGCAAGCCGCCCCCGCGCATCGTGGGCCGCTACCTGCTCGGCGACCCCATCGCCGCTGGCGGCATGGCGACGGTGCATCTAGGGCGCCTGCTGGGTCCTGCGGGCTTCTCGCGCACCGTCGCGGTGAAGCGACTCCACGCGCACCTCGCCACGAATCCCGACTTCGTGGGGCGCTTCGTCGACGAGGCGCGCATCGCCTCGCGGGTCCGCCACACGAACGTCGTCCAGACGCTCGACGTGGTCGCGAGCGACGGCGAGCTCCTGCTCGTCCTCGACTAGGTGCACGGCGAATCGCTGGCGCGCCTCCGGCGGCTCGCGAGCGCGGCCGGCGAGGAGATCCCGCCGAACGTCGCCTCGGGCATCGTGGGCGCGTTCGAGAGCCAGGACTCCGGGCTGAGCTCTGGACGCCTCCCGCGCGCGCAGATCGTGCCGCTCGCGCCCGAATCCGGGACCGTGCGCCGCGACGCGCTGATTCCGCCGCCGCTCGCGGCGGAACCCGCGCTCGCCGGTGCCGATGCCCGCGACGGTCACGCCCGGCGCGAGCCCGTTCGATGGCGCTGCCGACACCCGCATCCCCATGCGGCCGCTGCCGACGCCGCTCGTGCTGATCGCGGTGACCCCCCTGCCCTCGCCGCCCACCGCCGCGGCGTTGCCGAGCGCGGCGACGGCGGTGGCGGAGCCCGATCTGGTCTCCGTGTTCGCACCGTCGAGCGGGCACACGCGCATCGACCCCATCGAGAGGCGCGTGCAGAAGCGCGCGCCGCTCGGGATGCCGCTGCCGCTCGCGGCGCCTCTCGCGCCGGTGCTCGCGCCGCCGGAGACGGGGCGGCAGTCGAAGCTCTGGGTCGTGATGCTGCTCGTGGCGGCGCCGCTGCTCGTGCTCGCCGCGATCATCGGGACGAAGCCGTTCTGCGCGAGCGCGACCCGCAGCGCCGCCGAGGCGCCGGCCGCCCTCGCGGTCGCCCCCAGCGAGGCAACGCCGGTCGTGGCGCCGCGGTTGCCCGTCCTGCCCTCCGCGCGGCTGTCGACGGGCGCGCTGCCCGGCGCACCTCCCCCCCGCCATGGTCCTCCCGGAGTCCGGCGAGCCCTCGGGCGCCGTTGCGGCAGGCCGCCCCGCCGCGAGCGCGCGAAAGCCGCCGGGCCGGCCGCCGCCTGCGCCGCCGCACAAAGCGTCGCGTGCCCCGAAGCCGCCTCTCCCGGTCGCCGTCAATCGCTGAAGCGCAAAACCACGGTGCCCGTCGCTTCGATTTGGAGCAGGCGCCCGCACCACGTATGATCTCGCGGCGATGGCTGGCAACGAGGGCGACGGCGGAGACCAGAAACAGCCGCCCCCGAGGCGTCCCGCGAGGAGCGCGCACGACGACGAGCCGACGCAGATCATGGCGCGTCCGCAGGGCCTCGAACCGCCGCCGCGGCGCGGCGCGCCGGCACCGGCTGTTCGGCCGCCGCAGCCGCGGCCCGCGGCGGGCGCGCGCCCCCTGCCCCCCCCGCCCGCAGGTTCCAACCGGACGATCGTGATGCGTGAGGCGCCGGTCCGCGGGCAGCCGGGCGTGGCGATCCCTTCCGAGCGCTGGCCCGCGCCCACGCCGCCCCCGCGATCCGTGCAACATGCACAGGTCCCCGCGCCGCGGGCGCCGGCGCCGCGGCCGCCCATCCAGCGGGTCGCGCAGGCTGGTCCCGTGCCGGTCGCGCAGCGCTCGCCCGTGCAGCAGCAGCAGCGGCTGCCCCAGGTCGCGCCCATCGCCCAGCCGCGGCCGGGCACGGCGGCGCAGCCTTCCTCGCAGCGTCAGCCGCCAGCGCCCGGATTGCGCCCCGGCGCGCAGCCCCAGCAGACCGCGATGCCGCCGCAGCAGCCGCCGATGACGACGCAGCCCATGCCGCAGCGTCAACTGCCGCCGCGCGGGCCGGCGCAGCCGCAGGCGCCGCGCCCGCAGCCCGGCTTCGCGCAACCGCAGCCGCATCATCAGGCGCCGGCGCAGCAGCAGGCGCGTGAGTCGACGCGGCCCGCACCACCGCGTCCGGCCAGCACGAACCCGCCGCCCTTCGGGCAGACGACGTTGATCGGCGGCGCGGGGCTGACGTCCGCGCCGCCGCCGGCGCAGCTGCAGCTGCAGCAGCCGAACGTGCAGTCGTACCTGGTGCCGAGCTACGACCCCTCGCGCGGCGCTGATCCATCGCAGCCGCTCGCGGCACTGCTCGGCTCGCCGTACCCGCCGCCGGCATACGTGCCGCGGGCTGCGCAGCCGCAGCCGCAGCCGCAGCAGCCGTACGCGCAGGCACACCCGCAGCAGCCGCAGCACCGTCCGCAGGCCACGCAGTCGAGCGGCTACCCGCAGGCCATGCAGTCGAGCGGCTACCCGCAGGCCATGCAATCGAGCGCGTATCCGGCGCAGCGAGGCTCGATGCCCCCGCAGCCGCAGCCGCAGGCGCAGGCGCAGGCGCAGCTGCCGGCGCACTTCGCGCAGCCGCAGCGAGCGATGCCGTCCGCGCCGGCGGGCAGCATCGCGCCGCCAGCGGAGCGCTCGAGCCGACGCGCGGACGCGATGCCGCTCGGTCCGGCAGACGACCTGTTTCTGCCGGACGCGACGTCGCCGCCGCCGAACGTGATCGCGACGTGCGTCTTCCTCGGCGGGCCGCTGCTCGTCGCGACGATGATCGTGGCGATGCTCGCGTTCCGCTGATCCGCGCGGCGGACGCACGCGCGAGGGCCTGACCATCGACCCCGTCGCGCCGCGTGCGCGAGAGGCTGGCGTCAGCAATTCTGACGAGACCGCGAGGGTACAGCTGGGTATCGAGGCGCCTCGGCCACTCTCTCCTACCTTTCGGTCGCCCCCCGCAGAGCCTCCTGTGACTCTCTTCTCGCGACACTCGCTGGATCGCGGCTTGGCGGGAGATCCTCGCCGGTCTCGGTCTCGGTCTCGCCTCCGCGAGGTGACGAACGGTCAGCGCACAAAAAAGCCGCGGGTGCTGCGGCCGATGTGGCCGGGCACCCGCGGTAAGACCTCCCGCTGAGCGGGGATGCGATCAGCTCTCGATGAAGCTCTTGAGCTGCTTCGAGCGCGACGGATGACGCAGCTTGCGCAGCGCCTTCGCCTCGATCTGGCGGATACGCTCGCGCGTCACCTCGAAGTCCTGACCCACCTCTTCGAGCGTGTGGTCGGACTTCTCGCCGATGCCGAAGCGCATGCGGAGGACCTTCTCCTCGCGCGGCGTGAGGGTCTTGAGCACCTTCCGCGTCTGCTCCGCTAGGTTCATGTTGATCACCGCTTCCGCGGGGCTCACCACGCTCTTGTCCTCGATGAAGTCACCGAGATGCGAATCCTCCTCCTCGCCGATCGGGGTCTC
>JAYTHX010000045.1:0-6963 GCA_043732195.1 Polyangiaceae bacterium
GCCGCCCGTGACGGTGGGGGACATCCTCCTCGTCGGCGACGAGCTCACGGCGCGCGTGCTGGCCGTCGCCTCGTTCTCGGACCGGCTCGTCGATGTCACGCTCGGCATGCCGGGCCGGCCGACCCCGCGGCGGTATGGGCCGCGCTCTACCGGCTCGGCAAACCCGTGCAGTATGCATACGTTTCGCGCCCGCTCGCGCTATGGGACGTGCAGAACGTGTGGGCGGGGCGTCCCTGGGCGGTGGAGATGCCGTTCGCGGGACGCGCCCTGCGCATCGGCACGCTCCTCGCGCTCCGCCGCCGCCGCGTCGAGATCGCGACCGTCACCCACGCGGCGGGCCTCTCCGCGACCGGCGATCCGGCGATCGATGCGCGCCTGCCGTTCCCCGAGCGCTTCGAGGTGCCCGAGGCCACGGCGCGCGCCTTCCTGCGAACCAGGGCGCGCGGTGGTCGCGGTGGGCACCAGCGTGACGCGCGCGCTCGAGTCGGCGGCGGCGCGCTCGGGCGAGGGCCGCCTGCGGGCGGCGGCGGGCACCACCGATCTGCTGCTGGGACCGGGCACGCGGCTCGTGGTGGTGGACGCGCTGCTCACCGGCGTGCACGAGTCGGACACCACGCACTTCCCGCTGCTCGGCGCGTTCGCCGATCGCGCGGTGCTCGAGGCCGCGCTCACGACCGCGGAGCAGGAGGGCTTCCTGGGCCACGAGCTCGGCGATACCTGGCTCGTGTGGCGTGACCGTCTGCGCGGTGCGAGCTCTGCTACATTCGCCGCGTGAAGTTCGTCCACGCTGCCGATCTCCACGTCGACAGCCCGATGCGCGGCCTGGACCGCTACGAGGGCGCGCCCGCGCTGCGCCTCCGCGCGGCGACCCGCCGCGCGCTCGAGAACCTGGTGGCGCTGTGCATCGAGGAGAAGGCCTCGTTCCTGCTCCTCGCCGGTGACGTGTTCGACGGCAGCTGGAAGGACTACTCGACAGGGCTCTTCTTCGCCGCGCAGATGACGCGCCTCCGCGAGGCGAGGATCCCGGTGGTGATCGTCCGCGGCAACCACGACGCCGCGAGCTCGATCACGAAGGCGCTGCCGCTGCCGGACAACGTGCACGAGCTCGGCGCGCGCAAACCAGAGAGCTTCGAGCTCAAGGACGCCGAGACGGTCATCCACGGCCAGAGCTTCGCGCAGCGCGCCATCACCGACGATCTCGCGGCACGCTATCCCGATGCGCTCCGCGGCGTGTTCAACGTCGGCCTGCTCCACACCTGCCTCGACGGACGGGAGGGCCACGAACGCTACGCGCCGACCTCGCTCGAGACCATGCGCGCGAAGGGCTACGAGTACTGGGCGCTCGGGCACGTGCACGCGCGCGAGGTCCTCTCCCGCGAGCCGTGGGTCGTCTTCCCCGGCAACCTCCAGGGCCGCCATGCGCGCGAGACCGGCGTGAAGGGCGCGAGCGTGGTCACCGTCGAGGACGGCAGCGTGAAGGACGTCGAGCACCGCGCGCTCGATGTCGTGCGCTGGGAGCAGCTCGCGCTCGACATGAGCGAGGCTACGGACGCGCTGGAGGTGGTCGATCGCGTCAAGGACGCGCTCGTCAGCGCCGCAGAGCGCTGCCCCGACCGCCTGCTCGCCACGCGCCTCGTGATCGGCGGCAGCACGCGTGCGAACGGGGCGATCCGGCGGGACGTCGAGCACTTCGTCGCCCAGCTGCGCGCCGCCGCGACCGACGGCTTGGGCGACGGCGTGTGGCTGGAGAAGGTCGCGATCCAGACCCGCTCCACCTTCGACCTCGTGCAGGTCCGCGAGGAGGCTGGCGCCGTGGGGCACCTCGCGCGCCGGCTCGCTGCGATCAAGGACGACCCGCAGGAGCTCGCCGCGCTCGCCTCCACGTTCGCCGAGCTCGAGAAGAAGCTACCCCCGGAGCTCCGCGAGGGCGAGGGCGCGCTGCTCCTCGCCGACGCCGCGACGCTGCGCGCGATCGTCGAGGACGTCGAGCAGACGCTCCTGCCGCGGCTGCTCGAGGGCGGCGAGGGGACGCTGGGCTAGCCATGCGGATCGCGCAGCTCCAGCTCGTGGCGTTCGGTCCCTTCCGCGGGCTCGAGCTCGATTTCTCGGCGCCGGGCCTGCACATGGTCATGGGCCGCAACGAGGCGGGCAAGAGCACCACGCTGCGCGCCATCGCGAGCCTCCTCTACGGGATCGACACGAACACGCAGGACGCGCACGTGCACAAGCCCTCGGAGCTGCGCGTGGGCGGCGTGCTCACGGCAGACGACGGCACGCGCCTCCGCGTGGTGCGCCGCAAGAGCGTCACCAAGGGCGGACCGAACACGCTCCTCGACGAGCACGGCGCGGCGATCGACGAGGCCGCGCTCCAGCGCCTCCTGCGCGGCGTGTCGGAGGAGACGTTCCGTCATGCCTTCGGCCTCGATCACGAAACGCTCGCCGCAGGCGCGAAGGCGCTGCTCGCGGGCCGCGGCGACATCGCGGGTAGCCTCTTCGACGCGAGCGCCGGCGGTGGCGGCGACGTGCGCGCGCTGCTCGCCGAGCTGCAGAACGAGGCCGAGGGCCTCTACAAGCCGCGCGGCTCGACGCAGCCGCTGAACGTCGCGCTCAAGGCGTTCGCGGACCTCCAGAAATCGGTGCGCGAGAAGGAGCGGCTCCCTGCGGCGTTCGTCGCCCAGACGAAGGCGCTCGACGAGGGACACGCGCGCCAGAAGGAGCTCACCGCGAGCCGCATCGAGCTGGCGCGTCGGCGCGCCCAGATCGATAACGCGCGCCGCCGCATCCCGGTCGAGCGGCGGCGCGCGCTGGGGCTCGCCACGCTCGCCGAGCTCGGGGAGGTGGCGAAGCACGCGCCGCGGATCGCGTCGCTGCACGGGCGGCTCGCCGGCTACGAGCTGGCGAGGACCGCGCATCACGACGACCGCCGCGGCGCCGAGCGCTTGCGCGTCAACGTGACCGACGCCGCACGACGCGCCGGCGTCCCCGCTGCGGCGAAGGACCTGCGGATCGACGCGCGCACGCAGTCGCGCATCGGCAAGCACGTGCAGGAGCGGGCCACGCTGGCGCAGCGCATCGAGGCAGCGCGCGTGGAGCTGGCGCGCAACGAGCGCGAGCTCGCGAAGCTCTCGGCGGAGCGCGCCGCTCCCCACACGTCGGACGCGGTGGCGGTGGCGGCGCTCGCGCGGGCGCTCGCCGAGGCCCGCAAGCTCGGTGACGGCGTGAGCCAGCTCGCCACCATGACCTCGCGCGCCGCGCGCAAGCGCACCGAGGTGGAGGCGAAGGCCGCGGCGCTGGGCGGGTTCCAGGGCACGCTCGAGCAGCTCGCGGCGCTGCGCCCACCGGCGGCCGCGGCGCTCGAGAGCCTCGCCACGCGCGCCGCCGAGCTGGAGCGCGCGATCGCTCGCCTGTCCGAGAGCATCGAGCGCCTCGACGCGGAGACCGCCGCCGCCGAGCAGCAGCTCGCGGCCGCCAGCGGAGACTTCGCGCCGCCCACCAGGACCGAGCTGCTGGCGGCCCGCGACGCACGCGATGCCGCGTGGAAAAGCGTGCAAGATGCACGTGCTGGAGATGCCACCGCCGCGGACGCTCCCTTCGCACGGGCCGTTCAGCTCGCCGATTCACTGGCCGATCGCATGATCGTCGAGGCCGACCGCGTCACCACGCTCGCTCGCTACCGCGCGCAGCTCGGCACCTTCGCCAGCCAGCGCGCGGCGGCGGAGGTCGAGCGCAACCAGCGCGTCGCCGAGCGGGGCGCGATCGACGGCGAGCATCGTCGCCTGTGGAGCGAGGCGGGCATCGCCGTCGACGGAGCGGGCGCGGTGGGCCTCGCGGAGATGCGCGCCTGGCTGGCGAAGCGGGCGCAGATCGTCGAGGTCTTCGCCACGGTGAGCGAGGCCGAGGCCGACGCGCGGGAGCGCGCCGAGGTCCTCGAGGTCGCGCGCCGCGAGCTCGCGGTCGCGCTCGCGAGAGAAGGGACGCAGGAGCCGCTCGAAGGAGCGCCGCTGTCCGCGCTCGTCGACCTGGCGACCGCGCGCCTCGACCGGCTCGAGCGAGCCCGTCACGCCGCCGAGGCCGCCACCGCCGCGATCGGCAAGCTCGCTGGCGACATCGAGGAGCGCCGGGGCGCGATTGCACGTGACGAGGCCGCGCTCGTCGAGGCGCAGGCCAAGCTCGCGCAGCTCGTCTCGCCGCTCGGGATCCCCGCGGACGCCGACGCGGACGAGGTCACGCAATCCCTCGAGGCGCTGCGGGAGCTCTTCTCGCTCGAGGATCAACGCGCCGAGGTGGAGGCGCGCGCCGTCGCCTCGGGCACGCAGGTCGCCTCGTTCGATGAGGAGGCCGCGCTCGCGGCGGCGACGCTGGGGCCCGATCTCGCAGGCCTCGCAGCGGCCGCGATCGCGAGCGAGCTCGCCGCCCGCAGCCGCAAGGCACAGGACGCCGAGACCCAGGTGCGCGACGCCGAGCAGCTGCTGACGGACCTCGTGGTCGAGGGCGAGACCGTGCCCGACGACATCCTCGCGCTCGTCGCCGACGCCGACGGCGCGAGCCGCGCGCTCGACGAGGTCGACGAGCAGCTGAGCGAGCTCGACTCCCAGCTCCAGAGCGTGACGCGCGCCAACGGCGGCATCGAGGTGGGCCTCGACCAGATGCGTGGCGACTCCGGCGCTGCCGAGGCCTCCGCCCAGGCGCAGGAGGCCCTCGCGCGCGTGCGCTTCGACCTCGATCGCTACGTGCGCGCGAAGGCCGCCGCGGTGCTCCTCGCGCGTGAGATCGACCGCTACCGTGAGGAGAACCAGGGGCCGCTGCTCACGAAGGCCTCGCAGCTCTTCGCGCGCCTCACGCTCGGCAGCTTCACCGGGGTACGCGCCGGCTACGACGACAAGGACCGCGCTGCGCTGCGCTGCGTGCGCGAGGGCAACGTCGAGGTGGACGTGACGGGGCTCAGCGAGGGCACGCGCGATCAGCTGTACCTGAGCCTTCGTCTCGCGAGCCTCCTCCGGTACGCCGACATGGCCGAGCCGATGCCGCTCGTGCTCGACGACGTCCTCATCCAGTTCGACGACGAGCGCTCGCGCGCGGCGCTCGGCGTCATCGCCGAGGTGGCGACGCGCATGCAGGTGCTCTTCTTCACCCACCACGCGCGGATGGTCGACCTCGCCCGCGCCGCGGTCCCGGCAGGGACGCTCACCGTGCACGAGCTCGTCGCGTACGGCGCGCCCGCCCTGCTACCGGCGCAGGGCACGCTGTCGACGTAGCGCCTGGCCTGCGACTTGCGAAGCGATCGCGTGCGCCCCATCATCAAGGCGTGACGAACGACTTCGACCGTGTGCTCGCGCTCAGCGAGACCGATCAGCGTGCCCTGCTCGCCGGACCGGATCCCCAGGGTCGCCTCTGGGCGATGTGGGCGCTCGCGCTCAAGGATGGCCCCAACGTGCTCGTCGAGCACCTTCCCGGTGAGCCGAGCGCGGGCGTTCGCCGGCACATGTGCATCATGCTCGCGGGCGGCGAGCTCGACCTCCTCGTCGCCATGGCACGCTTCGACCCGGACGACGGCGTGCGCGCGACGGCGAGCGGGCTCGTCACCCGGCTCGCAGGCGGAGGTCGCCTGCCGTGGACATTCGCGCAGGAGCGACTCTCCGATCGCGCGGCGTGCGCGGCGGTGCTCGAGGAGCTCGGGCCGGACGCGCCGTCGGACTTCGTCGACGATGCGACGCGCCTCGCGTGCGACGAGGACCTCGACGTCGCGCATGCCGCGCTGGATGCGCTGTTTCGCATGGCCGAGCGGAAGGCGGTCGCGGTGATGATCGAGCTCCTCGCCCGTGCCGACGAGCGGCGGCGCCATGGGCTCTTCACGCTGTGGTCGAAGCACGCCACGCCCGCCGCCATCCACGATGCGCTGCGGCTCGGCGCGGTGGAGCGCCGGCTCGCGGCGGTGCTTCACTTTGCGAGCTGGTGGGCCGACGTGGCGCCGCTTGCGCTCGACCCCGACGTGCGCCTGCGCTTCGCCGTTCGCCGCGCCTTCCAGCACCGCCTCGCGCTCGTCCCGCTCGACGTGCTCGCGCGCTGGATCGACGATGCAGCCGAGCAGAGCTGGTCGCTCGCGTTCCTCGTGCTGGAGCGCCTCCGCGCGGGCGAGCGCCTACCGCCGGGCACGAACATCCTCGCGCGGTGCCGGCGGCGTCTGGCGGCGCTACCGCCGGCGATCCTGTCCTACACTGAAGAGACCGCGCTCGCTGTCGTAGGCGACGAGGAACGCGGTTTGCACGACGAACGCGCCTGCCTGAAGACGCTGATCACGTTCATCGAGGCGCAGAACTAGTCACGCGATCACGATCACGGCGAGCGTCACCATCAGGGAGAGGGCCATCGCCCAGATCCCCGCGACCACCAGCAGCTGCGGATCCTGCGGCGCCTTCTCGATGACGGCCTGCACGACGGGCCGGATGCGAGGCGGCGCCGCACAGACGGCGGCCGGCGGCTCGACGCGGCGAGGCGGGGGCGGCGAGGTGAGGACGAGCGCCTTGAGCGGCGGCGGTCGCGTCGCGGTGATGCGCGCGATGAACGGTGCGATCGGCGAGCGCGCATCGAGGGTCGGCTCGTCGTCGGTGTTGCGCCGCGCGTGACGAGGCGCTGCCTCGTCGAGCGCGAACGCGGTCGCGAGCAGGCGGCGGTTCTCCTCCGGTTCGAGAGCGAGCGTCACCTCCGACACCGGAGCCTGCTCGAGATCGAGCAGGCCGTCGAGCGCGGCGAGCGCCGCGTCGCAGTCGTCGGATGAGGGGTCCGGGGTAAGAGCGAGCTTGCAGGACATCACGTCGTTCACCTCCCGGAGGAGCACGAGCAAGGGCGGTGCCGGCCCGATTTCCCCAGCAAAGCAGCTAAACCATGGTCGCGGCAACGGCTGCCGCCTTGCCACGTGGTGCAAAGCGCTGCTGGGCTCACCGGCGCTAGTGGCAGTGAAAGTGC
>JAYTHX010000046.1:0-19575 GCA_043732195.1 Polyangiaceae bacterium
GCGCCGACCGAGATGGACGGGTAGCCGAGCCGGAGCGTCAGCGAGACGCGGTCGTTGAAGTGGTAGCGGCCGCCCACGTAGCCCGTGAAGTGCAGGACGTCCCGCCCGGCCGCGGTGTTCGCCGCGAAGCCGACGCCGGGCTCGCCGAAGACCGACCAGTGGTTGGTCAGCCAGAAGTTCCACTGCATCACGACCGGGATGAAGAAGGTCCCGCTGCGAAAGAAGATGTCGCCGCCGAAGCCGATGCCCACCGAGTTATTGATGGTCTTCACGAACCCGTTGTCGAGGAGAATGATCGTCCCGCGGAACCCGGCGCCGAAGTCGTTGCGGCCGTGGATGAACGGTCCGCCGTAGCCGATCAGGCCGTGGGGCTCGGCCTCGAAGCGGTAGTCCGGGTGGTCGCCCGGGCTCTTGATGATGGTCTCGTCGGCGTGGGCCGTCGTGGTGGCCAAGGCGGAGGCCGTGAGCGCGAAGACCGCAGCGACAACCCGAGAAGCTCTCATGCCGCCAACTCTATCAAGTGGAGTCCCGAAGTGCGCGGGCCATGCGTCCGAGGTTCGCCACGACCGCGATAAGCTCGCTTGGCTCGACGGGCGGGCTTCGCCAGGTGCATGTTGAAGCCAGCATCGAGGGCGCGACGGCGTTCCCCGCCGGTGGTGCAGCCGGTGAGACAAGCTGCCGGCGTCGCGCCGCCGCGGCTGCGCGGGAGCGCCCGCCGCAGTGGGAGAGCACGGCCCCAGCCCGGCGGCGGCTGCGCGAGGAACGGGTCGGTCGTCGCGAGCCAGGTCACGCGCGCGGGAAACGATCGATGAGCTTGATGAGCACGTCGCGGGTGATGGGCCGCTCGACCACGGAGCCCGAGGCGGGACCCGAGGCGGCCCCGGAATCGGCGCGTGCGATGAAGACGAAGCGCCGCTTGATGTCCGGCCGCGCGTTCCAGAGGAAGCGATAGAAGGGCGTGTCACCGCGGGTCCGCAGGGTGACGCTGCACACGACGAGGTCGAGATCGTGCTCGGTGACGCGGTCGACCGCCTCCCACTCGTCGCTGGTGACGACGACCTCGAGCTCGCTCCCGGTGGACGCGAGGAGCATGGCGGTCGTGGGATCGTCGTCGACGACGAGCACGCGCCGGACGGGAGCGGGGGGCTCCGCTTCGGGGCTCGACCACTGCAGCACGACGGAGCCGGTCTCGAGGATCTCGAGCAGGCTTTCGGGCTCGACGGGGCGACAGAGGAAGCTGTTCCACACGTTCAGCTGGTCGAGGTTGGCGACGAGAAGCTCGCGCTCGCCGGCGTGCGCGACAAGGATCACGCGCCGCGCGAGCTCGCGATCGGCGCTGGCGCTGGCGCTGGCGCTGTAGAGCTGCGTGAGGAGCCCACGGCTACCGAACGCGACGCGCGCATCGCAGAGGACGAGGTCGAAGCGTTGGCGCAGTACCAGCGTGAGCGCGGCGACCGGGTCGGCCTCGATGACCAACGCGGCCGCGAGCGCGAACGTGCCCTCGAGCGCGCGGGAGACCGCGGGATCGGCGTCGACGATGAGCCACCGGAAGTCCTTGCGGTCGTGAGCGCGGAGGCGCGGGACCGCCTGCTGTTCGAGCGCCGGGCTGCGCACGGGGACGCGCGCGTGCGCCTCCTCGCGCTCGGGCACGGACAGCAGGAGGTGCGTCGCGTCCCTGCGGAGCCCGGGCGGCAGCTCGACATTGAAGAAGAGCACGCTCGAGCACTCGGCGTACGTGAGCACGCGCAGCAGCGCGAAGTGCGCGGCCGCGAGCGCCCCGCCCCGGTACTCGAGCCTCACCGCGAACCGCAGGCTGCCCGCAAACGCCGTCTGCCCGCCGAGCGCGTACACCTCCAGGACGCCCGGTACGCCCTCGAGCACGTAGGTGACGTCGACCTGCCGCGGGGTCATCGCGCCTCCAGCTCCGCGCGGTAGTCGTCGAGAGTCGCGCCTTCGGCGTGGATCGCGCGAACGTGCGACATCGCGGCCTCCATCGTTTCGGTGCTCGTAGCCATGGGCGCGCTCCGGACGGCATCGCACCATCGGCGTGTGGCGTCACCTGGGACCGCCACGACCGCATGGCAAGTGCGCGCACGGCCCCTTGCCGGGATGGCATACGCGACGATCCACGCGATGGCCGACGCGCAGCACACCGCCGTCTCATCGCAGTGAAGTGCGTCGGCCGCGGATGCCGCCGGCGTCGCCGCGAAGACTGCGGACGGCGAGCTCCGCTCGACGCGGCTCTCCCCAGCTCGCGCCGACGGTACCACCAGCCCCTATCGCCCCCAGCCCGATTGCCCCATTATTGCCCCCGAGACACATGGCCCCTTGGCGGAATGGCATACGCAGGAGATTTAAAATCTCTGGCTGGGAACAGCGTCCGGGTTCGACCCCCGGAGGGGCCACTAGGCTTGTTTCACGGGACTTCATGCGCGACCAACGCGGCGCTTTTCTGCACCTACGAGCTCGGGTAGCGCGTCGTTCAGGGGGGAATCAGAGGCCCGAGACCGAGTTTCGCGATGGTCCGCGCCTGCCTCCGGTAGCGGTTCACCATGGTGGACGTGCCGTGCCCCGTTCGGTCGCAGCAGCACGTCTCGGTCTTGCCGTTGGCGAGGGCGTGGATGACGAAGATGGCGCGCGGCCCGTGGATGTTCATCTGCGTCCGCTTGGCGTTGTCGTCCGTCTTGTGCCCTCGCGGGCGAGGAAGCATAGAGCATGCGATTGACGAGCGGGACGTCGACCTGGGCGAGAAGCGCTGCGTCCTCCTTCGGGTAGAGGTAGCCGCCTACCCTGAACCAGTCCCAGATCTTCAACCCCGAGTTGCTCAGCAGCCGGTCGACCTGCTTGACCGCGTGCTTCGGATCGAGGTCGAGCGCATCGGCAAGCCCTCGCCCGATCGCGTGGATCCCCAGCGCCGCGGCATGCAGTACGCCGACGACGCCGTTCGCCAGCGACATTACCCGCGTCATGTGCACGTCTTCGCCGAGCAACTCCGCCACGAACGCGTGAGTGTTCTCCGGTCCCGTTCGCTCCGAGGGCGGCAGCCGCGTTCTCCGTGCAGTCTCTCTCGTCCCGCGCCGCGATGTCGAGGGTCGTCGCTGCTCAACCGTCGCCTTACGCCGCTGCGTCCTTCGCTGTGCCATGGGCGCGCGGCTCCCCCGTGAAGTGGATCGAAGAAGCCGACGCGACGAAGGGGGCGGCCTCCTTCGTGGTGACGAAGCTCTCCGCGACGTAGACGAAGGCCACGGCGGCCTTCGCATATCCCATCGAAGCCCTTGTCTGCACGGCGGTGTTCAGGCGCTCCTCGCTCAGCGACGCAGCGACGAGTGGAGACTCGAGACCGCGAACGTCGCCGAGCCGTGAATACGGGCGGCCATGATCGGGCTGTCGCGGTCGCTGTGGACCAGCGTGCATCCGAGCGACACTTCGCGAATCCATTGAAGTAATCGCTGAATGGTCGCGACTGCCGACCGTCAGTCCCGCCATGAAAGCCTCTTCGGTGCTCGGCCTGTGCGCGCTCTTCCTTGCTGCGGGTTGCGACAACCTCACCATCGGCCCGTCGTCCGGAGAGCCCGATGCGACCGGCACGCAAGACGCCGTCGACGAGACTGCCGTCGCGGGGGCGAACCAGAACGATCGCTCGACCGGCAAGGATGGCGACGACCTCCGTACCGGTGCGATGGTGGTGTCGCCGACCGGCCGCTACATCGTCATGCAGCGCAACACGGTGACGCTCGTCTACGACGTCGTCGCCGGCACCTATCGTGAGGTGAGCACGCCGTTCCCGCGCGTCGCCTTTGGGAAGCGCACCGAGACCATGTTCGCGGTCTCCGCCGGCTCGGTGCAGGCCGTCGACCTCGCGACCGGCGTCGCGGGCTGGACGGTGCCGATGACCGGCGCCTGCTCGCTCCTCCGCCTCAGCGACGATGACGACGCGCTCCTCGTGGGCGACTCGAGCGCCGTGCGCGTCGTCGACGCAGCTCGCGGTACTCCGCGCAGCACGACCGCGGCGGGCGCGCAGGCGACCTACGCCGCGTTCGTCCCTGGCCAGGCTCGCGCGCTGGTGGTCGGCAAGACGGTATGGCGCGACGGCGGCCCACACACGCCGGTGCTCAGCGTCGACCTCACGGGGCGGAGCGCTGCGACCAGCGTCGACGTACCGAACTGCGAATCTCCCATCGTCGTGACGCCCAGCGCTGCGCGCGCGTTTCTGTCGCCCACGTACTGCTCGCCCGGTGCGCAGGCGGTCCCCGGTGAGGTGTGGACCAATCCCGATCCGGTGAGCGTGATCGAGCTCGCCGGTGGTGGCGTGCGCTTCAACAAGAACCTTCCTGGCTTCGGTCCGGTGGCCATGTCGAAGGACGGCTCTCGGCTCGTCGCGTACCTCGACGTGAAGCGCGTGGACCCCGCAATGTTCGACGACGCGAAGCAGGTGCCGTGGAAAGACGGCCAGCGTTATCACCTCATGACGATCGATCCCTCGACGCTCGCGTTCAAGCTCGCGCCGATCGGCAACGCGATCCCTCGCTTCGCCATGACCACCGATGGCCGTGGGCTCCTCGTCGACGCGTCCACCAAGTTCACGTCTCGCACCATCCTCGCTGCGCGGGCCAACGTCAGCATCGGACCGGACGGCGTGAGCGCCAGCGCCGAGACGAACCTCGACGTGTTCGGCAGCTCGTCGGCGTTCGGCTTCTTCGACCTCGGCACGCAGTCGTTCAGCTCGTTCAGCGGTCCCATCGCACCGCTCGATCGATTCGTGCAGTTTGCAAACGGTCGCTACGTGCTCACGCTCGGCAAGCGCGCGGACGGTCTCGGTGGCACGCCGTTCCTGATCGACCTCACCAGCAAGACCACCTTCGCGCTCCAGGGCAACTACGGCAGCGGCGTCCGTGACGTGGGCCTCTCGTCGGACGGCATCAGCGCCGCGCTCCGCCTCCGCCTGCCCGCGAACATCCACGATGGCGGCTTCTACAGCCGCGAGGGCCTGTGCACGTCGAGCACCGGCGAGTGCGGCGTCTCGCTCACCGCGACGTACGAAGCGTCGATTCCCTTTGCGATGCTGCCGCCGCCCCCGCCGCCCAACCAGCCCGCGCCCCCTCCTCCCGTCGACGAATGCCCGGGCGGCCACGACTGCTACTGAACGTTTGCGATTCGTTCGCGGCGAGCAGTCACCTCTTCTAAGGTTGCGCTATGAACGCTCGATGCTGGTGGCTCTCTTACTGCCGCTCTGCACCCTGTGCGCTGCCCGCCGCGACCACGCCGGGAATGCGTTCATCCCGGAGATTCGCAACCTCGGGTTCGGGGTCCAGGGAGACAGCGACGCCGTTGCGATACGGAACTTCCAGAGCGTTCACAAGAAGCTCGAACGCACGGGCAAGCTCGATGACGACACGAAGCAGGCCGTGCGCAATCTCGACGACAAGAGGTTCCGCGACTCATTCGACGATGAGCCCAGGGCCGCACATAGCGATTCGAAGAAGAAGGGGCCGAACGTCGTCCGTGTCATGCTGCAGAGCATGATCGACGCCCGCACCCGCGTGGCGAAACGTGCGTGCCTGGCAGAGCTGCACTTCTGCGCGCCGGGCTACCACTGGGTGCGCTGGTGGCAGCCGACGCGGTCGTCGCGAGCGGCTTCGCGACGAGAAGCGCCGCGCCTGAGAGGGCTTTCAGGTCGATGCGGTCCTGGAGACGTTATGCGCTCTCCTATAGGACCTTCAGGGCGAGCGGCCGCATCGACTACGCCGCGCGTCGTCTGGCTCAGCCCGCTCACGCCGCGACGTCGAGAGCGAACAGCTTCGTCATCTGGTCGCAGAGACCCTGCGCGATCGCCGCGCTCGGCGCGCCCGCCAGTGAAGCGACGTCGCCGGCCGGCTCCACCGCCAGCGAGCTTCGCAGCTGCTCGATCGCGTGCGCACGCGCGTTCGCCAGGCGCGCGAGCGCCGCCTCGTCGAGCTCACCTTCGAGCCATGCAGCGAGATCCCACGAGAACGCTGCGTGGCGCGTCTCGTCCGCGGCAATACGAGCAAACGCGCGCGCGATCTCCGGGTGGACAGCGTTCCGCGCCTGCCACGTCGCCGCCAGCGCGCCGAACGTCTCGTGCACGCAGCCCTCCACGGCGTTGTGGATGGCCAGCTCCGCGAGGCTTCGTGGCGCCTGTGCGTCCAAGGTCACGCGACGCGCAGCGCCGCCGAACGCACGCGCGAGCTGCTGCGTGACCCGCGCGTGCGTGACCTCGTCGCGACGCGCTTCCTCCGCCGCGTAGACGAGCGAGCGAGGAGCGCCGTGCGTCCGGAGCTCGTCACGGAGCCTGGCAAACTCGGCGATCGAAGCCGCTTCGAGCAACGCAAGCTCGGTGAGGTATTCGGCGATGCTCCGCGACGCGCCCCCTGCCTCTTTGAGAACGAAGCCCTCCGGCCGGCGCCCGCCGGCGCACGCCGTCTGCGTGTCGGGCTTGACGACCGCTGTCTCGATGACGTCGATGGTGCCGTCCGCGTTCACGCGGATACGCAGCTGCTTGAGCCCGCTGCCACAGTCCTGCGCTCGCAGGACCAGCAGCTCGAACGCGCCGCAGACAGCCCGGTACGCCGCGGGCAGGGTCGACTCGCAGCCGGTGGCGAGCCGGTAGCCGGCGGCGCTCGCGACGAGCGCCGCTTCGGAGAGAGTGCATTCGCGCATGCCTCGGACGGCTGGAGCTTGGTAAAGCCTTCGTACGAGAGGCCTCCTCCGTCGCGCCGTCGAAGCCTCCGTCTGCCTGCGGATTGCCATCGCTACCGGCGCCGCTCACAGTCGTTCCGCCGCATGCGACGAGGCACGCGCCGGGGGCCGCCGTCGCCATGACGATCGCCTCGAACGCATGCGCGAGGTTTTGCGTGGACATCGAACGGCGGGCGCGTCTGTGCATGGCATTGTGCCTGGACACCCGATGAACTTCGAGCGGATGCTAGCTCTTCGGGCTGGGTCCGGACGGCGTGAGGGGACAACCGTGGGTCCGCGGGTCGGAGGTGCGCGCTCCGGTCGTGTCCGGGCACGCGTCCTCCGCGTCGGGAACGCCGTCGCCGTCGCGATCGCTTGGGCAGCCGTTCGACTTCGGATCCGTGGTCCGGATCCCGGGCACGTCCGGGCAGGCGTCTTTGCTGTCCGACACGCCGTCCTTGTCGCGGTCGGTGTGGTGATCGAACAGCTCGATCGCGAAGACGAGGCGCCACTCGGGCGCGCCGAAGTGTGAATTGATCCCGCCGCCGACGCCGAGCTTGAACCGGAGCTGCGGTCCATCATCGCCCGTACCTTCGAGACGGCCCGTGACAAGCCCCTCGAGGGCAGTGCTGTTCGTTCCGAGAAAGGACCGCATCGCGGTCGCGCCGAAGATCTCCGGCCCGACGACCAGCCGCATGTTGCACGCCTTGCAGACCGGAAGCTTTGCACCGGCGGCAGCCCCGAAGAGCCCCTCGCTTCCTTGCGGGCTTCCGGGCGTCGGCGAGTCGCCCCGCGCCCGCAAGTGCAAACCGAGCTGTCCAGCGTAGGTGAGCAAGCCGACATCACCCGCGAACAGGACGCGGGTCATAGCCGTGTACGCGCCGAGCGTGTTGCCGGGGGGACTGTCACTCAGGTAATTATCCCGCAGTGAACCCGGCGCGCCGCCGGGCAACCAGATCTGCCCGCCGAGTCCGAGCCGGAACGGGCTGGCTGGGCCGCCGACGATGCGCGTATCGAACCCCACTCGTCCGTGCGATAGCGCGTCGGGCGTCGACGCCGGATCTGCCTCCGGCGCGGTGAAGTTGTATGCGCCGACGGTGCCGCTGTTCCCCCGGACAGTGAGCGGCGCGTCGAAGCTCGCGTAGCCGCGAAAACGTTCGTACGTCGCGGCAAAGCCAAGCTGCAGGAACGCCTCGTCCGACACGACGGCAAGATGCGTAGAGCCGTCCGTCACCCGCAGCGGATTGTGTGCGTAGCTGGCTACGAGGCTGGCGGCGCCGCCCACGCCGCCGTGCATGTCGAGCGCATCCATGACGAACCATCCGCCGCCGGAAGCCGAGGTGTAGAGGCGCTCGACTGCGAATCCCTGCGCCTGCTGCTGAGCACCGGCCGAAGACGACCAGACAACTGCCAGAGCTGCCGCCATCCCTGCGGGCGTCAGGCGCGATCTAGAACTCCGCATGGACCCTCCCTGACAAGACGTGCTCGGATCCGCGGTCGCGGTTGTAAGCGGGGTTGGCCAAGAACTGATAGTCCGCGGCGAGCCATATCGCCTTGAACAAGTTGACCGAGTAAAACACCTCGAAGAGCTCCTCGGCCGAGGGGCGGTCGAGGCGGCCGTCCCCCACGAACGCATCGATGCCGCCTCGCGCCAGGTATCGGGCATGGGCGTCCGAGATCCACGTGAGCGCGACGCCAACGCCGGTGACATCGAGCGGACGCCGCCACAGTTTTCCCTTCGCGACCACCCCGAAAGAGAGGTCTCGGTCCGCCGAGTCGAAAGCATCCACTTCGGTCCGTCCGTCGGAATACATCGCGCGCGCAAACACGCCGATCCCGTTGGCGATGGTCTGCTCCGCGTTGACGCCCACTCCGACCTTGGCCTGGGGCCTGCGCACCCAGCAGAAGTCCGGAGCTCTGAAGTTGCCCGAGGCATAGTTGTAGCTCGTGCAAGCCGCTGCGTTCTTCGTCGGGTCGCGCTGGTGGGCCGCGACTGCGTCGTCGAACCGCCCCATGACCTCGTAGTTCCGATACGCGAGCAGCCGCACGGCGCCGGGCCGTCCCAGGAGAACGTGATCGTGCTCGATTTCGAGCTGGTCGCCAAAGTACTTCCAAAGCCGGAGGTCGAGCGGGAAGCTGTTGGGGTTCTCGGGCGGTGCCATCCGGCCGAGCCTCAGGGCCCAGTCGCCCCAATACAGCTCCGCGGTGGCTCCATAGGTGTAGCCACGCGCGTCGGCAGGAAAATCGAACGAAGCGTGAGTCATGAACGCCTCGTTGAAGAACGTTTGCCGAAGATCGCCGACGACGTTGTTCCGGTCGAAGACGTCGAGTACCGAGAAATTGCCGACCGTGAACACCAAACGCCGACTGTCGACGACGGCGGCGAGCTGCATGGGGTCGGACGTCTTCTCGACGTGCTCCCCGCCCAGGTTGATCGTCTGCTGAAGATCGAGCCGCGAGCGATAAAGCGTGGGCGCCTCTGCCCCGGTCTTCTGCAGCTCGAAGTTTTCCGTGGAACCGCCGAGCCCGTGAAGCGTCGAGAACGAGCGCTCGGCGATGAGCTCCGGGGCAACGTAGAGGACAGCTCCGCGCCACAAACGCAGGCCCCCGAAGAGCGTGAACGTCGAGGTGAAACCACGCTCCGCCTGCGGCCAGAGCGAATTGGGGCTGCCGTGGACGTTCGTGTAGGACGCGTGCATTCGCGGCTTGTAGCTCGTGATGTACGTGTACTGCCCGTAGAGATTCCAGCTCTCGTCCTGGATGTCGTGCAATCCACGATGCGCAAGCTCGTTCATGATGTCGAACGAGTCGTCTTCGTGAGGTGCGGGTGGGACGGGCTGCGCGTCCGCGCGCGAGGACAACAGAACGCTGGCCGTGATGATGCCCGCGCCGAGCGCTGACGCGCCGAGTCCACGACGATCAGGGAGCACCGGCTTCTCCGATCTGCGTCGTCGTGCACGTCGAGGCGTCGTACTGGAGGCCTGCGAAGTCGCTGGCGAACACGATCTGCGTGAGGAAGTCCGCCTGCTCTTGCGTGAGTCGGCTGCCCGCGGCGCAGTTTCCTTCGAAGCCTACGTCGTCGACCGGGATGTCGAGGGTGTCGCCGAGAGCGACCGCGAAGCCGCTCCGCGACTGCAGGACCATGAAGGTCGTGGGCGGCGTCGTGCTGGTGGGATCCCAGCCTGGCGCGAGGACGACGTAAGCCTCGTTGTCCGCGGAGGCGGGGACGGTGACTTGGGGAACGGAAGAAGCGCCGGACGGAACGTGTTGGCCTTGAAAGGACACGTTCTGCCAGTGGGCGTCGTAGACGACGAGCGCATTGTCCGGCGTGGTCGGGTAGCGGTTCTCGAGGACGACCGACGTAGTCGGGCCAACGTCGGGGAAGCCTGCGCATCCGAGCTTGACGGGTGCGAGGAGAACCAGTGCGAGAACCCTGACCGTCGCAGCTACCGATGGGGTCCGAACCATGGACATGTACGCGCTCCGCTGGCGATTGACGAACGTTGGAGTGCCCGGCGGAAAGTTGGCGCGCATGATGGCGCGCACCGCCTGGTAGCGGAGCACCTTGCAGTCGTGGTCCCCCACCGCGCCGGTCGTATCGATGCACCCCTTGGTCGTGACGACACGGAAGTGCTCGGCCTCGATAGTGCCTACTTCGGCGCAAGCCGCGCCCTCGACGGCGATCGCCACGTACTCGCATAACCGGGCGTCGTGGATCCCGCCGCAGGTCGTCGAGTCACGTTCGCGCTTGGTGGGCCGAAAGAACGTCGTGCAGCCGATCAGCGTGGCTGCCGTAACGATGATGAGTCCGGCGACCCTTCGCCTCGTATTCCATTGCGCGGGGGACATGGCTGACTGCCATGTCGCGAGAGCATCGCGCGTGCCAACGTCGTGCCGCACGCGAGATCGCCAGCTTTCCAGAGCGGAGCGGCGCCGTCCCGGCAAAGCGCCTTCAAACATCGTCGTCGCAGGAAGGCGATCTGCCGTGACGCGACGTTCACCTTCCAGAGGTCCGCGGGCGAGCTGACTGCCGCGACCGTCCGTGACGCGCGACCGACGCTCCGCTCTCGCGCACTGGATTGCGATCGCTCCTCGACGTCAACCGCACGAGCACCGCAATCGCCAGGACGGCCGCGATCCATGCAAGGTTCACGAGGATATCCTCGAGGAGCGACATGCCCGTCGTCGGCACCATCACAGCCACTCCCCGAAGCGGCGGATGTACCAGACCTTGACGAGCTGGGTGAGCGTGCAGTACGCGAGCAGGATCGCCGCGAGCCAAGCGAAGAACGGCAAGGGGAGCGCCACGAAGCCGACGGCGCGGCCGAGGGCGGTGAAGGGAGTCGCGATGCCCAGCACCATGATCGTACCGGTGAGCAGCAGGACGACGGGAGCCGCGCGGCTCTGCACGAACGGGATCTTCGCAGTACGGATCATGTGCACGACGAGCGTCTGCGAGAGGAGACCCTCGATGAACCACGCCGACTGAAAGAGCGCCTGACTCTCCACGCTTCGGGCGTGGAAGACGAACCACATGATGAGGAAGGTGGCGATGTCGAAGATCGAGCTGATGGGGCCGATGACGAGCATGAACCGCCGCAGGCCCGCAGCGTCCCACTTGCGCGGCGTGCGCAGGAACTCCGAATCCATGCGGTCCCACGGGATCGAGAGCTGCGAGAGATCGTAAAAGAGGTTCTGGATGAGAAGGTGGATCGCGAGCATCGGCAGAAACGGCAAGAACACGCTCGCCACGACCACGCTGAAGACGTTTCCGAAGTTCGAGCTCGCCGTCATCTTGATGTACTTGACGATGTTGCCGAACGTGGTCCGTCCCTCGAGGATCCCTTGCTCGAGGACAAGCAGGCTCTTCTCGAGCAGGATGATGTCAGCGGATTCCTTTGCGATGTCGACCCCGCTGTCGACGGAGATCCCCACGTCCGCCTCGCAGAGCGCCGGGGCGTCGTTGATGCCGTCGCCCAGAAAGCCGACGGTGTGGCCACCCGCCTTGAGGCATCGGACCACGCGCGCCTTCTGGAGCGGGTTCAACCTCGCGAAGATGGTCGCGCCCTCTGCCTCGCGCGTGAGCTCCTCGTCTGTCATCAGGTCGATCGCAGGTCCGAGAACGATGGCGCGGACGTCGAGCCCCACGTCGCGGCAGACCTTGCGGGCGACGCGGTCGTTGTCGCCCGTGAGCACCTTCACGCTCACGCCGTGGCTTGCCAGGGCGACGAGCGCCGGACCCGCCGTCTCGCGCGGTGGGTCGAGGAAGCCAATGTAGCCGGCGAGCGTGAGCTGGCTCTCCTCGGCGACGCTGAACGTCGGCTGGTCACGAGTGAACTCGCGGAACGCCACGGCGACCACGCGCAGCCCGTCCTCGTTCATCTCGCCCGTGATGCGTGTCACGTGGGTTCGGATGATGTCGGTGACCGGGCCGGTTTCGTCGCCGATCTGCACGCGCGTGCACACCTGGAGGACCTCGTCGACCGCGCCCTTGCAGACCAGGAGGTTCGCCTCGCCGCGCTCGACGACCACCGACATGCGGCGGCGCATGAAATCGAAGGGGATCTCGTCGATCTTGGGCCACGCGCGCAGGACCGCGCTCTCGTGCGCGACAGCGGCATGGTCGAGGACCGCGCGGTCGAGGAGGTTCTTGAGGCCGGTCTGGTGGCTGCTGTTGAGAAAGGCGAGCCGGAGGACCTCGTACGACGTCTGACCAACGACATCGAGGTGTTGCTCGAGGACGACGCGATCCTGGGTGAGGGTCCCCGTCTTGTCGGTGCAGAGCACGTCCATCGCGCCGAAATTCTGGATGGCGTTCAACTTCTTCACGACGACCTTCTTCTTCGCCATCACCACGGCCCCGCGGGCGAGGTTCGCCGTCACAACGAGCGGAAGCATCTCGGGGATGAGGCCGACCGCCACGGACAGCGCGAACAGGCCGGCCTCTTTCCAGTCGCCCTTCGTGAAGCCGTTCAGGAGGAAGACCACCGGCGCCATGACGGCCATGAAGCGGATCATCAGCCACGTGACGCGGCCCACCCCGATGTCGAAGCTCGTGAGCGCGCGGCGTCCCAGGATGACGTGGGAGATGGAACCAAAGGTCGTGGCGCGGCCCGTGGCGAGCACCAGCGCCGTGCCGGTCCCGCTCACGACGTTGGTGCCCATGAAGCAAACGTTTGGAAGGTCGTGCCCGCCAGACGGTGCAGACTGCGTGAACTTTTCGACGGGGAGGGCCTCGCCGGTGAGCGCCGCTTCGTTGATGAAGAGATCCTTGCTCGTCAGGAGGCGTACGTCGGCGGGGATCATGTCCCCCGCGGCGAGGGCGACAATATCGCCGACGACGAGGTCGCGGACCGGTCGCTCGAGGCGCTCGACGCTGTCCGCCGGCTCCGCGCGCGGGCGAAGCACGGTCGCCGACGTGCGGACGAGCGCCTTCAGCTGCTCGGCAGCGCGGGAGGACCGGAACTCCTGCCAGAAGCGGATGCCGACGCTGATGGTCACCATCACGCCGATGATGATTGGCCCCTTGAGGTCCTCGGGGCTGCTGATGCGCTCGATGATCGCGAGCCCGACGAGGACGACGATGAACGGGTTCTTGAAGGCGGTGAACAGCTGCGCGTACCAGGGTGGAGGCGCGTCGTGCGCCACTTCGTTGGGGCCGTTCTCGGCGAGGCGCCGCGCCGCTTCGTCGCTTGCGAGCCCGCGCGGCGTCGTGCCAAGCTCGCCGATGAGCTCCGGCAGATTGCGCTCCGCCGCGCGACGCAGCCCTGCGTTCTTGTCGGGCAGCGCCTGACGCTCCCCGTGGGGCCGACGGGGGGCGGCGGCCCTTACCGTCGGTGACACGGACGTGGGATCGGAGAGCATGAGGTATGGACCGATGCCCCCCGAGCAACGGATGTGCCGGCGTCGCCTCCGCCCGCTGGACCTCGACGTTCCGTCGCCACGGCCGCTCGGATGACACGGCAAGTTGCCCTGCGGGGGCGCCCGCCGCGGTCGGGTGGTTCGCGTTGCTCTTGCGCGATCGCCTCCGCAAGCCCCTTCTCGGCCGGTTCTCAGGTGAGAGAGCTGATGACGGCGGTGACCGACGGGCTCGTGGACCGCTCAACGTCCCCGCCGTGTTCGCTTCGGCGGCCGCGCAAGCAGCGTATCGCGCAGGCGTTCACGTCGACCTCCCATGCGACCTCGCGAGCCTTTACGGCGTGCCGTTCGTGCTTCAGGCTCTCGCGTACGTGAAGCAGCGTCGCGTCGAGGCAGCCCGCCTGGCGTTGCCCGTGGTGGCGGCCCGCGATCTCGCGCCCAGCTGCGCTGCTGCGGCGTGACCTGCCCGCCGGATCCGCGAGGCCAATTGCGACCCGCATGCCCTCGATCCCGCAACGCACGAGCTCGGCCAGCAGGTTGTCGCTTCCCGTCGTTTTCGTCATGGCGAAATGCCGCCTACGAAGAACCCGCTCAGCCTGGCGTTATGCCATGTCGACCCCGATGGATCTCGCGCGTCCCCACCATCGACCTCGAGAGAGCGCCACGCTCTAAACGGGCACGGAGCTCGCACCGAGCGACTAGGCTATGAGCATGAACGCAACGGGCTTGTCGGCCCTCGTCGTGGACGACGACGCGGGCGTGCGCCAGACGCTTCGCCTCTGCCTTGAAGCGACCGGGATTCGTGTGCTCGGCGTGGGGACGACGAAAGCCGCGCTCGAGGCCCTCGAGCGCGGCCGGTTCGACCTCGTCCTGCTCGACCTCTGGCTGGGCTCCGAGTCGGGGCTCGCCGCGATCCCGGAAATCCTGCGCCGTCAGCCGCGCACGGCCATCATCGTCATCACCGCGTTCGCGACGTTCGAGAGCGCCGTCGAAGCCATGAAGCGCGGCGCGACGGACTACCTTCCCAAGCCGTTCAGCCCGGACCAGGTTCGTCACGCCGCGCTCCGCGCCGTCGAGGGTCGGCGACTCAAGCGCGATCTCGCCGAGGCGCGAGCCCGCCTCGACGAGGTCGGCTCGTGCGAGGATTACTTCGAGACCGAAAACGGTGCGTATCGCACCTTCCTCCAGCAAGCGACGCGGGTCGCGGCGGCGGAGGTACCGGTGCTCCTGCGCGGCGAGAGCGGAACCGGCAAGAACGTCATGGCACGGTGGCTCTGGCAGCGGAGCCCCCGCGCGGATGGGCCATTCGCTTCCGTGAATTGTCCGGCACTCACGGGCGATCTCGTGAACAGCGAGCTCTTCGGACACAAGAAGGGCGCGTTCACCGGCGCTGCCGCCGATGCGCCCGGCAAGGTCCAGGAAGCAGAGGGGGGCTCCCTGTTCCTCGACGAGGTCGGGGACCTCTCGCTCGACGCGCAAGCGCGTCTCTTGCGTTTCTTGAATGACGGCTCCTACCAGCGCGTCGGCGATGCGAAGGAGCGACGCGCGGACGTCCGCGTGCTCTCAGCGACCAACCGCCCGCTCGAGGAGGACGTGCGCGCCGGGCGCTTCCGGGAGGATCTCTTCTTCCGGCTCAACGTCCTGACGCTGACCGTGCCGCCGCTCCGCGAACGCAAGGAGGACGTGGCGGCGCTTTCGCAGCACTACCTGACGCTCGCGGCGCGCCGACAGCATCGCACCGAGCTTGCATTTTCGACCCGCGCGAAGCGCGCGATCGCCGACTACGCGTGGCCCGGCAATCTGCGAGAGATCCGCAACGCCATCGAGCGCGCAGTCATCCTGAGCCCCGAGCCGCAGATCGAGCCGGAAGATCTCGGCATCCCGCCGCCCCCGCCGGATGCGCCGTCGCCGCCCTCCACGGACGCGGTCCACCTCGGCGGTGACGTCAGTGTGGAAGCCCTCGAGCGCGAGCACATCGCTCGCGTCATCGGACGCATGCCGACGCTCGACGCCGCTGCGCGCATCTTGTGTATTGACATCACGACTCTGCAGCGAAAGCGCAAGCGATATGGCCTCGTCTGAGAAGCCGTCGGAGAGGCCGCTCGGACTACGGCTCCGCTTCACCGCGGTCTCGGCGATCCTCGTGGCGACGACCATCGGCGCCGCCGGATGGAGCGCCCTCTCCTTCGCGCGGTTTTCGTCGGTCATCGGCACCACCGTGAGCGATGCCGAGATCACGACGAGCGCGACGAGCGGCCTCACGAGCGCGCTCGAACGCGAAGACGACGCGCTGCTCTTGACGCTCTCCGATCCCGCCGGAGGCAAGCGCGAGATCGACGCGTCGCGCGCGACGACGGACGCAGCGCTGGCGCATCTCGACGCCCTCCTCAGCACGCCCGAGGAGCGCGCTGCCGCCGGCGCCTTGTCCCGCGACACACACGCGTACCGATCGGCCGTCGACACGCTCGTCGTCGCGGCGGGCGCTGCCGAGGGCGTCGCGCGCTACCATCGCGACGTCAACCCGCTGCTGCGCAGCGTCGTCGGTCGTGCCGGCGAGATCCGGGATCGCCACTTCCAGGCCACGCAGGAGGTAGCCGTTCGCGCGCGTGACGACGCGAGGCACGCGACGCTCATCGTCTCGTTCATCGCGCTCGCCGCGCTGCTCCTCTCGGTGGCGGGCGTGCTCTATCTCGGGCGCGTCGTCATCTGGCCGCTTCGCGAGCTCGGGCGCAGCGTCACCGCCATCCGTCAGGGCGATTTTGATCAGCGCGCGCCGGTGCACGCGCAAGGAGAGCTCGGCACGCTTGCCGACGACATCAACCGCATGGCCGAAGATCTTGCCGCCTTCAAGCGGACCAACGTACGGGAGGTCATGCGCGCGAAGCGCACGCTCGAGGCCACGCTCGAGGCGCTACCGGACGCCGTCCTCGTCGTGCAGGGTGATCGAACCATATCCATGCAGAACGCCGCGGCAACTGCGCTCCTCGGTCCGTCCCAGAATGAATCGAAGCATCGCGGGCTCACCCCCAAGCGACGGAAGCTCGGCGCGCTGCCCCTGCCGGCGCACACGCTCTCCATGGTCGAAGCGGCGCTTTCGGGTCAGGCCCCCGAGCGCGGCGCGCTCGATCTGCGAGAGACGGTCAAGCTCCAGACGCGAGAGCTCTTGCCGCGCGTCCTCAGTGTTCGCGCGGAGTCGGGCGGCGAGCCGGCGGCTGTCATGGTCTTGTACGACGTCACGGATTTCGTACGTCTCGACGAGCGCCGCGTCGAGCTGGTGGCCGTGGCATCGCACGAGCTCCGCACGCCGTTGACTACCATCCACATGGCTCTCTCGCTCCTCGCGGAGGCTTCCGAGCAGCGCGAACCGCGTGATCAGGCCCTGCTCACGACGGCGTTCGCGGGCGTCGAGCAGCTCGCGCGCACGGTGGACGAGTTCCTGGACCTCACGCGCATCGAGGCTGGGCAGCTACGGCTCAACTGGGACCGTGTGGACGTGCCGTCGCTCGTCCGCGACGCGGCAGCGCTGGTCGAGCCACGTTGCGAGGAGCTCGGCACACGTCTGCAGATCGACGTCGCGGAGACCACGGTGCAAGGGGACAAGGCGCGCCTCTCGGCGGTGCTCCAGAACCTCCTGGCAAACGCGGTGCGCTACACCGCCGAGGGCATCATCACCGTGCGCGCGCAGGTGGTGGCCGGAAAGAGCCTCGAGCTCGACGTGAGCGATACGGGCGCGGGCGTGCCGGAAGACTTCCGCGAGCGCATCTTCGAAAAGTTCTTCCGCGTCGAGCATGAGCGGCCGCCCAGTGAAGAGCCGGGCGATCGTGGCTCAGGGATAGGCCTCTACCTCGTGAGGCAGATCACCGAGGCGCACGGCGGCACCGTGCGCTGCTTCGCCGGCGACGGCGGCATCGGCACGCGGATGCACGTCGTTCTGCCGCTCGTACGAGCCGAAGACACCTGACGGTCGCGCACATGACGTCCGGCGGCGCCAGCGTGTAGGGATCGGGCGCAGCGGGGCTCTCGACCTAGAGCGTCGCGGCGCGCATCTGCTTGCCGGCGCGGAAGAAGACCTCGCGGCGAAGCTCGTCGAGCGCCGCGCCTGCGAGCTTCATGCGCTCGAACGTCTCGTGTCGTGCGCGTCCGGCAGAATCGCGCGAGACCATCGCGCATGCCTTGGTCTCGCGGAGAGCTCGTCGAGCGCGACGACGGAATGCTGGGTGCCATCGTCGGCATCGACGGCGACCCTGGCGTGCCCGAAGACCACGTTGCCGTTTGGTTCGGCAGTCCCGAGACGAAGCGGAAGTCCGAGGGAGGCGCGGGAGGCCTCCAGCCGGCGGTGTATACGGTACCCGCGGAGCTATGTGGCAAGGCCGCACCGCCCATTTTCAAGCACTGAACGAAGAGCGGCAAACGTCGGGCGGGGTGAGCTCGCAGGCGTGCAGGCGCGCGCGCTCCCGCGGCAGGTCACAATCACGCATGCGTTTCTTCTCGCTTGCCCTCGTGACAACAGGCGGCGTCCTCTTCCTCGCGGCATGCGGCTCGCCGTCGTTCGTGCCCCCCGCGACGATCTGTCCCCACGGGCTCGCCGGGTCGAGCGCGTCGAAGTTGACGGGGCGGACGTCGCGTGTAGCGCCCGTGACCTGGATCGTGCTGCGGGCCACCAGGCAGCCGACGTCGGTCGGCTACACCGTGGTCTCGGCGACCGGACGAAGACTCTTCTTTTTCTTGAAGCCGAGCACCTCGTAGACCAGGACCGGCTTGGCGCGGCCCTTCACGGTGATCTCGCGCACCGCGCGGGTCTCGAACTCGTCGCCGATGAGCGCGTGAGTGTCGTCGCTGATGAGGATGTCGGTGCCGAGCTCCTTCGTGGAGCTCTCGAGACGAGAGGCGAGGTTCACGGCATCGCCAATGACCGTGTACTCCATGCGCTTCTCGCTGCCAATATTGCCGGCGACCACCTCTCCGGTATGCAGCCCGACCCCGGTCTTCAGCGGGGAATCGCCGCGCGCGACGAGCCGCGCGTTCAGGGCGACGAGCGCCAGGCGCATGCGGACGGCGGCGCGCACGGCGCGTCTTGCGTCGTCGGGCTTCGGCACGGGCGCCCCGAAGACCGCCATGATCGCGTCGCCGATGTACTTGTCGACGACGCCTCCCTCTTCCATCACGACCGTCACCATCTCGGTGAAGTACTCGTTCAGGAGCTTCACGAGCTCGTGCGCCGTCATCGTCTCGCTGATCGACGTGAAGGATCGGATGTCGCTGAACAAGATCGTCACCATGAGCGACTCTCCGCCGAGCTCGACCTTTCCGCTCATCAGGTGGTCCATCACCGACTGGGTCATGTACTTGCCCATCGTGGCGCGGAGCTTGTCGCGCTCACGCAGCCCATCAACCATCGAGTTGAAGCCCGTGGCGAGGAGCTCGATCTCGTCGCCGGTCTTCACGCCTTCGACGTGGGTGTATTCGTCGCGCTCGACGTTCTTGTAGGCCCCGTTGAGCCGAGCAAGGGCGCGCGACATGAGCGAGGCGAGGCGTGCTCCCATCACGATGGCGATCAACGCCGCGCCGACGAGCACGCCGATCGTCAAAGCCAGATTTCTCCGAACGACGCCGCGTATGCGCGTCATATCGAGCGCGGCAACGACGGAGAAGCGGTTCGGAACGCCAGCAAAAGCGGCCGGCTCGAAGCGCGTGGTCGCCCACGCCTTCCCTCCGACATCGACGAGCGCTTCGCCATGTGCGCCGTCGAGCGCCGCGGTCGGAAAGGCCGGCGTCATCGTCCCGACGCCATCGCCACGCGCGATGGCGAGCTCCACGCCCAGCTTCGCGCTCGTGTTCGACAGGTACTTCGCGTCGAGCGCCATGCAAGCAACGACCAGGCCCCCCGTAGCCCTGATGGGGCGCGCCATCGCGAACGACGGATCGGCGGCCTTCGTCGTCGAGCAGCCCGCGGGCGCGATGGTGCGGATGTCCCCGCTCGCCGCCTTCTCGACGGCGTCGATCCCGACGAACGTACCGCGG
>JAYTHX010000047.1:0-6913 GCA_043732195.1 Polyangiaceae bacterium
GACCTGCGCGTGCGCTTCCTCAAGGAGGGGTACGTCGCCAACGCCGTCGATCACCCGGGCGCGGTGCGCGTTCTCGACGACGACATCACGGAGGACGGCCAGGTCTTCCTCGTCATGGAGCTTCTCGAAGGCGAGACGCTCGAGCATCTCTGGCGAGACGCACCGGACCGCCGCATCGCCACGAGGGACGTCGTGGAGCACACCATGCAGGTGCTCGCGACGCTCGGGGCGGCGCACCAGCAGCAGATCGTTCATCGTGACATCAAGTTCACTACCCGCGGCTCTGATCTGCAATATGCATGTACCTTCGCCCTCGCGGCTTACTGCACATGCGGCGAACCGATACAAGCTGGCTGCGACTGCGTGAAATCGAGTGACGCACCCCTCTGCACCTCGGGCTACAACCGACAGGTTCGCGGAAAGGCGTACCCCACACCCCGCGTGCTTCGCGTCGCGAAGGCGTTGGGCGGGCGAGGGGTCGTCGGATCGATATGCCCGCTCGATGGCGATGGTTACACCTCGACGATGAATCGCATCGCCGACCGCGTCCTCCCGAAGCTCGTGAAGTAGCTCGCGCGCCTAGAACAAACCGCGGAGAAGCAGCGAGCCCGTGCCCACGTCGAGCGCCACCGGAGGCGGCTCCTTCTTCGCCGGCTTGCCGCCGCCGCCGCTGTTCGCCAGGATCGTCGTCACCACCGCCAGGCCCAGGCCCACGACGCCCAGGCCCAGGCCCACGTTCGCCAGCGCCACCTTCGTATCGATCGCGCTCTTGTCCGCGCGGTCGCAGCGCGGCGCGCACGTCGCCCGGAGGTGGCTCTCGTCGCTGTTTGCCGACACCGCGAAGGCCGCGGTCATCACGCCGCCCGCGACGCCCACGCCGAGGCCGATCCACGCGACCAGCGGCACGCGAAGGGCCTGCGACTCCTCGGGAGCCTGCGGCGCGACGGGCGCCGCGGGCTTCGCGGTGGTCGAGACGGGCATCTTCTGCTGGAACGAGAGCTCGATGATGCGGTTCTTCTCGCCCGGCCGCAGCAGCACCTTGTCCTCGACCGACACGCCGTCCGCCCGCTCGAACTTCACGACGTGCTCGCCGGGGTCGGCAGGGATGGCGCGGGCCTCGATGGCCGTCGCGACCTGCGCGCCGTCGATCGAGACCTTCACGTCGAGCGTCTCCTTGCCCTGAACGTCGAGCGCGCGGAACGCGATGCTCGGCATGTCCTTCTCGGCCTCGACCAGCCACGTGCTGCACTGCTTCGCGACGGCGCCGGGGCACGCCTTCGCGGAGCACGCGATGAACCTGTCGCGCGCGGCGGTCAGCTTGCCTTCGTCGCGGAGCTTCTGTCCGTCGTCGGCCGCGGCGATGCACTCCTTCGTTCCCGCGCTGGCGACCGCGGGCGCGAGGAGCCAGGCTCCGCTGAAGCATCCTGCGAGCAGCAGGGCCCGCGCGCGCCGTCTCGTCACTTCATGCACTCCGCGATGAAATGGCGGTGGCCGCTGCTGTCGACGACGTACGGCGGGTCACAGTTCACGCGCCGCGGCGCGACCGGCGCCGTGGACGCTGCGGAGGCCGAAGCCGCGGGCCGCCTCGTGATCGGCGCCTCGACCGGCTCGGGCCTCACCACCACCGCCGCGCTGACCACCGGCGCCGGGTCGGCGGACGGCGCCGCAGCAGGCGCGCTCGCCGTCGTGGTCGGCGGCGTGGTCGGAGGCGCCGCGGCAGGCCCACGGCTCAGGAGCACCCCGATCACGACGATCGCGACGAGCAGCAGCGCCCCGAGCAGCCCGAGCCCGACCATCGACAGCGAATGCCGCCGGGACGAGGCTGGCGCACCATCATCGGCGATCGGGATCATCGGCGCCGCGGCGTTGGGCAGCACGATGTGCGGCGTCGCGAGGCGTACCACGCCGCTGTCGATGTTGAGCGGCGGCTTCGAGCGCGTGCTCGAACGCTCGATCTCCGACACCATCCGCGCGCGCTCGTCGAGGATCTCGCTCGCGAGCTTCTGCACCCAGGCGCTCACCTCCGAGGGGGACGCGGGCGCGCTCAGCACCGCCTCGAGCTCCACGGCCATCGCGAGCGCGGTGGGGTAGCGGTCGGCGGGATTACCGGCGGTGGCCCTGCGCACGATAGCGTCGAAGGCCTCGAGCTCGGGCGCGATCTCGCTCGGGACCTTGATGTCGTTCTGGATGATCTTCGTGAGCGCCGCGCCCTCGTTCTCGCCGGCGAACATGCGCACGCAGGTGAGCGTCTCGAACAGCACCACGCCCGCGGCGTACACGTCCGCGGTGCAGTTGAGCGGCTGCGCGGCGAGCTGCTCGGGCGCCATGTAGAGGACCTTGCCCTTGATGTCGCCGTCCTTCGTGGTGTGCACGCGCCCGGCCGCCTTCGCGACCCCGAAGTCGAGCACGCGCGCGATCCCGTCGCTCCCGACGAGCACGTTCTGCGGGGACATGTCGCGATGAACGAGGCCCATCGGCTGCCCCTTCTCGTCGACCGCCTCGTGCGCGGCATGGAGCCCGTGCAGCGCATCCGACACGATGGCCACCGCGACCCGCGGCGGGAGCCGCTCCCCGCTGTCCCGCGCGCGGCGCACGAGACGCGAGAGCGACTCGCCGCGGATGTACTCCATGACGAGCAGCAGCTCGTCGTCCTTCATCACGACATCGAGCGTCGAGACCACGTTCGGATGCTGGATGCGCGAGGCGAGGCGCGCCTCGTCGAGGAACATCGCCGTGAAGTCGGCATCATGCGCGAACTGCGAGTGCAGCCGCTTGATGGCCACGGTGCGGAGAAAGCCCGCCGTTCCTATGAGGCGACCGAGGTGGACCGTCGCCATGCCGCCCGACGCGATGGCATCGTAGATGGCGTAGCGACCGACCAGCAGCGGCGCGTCGGCCGTGGGAGCGCTCTCGGCTGAAGCTCCCTTCATCCTGGCAATTCTAACGCGAGACGGCACGCTGCGACCAGCGCAACCCAGCGGGCGGGGGAGGTGTGCGGCAGTGTGCACGCACGGAATGCGCCCCGCGCTCGCGCGCTCGGTGCTGCTATCCTCGCAAAATGCGTGTCCGGCTCGGCGCGGCCACGGGTGTGGCGGTGGCCTCCCTCCTGTGCGTCGCCGTCATGGCGGCCTGTAGCTTCGGCGTCGACCTCGAGAACGTCTTCGGGGACCCGGCCGACGGCGGAGGCGGGACGGACGCGCCGTCCGAAGGCGGCATCATCCCTCCCGTCGAGGCCGGCATCCCGAGCATCGAGGTGCAGCAGCTCGCGCTCGGCGGGAGCTTCGGCTGCGGGCGGCGCATCGACGGCACGGTGATGTGCTGGGGCGAGAGCAGCCCGGCGGGCGAGCTCGGTGACGGGCTCAAGCTCTCGACCAGCGTCCCGGTCCTCGTGAAGGACGTCGGTGACGCGGTGGATCTCGCCGCGGGCCAGCGCCACGCGTGCATCGTTCACAAGGCCGGCACGGTCTCGTGCTGGGGCTTCAATCAGTACCGCCAGCTCGGAGACGGCAGCACCACCGACTCGCCGCTGCCCAAGAACGTCGTCTCGCTCACCAACGCGACCAACGTGGCCGCGGGCGGCGCGTTCTCGTGCGCGCTGCAGAACGACGGGACCGTCCAGTGCTGGGGCGACAACACCGCCGGTCAGCTCGGCGACGGAACGGTCACGCCGCGCTCCCAGCCGGCGCCCGTGACGGGCATCGCCGGCGCCACGCAGATCGTCGCGGCGGAAGCGACCGCGTGCGCGCTGCTGAAGAGCGGCGAGGTCTTCTGCTGGGGCAGGAACAACAACGGTCAGACCGCCTCGCCGCCGCCCGCCGACGTCAAGACCGCGATCAAGGTCGCCGGTCTCACTGACGTCGTGTCGATCGCGGCGAGCGCGAACGCCAACCACTTCTGCGTGGTCACCAAGGCCTCGGAGGTCCGCTGCTGGGGCTCCGGCGGCAACGGCGGCCTTGGCGACGCGAAGAGCAGCGACAGCGCGGTGCCCGTCCTCGTGCTCAGCATCTCCGACGCGCTCGGCGTCACCACCGGCGGCGCGCACACGTGCGCGTGGCGCAAGAGCGGCGCCATCAACTGCTGGGGGCTCAACGACTGGCGACAGGTCGGCCTCGGAGACGCCACGCCCACCAGCAGCGTCTCCACGCCGCTCCCCGTCGACGGCATCACCTCTGCGAAGCAAGTCGTGGCCGGCGGCTCGCACACCTGCGCGCTCCTCGCGGACGGCAAGCATGTCTCCTGCTGGGGCCGCAACGTCGCGGGCGCGCTCGGCCGCGGCTCGCGCATCGTCTCCGACGTCCCCGTGAAGATCGTCACCACCGCGTCGATCGCGAGCCTCGCGCTCGGCGGCGATCACGGCTGCGCGGTCGACGCGAAGGGCGGCCTCTCGTGCTGGGGCGACAACGGCGTCCGCCAGCTGAGCCTCACCACGTTCCTCGCTACCGGAACGCCCACCCTGATCCCCGCCGTCACTGGCGTCACGCGCGCGGCTGGCGGACAGGCCTACACCTGCGCAGTGGTCGCGGGCGGGCAGATCAAGTGCTGGGGCAGCGGTCAGCTGGGCAGCCTCGGCAACGGCAGCGCCCCCTACATCCAGGCCGATCCCGTCGTCTTCCAGGCGGGCGCCGCCACCGACGTGAGCGCAGGCTACTTCTTCACGTGCGCGTTGCTCGGCAGCAGCGACGTCGCGTGCGCGGGCTCGAACGACAGCCTTCGCCTCGGTCGTCCCGGCGGCAACCTTTCGACGCCCGCGCTCGTCCCCACCGACGCCGGCGCCGACGCCAACCCCGAGGCTGGCCTGCCTCCGTTCGGCGTGACCAAGCTCGCGGCGTCGTCCGGACACACGTGCGTGGTGCGCGCGGCGGGCGTCGTCTCGTGCTGGGGCGGCAACGGCAGTGGAGAATGCGGCGTCGGGCAGGGCGGAGGGACGCTCCCGGTCGACGTGCCGCTCGGCCTGCCCGCCAAGGACGTCGCCAGCGGCAACGGCCACTCGTGCGCGGTGCTGAACGACGGCAGCGTCCGCTGCTGGGGCTCCAACAACCACGGGCAGACGACGGGCCCCACCCCGGAGGGCCCCTCGTTGCGCACGCCGGATCTCCAGGGCAAGACCGCGAAGGCCATCGCCGCTGGTGACGATCACACCTGCGCGCTCATGACCGACGGCACGGTGCTGTGCTGGGGCAAGGGCACGCTCGGCTCGCTCGGAAATGGCGTGCGCGCCGACTCGCCGTCGGCCGTCGTCGTGAAGGGCCTCGCCACCGTGAAGACCCTCACCGGACGTGGCGACCGCACGTGCGCCTCGCTCGACGACGGCACGGGCTACTGCTGGGGCAACAACCGTACGGGTGAGCTGGGGGACGGAACGACAATCGCGACGGGCACGACCGCGCCGCTCGTCGGTTACTGACAGCAGGCTCTCTGGTGGCCAAGAAGCGTTCTGCTGGGGTCTCGAAGGACACGGCGTCGTTCTCGTGGTGGCACGTCCTCTTCGGCGGCGGCGTGTTCGACAACACCTCCCCGAAGCAGAACAAGAAGGGCTGGGAGATCTTCGAGCTCGAGAAGTACACCGGCTCCGACGGCGAGCTCGACATGAAGCGCATCCTCGAGACGAGCGAGCGCGCGGTGCGCTCGCCGAAGGCGCTACGCGAGCTCTTCGCCGCCGCCTAGCACGGCGCGCACGGCTACGGCTTCGCGCCGCCGCGGACGCCGTAGCCGCGGTCACGCCACACCAGGAGGCCCTCGTCGATCACCGCCACGCGCGGGTAGCCGAGCTTGCGCAGGGCGTCCCGCACCTGGCCGCTCTCGGCGTGCGGGCACGCGCAGTACGTGAGGATGTAGCGATCCTTGGGGAGCTGCTTCGCGTAGTCGGCGGTCTGGTAGAACGGCACGCTGATCGCGCCGACGATGTGCATGCGCGCGTAGTCGGCGGGCGGGCGCGCATCGATGATCACCATCGACGCGCCGCGATCGAGCTCCTTCTTCACCGCGTCGACCTTGATGAAGGAGGCGCTCTCCTCGAGCTCGGGCTGCGGGCCCCTCGGGTTGACGACGATGGAGGTCAGCGCGCCCGCCTTGGGCGGCAGATCGGGCAGCTCCTCGGGCGGGATCTTCCAGCTGCGGACGAGGGCGATGAGATCGTCCACCTGGGTCTTCGACAGCTTGCTGCCGAAACCTGCCATCGGCGTACCCGCGCGTCCGCGCTCGATGGTGGTGGCGAGGAAGCCGTCGCTCGCGGCGGTGAGCAGCTCGTGGTTCGCGAGCGAGTTGTACTTGCCGTTCTTGCCCTTGACGCCGTGGCAGCTCGCGCACAGCGCGTTGTAGGTGCGGTTCGCGGCGGCGGCGGTGCCGTTCGCGACCCGTGCGTCGACCGGCTCCGAGGGCCTCTTCTGCCAGGTGCGCACGTACGAAACGATCGCCGCCGCATCGGGGTAGGCGAGGGGACCGCCGCGCGCGACCGACCACGCGCTCATCGTGGTGCCGGGGCGGCCCTTCACGATCGCCTCGAGCAGGTACTCGTCGGTGGCGACGGTCAGAAGATCGTCGTTCGCGAGCGCGGGCGCCTGGTCGGCCTTGTAGCCCTGTCCGTTCTCGCCGTGACAGAAGCCGCAGTACTTGTCGTAGAGGATCTTCCCGCGCGCCGCGGTCGCCACGCTCGCATCGACGCTCGGCGCGGCGGCGAGCGCGGCGCTCTCGCTCGCCTCGACGCCCGGTGCCGCATCCACAGCGCCGGAATCACTGGCCTCACTGGCGGCAGGTGGCGTCGGTTTGCAGCTACCGAGGACACCCGCGACCGCGATCACTGCCGCCAGCGCGGCCCGGAGCCCAGGGACGTTCATCGCGCGCGAGCATAGAACAGCGGCGGCCCCGCGCTATGATCGATCCTGGCGATGGGGGCCACCATGAAAGAGAATCGCGC
>JAYTHX010000048.1:0-19440 GCA_043732195.1 Polyangiaceae bacterium
GCGCCCCATCGGGCTGGCGCACCACCACCACGCCCGCGGGGGTGAGGGGCGCCTTGAGCCAGGCGCCGGCGAGGGGGAGATCCTCGGTGCGTCCGACGGCGACCCAGCCGCGGAAGGGCTGCGGCGGGGCGGCGGGCGTCACAGCGGCGCGTCTTCAGCCTGCCATGCGGGCGGGCGTGCGGAAGGTGCGCTCGGCGGTCGCTGCGAGGTGCTCGCCGATCGCGATCGATGCCGTGGCAGCCGGCGACGGCGCGTTGAGCACGTGGAGCATCGCGGGCGCTTCGACGAGCCGGAAATCGTCGGCGAGCTTGCCGTCCTTGTCGACCGCTTGCGCACGGACACCGGCGCGGCCGGGCACGAGGTCCGCGGCCGTGACGGTGGGCACGAGCGCCTGCAGCGAGCGCACGAACGCGGCCTTGCTGAGCGAGCGGTGCATCTCGCCGAGCCCCGTGCGCCAGTGCTGGCCGGCCATCTTCCAGAACCCGAGGTACGTGAGGAGCGCCGCAGAGTCGTCGAAGGAGAAGCTGCTCTTGTGGTAGCCCTCGCGCTTGAACGCCAGCACGGCGTTGGGGCCTGCCTCCACCTTGCCGGACGTGGCGCGCGTGAAGTGCACGCCGAGGAACGGGAAGCGTGCGTCGGGCACGGGGTAGATGAGGTTCTGGCAGAGCCCGCGGCTCTCCGGCACGAGGTCGTAGTACTCGCCGCGGAACGGGATGATGGCGATCCCGGGCTCGATCCCGCACATGCGCGCGACCTGGTCGCAGTGCAGGCCCGCGCAGTTGACGATGTTGCGCGCCTTGATCGTGCCAACCTCGGTCTGGATCACGAACTCGCTCGCGCCCGGCGTGATCCCGATGACCCGCGAGCCGAGGCGCACCTCGCCACCTCGCTGCTCCACCACGCGCGCCATGGCGCGCGTGACCGCGGCGTAGTCCACGATGCCCGTGGCGGGCACGAAGACGCTCGCCACGCCGTGCACCGCGGGCTCGCGCTCCTTCAGCTCCTCGGTGGAGAGGCGCACCACCGGCACGCCGTTCGCGGCGCCGCGCTCGATCAGCACCTCGAGCGCCGGCTTCTCCTCCTCGCGCGTGGCGACGATGACCTTGCCGCACAGCTCCGTCGCGACGCCGTGCTCCTCGCAGAAGCGCAGCATCGCCTCGCGTCCGCGCACGCAGAGCGTCGCCTTGAGCGAGCCGGGCTTGTAGTAGATGCCGGAGTGGATGACCCCGCTGTTGCGTCCGGTCTGGTGCTCGGCGAGCGTGGCCTCCGCCTCGAGCACCGCGAGCGTCCGCGGCTTCTGGCGCGGGTTCCGGCCGAGGATGGCCATGGCGGTCGCCACGCCGACGATCCCGCCGCCGATGACGACCACGTCGAAGGAGTCAGCCATGGTAGAAATCGCGCACCGCGGCGACGACCGTCGCCTGCATCTCCTCGGTGAGCTCCGGGTAGATCGGGATGGCCAGCGACTCGTCGGCCGCGCGCTCCGCGATGGGAAAGGCGCCGCCGGCATGACCCCAGCTCGCGAAGCACTTCTGAAGGTGCATCGTCTGCGGGTAGTAGACCTCCGCGCCGATGCCGCGCGCCGCGAGATGGCTGCGCAGCCCGTCGCGGCTCTTCGCACGGAGCACGAACTGGTTGTAGACGTGGCGGCGGTTCGGCAGCTCGATGGGGAGCGCGAGATCCGCGCCGCCTTCGAGCACGCCGTCACCGAGCGCGAGGCCGGCGTCGGCGAACAGACGCCGGTAGGTTGCTGCGTTGCGCTGGCGCGCCGCGGTCCAGCCGTCGAGGTGCGGGAGCTTCGCGCGGACCACGGCCGCCTGGAGCGCATCGAGCCGGAAGTTGCCGCCGACCTCGACGCTGAAGTACTTCGGCGCTTGTCCCTGGTTACGGAGCAGCCGTAGCTGCTTGGCGGTCGCGTCGTCGTTCGTCACGACCATGCCGCCGTCGCCGAACGCGCCGAGGTTCTTGGACGGGAAGAAGCTGTACGTGCCGGCGATCCCGGCGCCGCCTGCGCGCTTGCCGTTCAGCTCCGAGCCGAGCGACTGCGCAGCGTCCTCGATGATCGGGATGCCGCGCCGCGCCGCGATCGCGACGAGCGTCTCGGTGTCGGCCATCTGGCCGAAGAGGTGAACCGGCATGATGGCCTTCGTGCGCGGGCTGATCGCCGCCTCCACGCGCGAGACGTCGAGATTGTAGGAGCGCGGCTCGACGTCGACGAAGACGGCGCGCGCGCCGAGGCGTGCGATGCACGAGCAGGTCGCGATGAACGTGTAGGGAGTGGTGACGACCTCGTCGCCGGGTCCGACGCCTAGCGCCATCAGCGCGAGGAGGATCGCGTCGGTGCCCGACGAGACGCCGACCGCTTGGCGGACGCCGGAGTAAGCGGCGATCTCTCGCTCGAGCGCCTCGACCTCGGGCCCGAGGATGAAGTGCTGCGACTCGAGCACCCGCTCGAGCGCTGCGGCGATGTCGCCACGGATCGTGTCGTACTGCGCCTTGAGGTCGAGGAGCGGAACGGGAGAGCTCACAGCGCGAGGTCCTCGGCGTGGTCGAGGCAGCGCAGCACGCCGGGCTCGATCTCCTGGTAACGCCAGCCCGACTCCCGGCAGCGCATGATGCCCTCGGCGTCGGCCTTTCCCAGCGGGTGCCCGTGACGGCTTACCCAGCCCTTGCGTCGGGCCGGAACGCCCGCCATCAGCGCGTAGTCGGGGACCTCGCCCTTGGTCACGACCGCGCCGGCGGCGATGAACGCGTAGCGCCCGATCGTCGAGCCGCAGACGATGGTCGCGTTGGCGCCGATGCTGGCGCCGCGGCGCACGAGCGTCTTCAGGTACTGACCGCGCCGGACGATCTCGGAGCGCGGGTTGTCGACGTTCGTGAACACGCACGACGGGCCGCAGAACACGTCGTTCTCGAGCTCGACCCCCTCGTACACGGCGACGTTGTTCTGGATCTTCACGTTGTCGCCGATGCGGACGCCGCCGGCGACGAAGACGTTCTGGCCGAGGTTGCAGCCCTTGCCGAGGACCGCGCCACCGGAGACGTGCGCGAAGTGCCAGACCTTGGAGCCAGCGCCGATGGAGACGGGCTCGTCGACGAACGCGCTGGAGTGGACGAAGTATGCGGGCTCGGTCACGACGTCACCGTTGCAGCAGGGGATGGAGGTCGGTGCCGGCCGGCGTGGCAGCGGTGTTGCGCATGCGGTGCACGAGCTCGATGGAGGGGCGGGCGTCCTTGATGCCGAAGCCCTTGCCGGCGAGCGTGAGGTCGTAGACGCGCGTGTGGAGATCCGTGAATCCCTCCGAGAACTCGACCTCGGAGCCATCGACCGTGATGGTGCGGAAGGTGGTCTTGCCCGCGGCCTTGACCTCGCGGGGGACATCCTTGTTGTCGACCGAGAGGAACCACTTCACGCGCGCGCGCTCGAGCTCGAGGTAGCCCGACATGCGGCGCGGCTCGCTGAGGTGGATCTTCGCGTCCTCGGCTGCGCCGAACATCCACATGAGCATGTCGAAGAAGTGGATGCCGATGTTCGTCGGGATGCCGCCGGACTTCTCTTCCTGGCCCTTCCACGAGACGTCGTACCAGGGGCCGCGCGACGTGACGTACGTGAGGGTCACGTCATGCTTTGCGGTCGGGCTCTTCTTCGCGACGAGCTCCTCGCGAAGCGCCATCAGCTTCTCGTGGGCGCGGAGCTGGAGGATGGTCCAGATGCGCTGGCCGCTCTCCTCTTCCAGCTCCTCGAGCGCGTCGAGGTTCCAGGGGTTGATGACGAGCGGCTTGTCGCAGATGACGTCCGCCTTCATGCGGAGCCCGAGCCGGCAGTGCGCGTCGTGCAGGTAGTTCGGCGAGCAGACGGAGAGGTAGTCGATGCGACCTTCCTCGGGCCCGCGGCGCAGCTTCTCCAGGTACCGATCGAAGCGTTCGATCTCGGTGAAGAAGCGGACGTCGAACCCGAAGGAGTCGAGGACCCCGACCGAGTCCTTGGGATCCACGGCCGCGACGAGCCGGTTGCCGGTATCGCGGATCGCCTTGAGATGGCGCGGGGCGATGAAGCCGCCGACGCCGGTGAGCGCAAAGTTTTTCATGATGCAGGTTGCTTTGGTTGCCCGCGACCGCCCGAACGTTCGCGTTCGAGCGGGCGCCGGACCCTAGCAGAGGGCGGTTCTGCACGGAAACGGCTTCGGCGGGGGCTATCATCGCCCGCCGATGCCGCCCTTTCGCCGAGAATCGCGCGCCATCACCGCGGGCAAGTGGCTCTTTGCGGCCGTGGTGCCGCTCTCGGGCCTCGCGCTCGGGTCGATCCCCACGCCCGTGCTCATGGCGATGAGCGTGCTCGCCGCCGTGGCGTGCGCCCTGCTCGCGAGCGATCGCCAGGGCTGGACGTTCTCGAGCGCGAGCAAGTGGGTGCTCGCTGCCTTCGCGCTGCTCCTCGCGATGACCGTCCTCCAGGCGATCCCGCTGCCCGACGGCGTGGCCCGCACGCTCGCGCCCAGCAGCGCCGACGTCTGGGAGCGGGCGCTCTCACCGCTCCGCGAGCCGGGTCCCGCGTGGCATTCGCTGAGCGTCGCGCCCCTCGCCACGCGCGTCGAGGTGCTCCGCGGCTTCTTCTATGGCTGCGTCTTCCTCGCCGCCCTGCGCATCGCTGCGCTCGAGCGCGGCGAGCGGTTCCTGGTGCGGCTCGTCGTCTTCTCGACCGTGGCGATGGCGATCGCCGCGCTCGCGCACATGGCGGTGGGCGCCGACCGCGTCTTCGGCGTGTATCGCCCGCACGAGACGTACGCCTACAAGGTCGGCCGCCTCACGCCGCTGCTCAACACCAACCATCTCGCGGCGTACCTCAACATCGGTGCGTGTGTTGCGCTCTGGGCGCTCGTCGCGCGCCGCTCCCTGCCGCGTGCGCTCTCTGCCAGCGCAGTGCTCGTGCTCGCCGCGACGAGCATCTGGCAAGGATCGCGCGGCGCGACGGGCACCCTCGCGCTGGGCGCGCTGTTCGCGATCGGCCTCACGTTCTACGTGAAGCGCCGGTTCGGCAGCGACCGCGCGAACGCCGCCGTCCTCGCCGGCTGCACCGTTGCCGCCGCCTTCATCGGCACGATCGCCTTCTTCGATCCCGATAACACCCACCTTTTTTCCTCGGACCTCACGAAGGCCGACGTCGCACGCTCGTCGTTCCGGCTGATGACCGCCTCGCCATGGTTTGGCACCGGCCGCGGCTCGTTCGAGACCGTCTTCTCTTCGGTGCGCGAGGGGACCAACTACGTGACGTTCACGCACCCCGAGGACCTCGCGGTGCAGTGGCTGGTCGAGTGGGGCGTGCCGGTCTCGCTCGCGGCGTTCGTCATGCTCGCGTGGGCGCTGAGGCCGCAGCTCGTGCTCCGGGCGGCGCGGCCGGTGGTCGGAGTGTGGGTCGCGATCGTGGTGACGATCCTGCACGAGGTCGTCGATTTTCATCTCGAGGTGCCGGGCGTCGTTGCGCTCGTCGCGGTGTGCGTTGCGATCGTCGTGAGCAGTCGCCCCACCATGCGCGAGCCAACGGCCGCGGCGAGCGCATCGCCGCTCGGCCTGGTGGCCAATGCGGTCGCGGCGTGCGCGCTCGTCGCGGCGGTCTTCGCGTGGCCGGCTGTGGGGCACTCACTCGCCGAGGATCGACGCACGCTCAGCGCGCTGAGCGTCGATGCCACGGCGCCGCCCGAGTTGTTCCGTGAGGCGATCCGCGAATCCATGCTGCGATACCCCGCCGAGCCGTTCCTCCCGCTCATGGGCGCCGTGCGCGTGCAGACCGATCGCGACGGTAGCGTCATCCCCTGGGTGGCGCGTTCCCTCGAGCGTAATCCGCGCTTCGGCCGCGCCCATTTCGTCCTTGCGCGGAGCCTGGTCGCCGGGCACGCCGCGCAGGCGCGCCTCGAGTACCGGCTGGCCTACCAGAACGACGAGACGCTGCGCGACGTAATCGTGAAGGAGGCACTGCGCGTGGTCGACGACTCCTACGGTGCGCTCGAGCTCGTGCCGGAGGGGCCCTCCGGGCTCGACATGCTGGAGGCGCTCGTGACCGAGCTCGGCGACCGCCTGCCCTCCACGGCGGTCATCCTCGATCGGGAGATCGAGCGCCGCTCACCGACCGCGCCCGGACCCTTTCGTCGACGCACAGAGGCCGAGGCCAGCGACGCCATCGGCGCGGTGGCGTGGTGCTTGCCTGCCGACGCGTGCCTCGCCGACGCGCTCGCCGCCGCCGAGGAGGAGGCGCGGCGCGAGCCCACCAAGTGCAGCGCGCACGTCCTCGTCGCGCGCCTCGGAATCGCCCGGAAGGACGCGCCCGGCGCGCTCGATCGGCTCGACCGCGCGACCGACGGCGTCGTCGACCGGCCAGCCTGCCAGCGGCAGCTCATCGCGCTGGCGATGGAGAGCGGCCAGAACCGCCGCGCCGAGCTCGCGGTCGACGCCCTCGTTCGCGGCGGCTGCGGGGCGGCGACCGACTGCATCCAGCTCTATTCCTGGGCCGCGAACGTGGAGGAGCAGCGCGGCCACTACGTCCGCGCGGTGCGCCTTCAGCACCGCGTGATCGATCTCGACCCCAGCCGTGACGACCTGCTCGAGCACATCGGTTCGATGGGCGAGCGAGACGGCGTGCTGGCAGACGCGCTTGACGCGTACGGATCGCTGGCCCTACGGCACCCGGACGACGCGCGCTGGCCGGCCCGGATCGCTGAGCTGCGGAGCCGGGGTGCCCCTGCTCGGCCGGCACTTCCTGCGGTGCCGTGAGCCGACCTTTCACTGGAAGAACGTTCGAGAAAACGCTATGACGCGCGTTCGCCGCACGTTGAATGTCGTGCGCTGATGCCGCAACAGGAACCCCGATGAAGATCCCGATCTCCAAACCCTTTTTCGGAGACGAAGAGAAGCGGGCCGTCGCCGAGCCCCTCGAGACCGGCTGGGTCGTGCAGGGGCCGAAGGTCGCGGAGTTCGAGTCACGCTTCATGGCCTACTCGCACGCGAAGCACGCGCTTGCGACCACGTCCGCCACGACGGCGCTGCACATGGCCATGGTGGCGCTCGGCGTGGGCCCGGGCGACGAGGTCATCGTCCCTGCCTTCACCTGGGTCTCGACCGCGAACGTCGTGGAGATGCAGGGCGCGAAGCCGGTGTTCGTCGACATCGAGCTCGATACGTTCAACATCGACGTCGCGCAGATCGAGCGGGCCATCACGAAGAAGACCAAGGCCATCATGCCCGTCTCGCTCTTCGGGGTGAGCGCGGACCTGAACCCCATCATGGCCATCGCGAAGAAGCACGGCCTGAAGGTCGTCGAGGACGCGGCATGCGCGACGGGCACCTGGTACCACGGGCACCACGCCGGCACCGTCGCCGACATCGGGTGCTTCAGCTTCCATCCGCGCAAGGCGATCACCACGGGGGAGGGCGGCATGTTCACCACCGCGGATCCCGCGACCGCCGACCTCGTGCGCTCGCTGCGTGACCACGGCGCCTCGAAGAGCGACCTCCAGCGTCACCTCGGCGCGCGCAGCTACGTCTTGCCCGACTTCAACCACGTCGGCTTCAACTACCGCATGACCGACATCCAGGCGGCGATCGGCGTCGTCCAGATGGGCCGCCTGCCCAGCCTCATGGAGCAGCGCACTGCGGTCGCGAAGCGCTACGACCAGAAGCTCGGCAGGCTCGGCTGGCTGCGCACCCCCACCGTGCCCGCCGGCTACGTCCACGGCTACCAGTCGTACGTCTGTCTCTTCCGTCCCGAGACGCCGACGGTGAAGAACGTCGAGCGCCTCCACGGCCAGCGCAATGCGCTGATGGATTCCCTCGAGGCGGCGGGCGTCGCCACGCGGCCCGGCACCCACGCCGTGCACATGCTCGGCTTCTACCGCGAGACGTACGGCATCAAGCCCGAGGACTTCCCGAACGCGTACCTCGCGGATCAGCTCACGCTCGCCATCCCGCTCTACGCTCAGCTCACCGCCGAGGAGCAAGACTACGTGGTCAGCCGTCTCGTCGAGAGCCAGGTCGCGGCCGCGGAATGAAGCCCTCGCTGCTCGAGAAGCTCGCCGACCCCGTCGCCCGCAAGCCGCTCACGCTCGCGAGCGACGGCGCCTCGCTGAAGAGCGAGGATGGCGCCAGTTATCCCATCACCAACGGCATCGCGCGCTTCGTGCTCACGTCCGACGTCGGCCAGCAGCAGACGAGCAAGTCGTTCGGCTTCAAGTGGAAGAAGCGCGACACGTACGACTCGCCGGCCGCGAAGGGCGCGGCCGCGAAGTGGTACCTCGAGAAGTACGACTTCGCATCGCTGGAGGCGTGGGCGGAGTACTTCGATCGCCGCGAGTCCGTGGTCGACATCGGCTCGGGCAGCGGCTTTTCCTCGTCGCTCTTCCTCGACAATCCGCGCTGGACGAGCCACGCGATGTGGGTCGGGGTCGACATCTCGGAGGCCATCGACGTCGCGCAGGAGCGGCTCGCCAACGTCGCGAACACGCACTTCGTGCAGGGCGATGCGCTGCAGCTCCCGTTCCGCGACGGCAGCTTCGATACCGTCTTCTCCGAGGGCGTGCTGCACCACACGCCGTCCACGCACGACGCGCTGCTGTCCGCAGCGCGCGTGCTCGCGACGGGCGGCGAGGCGTGCCTCTACGTCTACAAGAAGAAGGCGCCGATCCGCGAGTTCACCGACGACTACGTGCGTGAGCAGATCGCTCCGCTCTCCGACGAGGACGCGTGGGACGCGATGCGCTCGCTCACCGAGCTCGGGCGCGCGCTCGCCGCCACGAAGGCCACCGTCGACCTCAAGGTCGACGTACCGTTGCTCGGCATCAAGGCCGGCCAGCACGACGTGCAGCGGCTCGTGTACTGGAACATCGCCAAGCTGTTCTGGAACGAGGCGCTCGCCTTCGAGGAGAACGTCCACGTCAACTTCGACTGGTACCGCCCCCGCTACGCGCACCGCCAGACCGAGGCCCAGGTTCGCGAATGGTGCGAGGAGGCCCGGCTCGACATCCGTCGCCTGCACGACTCGGAGGCTGGCTACACCGTTCGAGCCGTGAAGCGCTGACATGTGCGGCTTCACCGGAGTGCTGCGGACGGACGGGCAGCCCGTAGCGGCGGGCACCGTCGCGAAGATGAGCTCCACGATCGCGCATCGTGGACCCGACAGCGACGGCGTGTGGGCCGAGGGTCCGATCGGCCTCGGCCATCGGCGCCTCTCGATCATCGATCTCTCGGCGAGCGCGCACCAGCCGATGACGAACGAGACCGGCGAGCTGGTCATCGTCTACAACGGCGAGGTCTACAACTTCCAGGCGCTGCGCATGGAGCTCGAGACGGCGGGCCACCGGTTTCACTCGCACTCCGACACGGAGGTCGTGGTCCACGCCTACCAGGAATGGGGCGCGGCCTGCCTCGAGCGCTTCAACGGCATGTTCGCGTTCGCCATCTGGGACAAGCGCAAGAAGGAGCTGTTCGTCGCGCGCGACCGCTTCGGGGTCAAGCCGATCTACTACTTCTGGGACGGCGCAAAGTTCCTGTTCGGCTCGGAGATCAAGGCGATTCTCGCGCACCCCGGCGTGCGGCGCGCCATCTGCTACCCGGCGCTCAACGAGTACTTCTCGTTCCAGAACATCCTCACCGATCTCACCCTGTTCGACGGCATCAAGCTCCTGCCGGCCGGCCACCACCTCACCATTCGCGAGGGGTCGACGACGGGGCCGGTAGTCCGCAAGTACTGGGACTACGAGCTCCGCTCGAGCATCACGGACATCAGCCTCGAGGAGGCGAGCGGCGAGCTCTCGCGCCTCTTCACGCAGGCGGTCACGCGTCAGCTCGTCTCCGACGTCCCGATCGGCAGCTACCTCAGCGGCGGCATGGATTCGGGCTCGATCACCGCGGTGGCGAGCAGCCAGCTCGGTCGCCTCATGACGTTCACGGCGGGGTTCGATCTCTCTTCCGCCTCGGGCCTCGAGATGGGCTTCGACGAGCGCGGCGACGCAGAGTTCCTCTCGAACCTGTTCAAGACCGAGCAGTACGAGATGGTCATGCACGCGGGCGACATGGAGGCGGTGCTTCCTTCGCTCATCCGCCACCTCGAGGATCTGCGCGTCGGCCAGTGCTATCCGAACTTCTACGTTGCGCGCCTCGCCGGCAAGTTCGTGAAGGTGGTGCTCTCCGGCGCCGGGGGCGACGAGCTGTTCGGCGGCTACCCGTGGCGCTACCGGCGCGGCATCGACAGCACGGACGCCGCCTCGTACCACAAGAACTACTACGAGCTTTGGCAGCGCCTCGTGCCCGACGAGGAGAAGCATCTCCTCTTCAACGAGCCGACGTTCCGTCAGATGTCCGGCCACTCGACCTTCGAGACGCTGAAGAGCGTCTTCCGCAAGGACATGCCGCTCGAGACGCGCGCCGACTTCATCAACGCGTCGCTCTACTTCGAGCTCAAGACGTTCCTCCACGGGCTGCTCGTCGTCGAGGACAAGATGAGCATGGCGCACGGCCTCGAGACGCGCGTGCCGTTCCTCGACAACGACCTCGTCGACTTCGCTTGCAAGCTCGCGCCGCACTACAAGATCGACCTCGACGACGCGCCGGTCTCGATCGACGAGAACGATCAGACGCGCAAGCTCCAGCCCGACATCCGCCTCGGCACCGGCAAGCGCGTGCTCCGCTCGGCGATGATGAAGATCATCCCCCCGCAGGTCACGAGCCGCGTGAAACAGGGCTTCAGCGCGCCGGACGCGAGCTGGTTCCGTGGGCAGAGCATCGATTACGTCAACGACCTGCTGCGCAATCGCCGCGCGAACATCTACGACTACCTCGGGTACGAGTACGTGAACGCCAAGCTCGACGAGCACACGAGCGGCAAGCACAACCACCGGCTCTTCATCTGGTCGCTCCTCAGCTTCGAGTGGTGGCTCAAAGAGTTCATGCAGTGATGGACCAGCCCGGCGTGTCGAACGAGGAACGTGAGCGATGGATGGCGGGCGCGCGCGCCAGCTTCCAGCAGCTGACGGCCGAGTTCCGCGCCCGGTTCCAGCGCGATCTCCCGCTCGACGAGCTGCTGTTCGATCGCTGGGAGCGCGCGAAGAGCCTCGGCTTCGGCGCGAAGACGAGCATCTACCAGAACAGCTACGTCTACGGAGATGTGAAGGTCGGCGAGAACACTTGGATCGGTCCGTTCACCCTGCTCGACGGCTCCGGCGGCCTCACCATCGGCAGCAACTGCAGCATCAGCGCGGGCGTGCAGATCTACAGCCACGACACGGTCAAGTGGGCGGTCTCGGGCGGCAAGCTGCCCTACGAGCGCGCCGCCGTGACCATCGGCGACTCGTGCCACATCGGCGCGACGGTGGTGATCACGAAAGGCGTCACCATCGGCGCGCATTCGGTGGTCGGCTCTTGCGCGTTTGTGAACCGTGATCTCCCGCCGTACACCGTCGCGTTCGGCGTCCCGTGCCGGCCGCGCGGCCGCGTCATCATCGAGGACGACGGCACGGTGCGCCTCGAGATGGACGACAAGTCCCTGACGGGTCCGCCGTGATCGCGATCGTCGACTACGGCATGGGCAACCTCGGATCGATCTTCAACATGCTGAAGAAGCTCGGGATGCCCTCGAAGATCACCTCCGACCGCGCGGAGATCACCGCCGCCGACAAGCTGATTCTCCCCGGCGTCGGCGCGTTCGACACGGCGATGCGCCGCCTGGGCGAGTCGGGCCTCAAGGACGTGCTCGACGAGCAGGTCCTCGGCAAGAAGATCCCCACCCTCGGCGTGTGCCTCGGCATGCAGCTGCTCACCGAGGGCAGCGAGGAGGGGAGCCTTCCCGGCCTCGGCTGGATCAAGGGCACGACGAAGAAGTTTCGCTTCGAGGGCGCCGACGCGCAGACCCTCAAGATCCCGCACATGGGCTGGAACACCATCACCGCCACCAAGCACGACGGCGCCTCGAGCGCGCTCGTGACCGGACTCGACGACGTCACGAAGCCGTCGCGCTTCTATTTCGTGCATTCGTACTATGTGACGGTCGAGGACCCGCGCGACGCCGCGGCCACCACGCACCACGGCCACGACTTCGTGTCGGCAGTGGAGCGCGCCAACGTCAAGGGCACGCAGTTCCATCCCGAGAAGAGCCACAAGTTCGGCATGCGCCTCCTGCGAAACTTCGCCGAGGTGCCCTGATGCTCGTCGCGCGCGTCATGCCCTGTCTCCTGCTCCGCAATGCGGCGCTCGTGAAGACGATTCAATTCAAGAATCCGAGCTACGTCGGCGATCCGATCAATGCCATTCGCATCTACAACGAGAAGGAGGTCGACGAGCTCGTCTTCCTCGACATCACGCGCACCGTCGAGGGTAAGCGTCCGCAGCTGAAGTTGCTCGCGGAGATCGCGAGCGAGTGTTTCATGCCGGTGGCCTACGGCGGCGGTATCTCCCTCATGGAGGACGTCGACGCCATCTTCAGCCTCGGCATCGAGAAGGTGGTCATCAACAGCCATGCCGTGGTCGACCCCTCGTTCGTCACGCGCGTCGCCGACAAGTACGGGAGCCAGGCGGTCGTCGTCTCCATCGACGTGAAGCGCTCGCTATTCGGCAAGTACGAGGTCCTCACGCAGGGCGGGCGCAAGAGCACCGGGCTCGACCCCGTGCGGTTCGCGGCGCAGATGGAGAAGGCCGGCGCCGGCGAGCTGCTACTCACCTCGATCGACCGGGACGGCACCGGCAAGGGCTTCGACCTCGACCTCATCAAGCGGGTCACGTCGGTCTCGAAAATCCCGCTGGTTGCCGCGGGCGGCGCGGGCAGCGTGGCCGACTGCGGCAGCGCGGTGAAGGAGGGGGGCGCCTCGGCCGTCGCCCTCGGCAGCATGGCCGTGTACCACGGCCGGAACCGCGCCGTGCTAATCAGCTTCCCCAGCAGAGAAGAGCTGGACCGGGTTTTACCCAGCTGAGGCCGCCGATGACTCGATGTTCCCGTTGCGTCTATGACTCCACGATCCCGAAGATGACCTTCGACGAGAAGGGTGTCTGCAACTACTGCCACACGCACGACGCGCTGGAGAAGGAGTACCCGGTGGGCGCGGAAGGCGCGCGCCGCCTCGAGGCCATCGCCGCGGAGATCAAGGCCGCGGGGCGCGGCAAGCGCTACGACGTCGTCGTCGGCGTGAGCGGCGGCTGTGACTCGTCGTATCTCCTCCACAAGGCCAAGGAGCTTGGCCTCCGTCCGCTCGCCGCCCACTTCGACAACACGTGGGACTCGACCATCGCGGTCCAGAACATCGAGAACGTCCTCAAGAAGCTCGACGTCGATCTCTACACGTACGTCGTCGACAACGAGGAGTACGACGATATCTATCGTTCGTTCCTCAAGGCGGGAGTGGCCGACATCGAGGCCCCCACCGACATCGGCCTCGCCGTCACGCTCTACAAGGCGTGCGAGGAGTACGGTATCAAGTACATGTTCGAGGGCCACTGCTTCCGCACCGAGGGCATCTCGCCGCTCGGCTGGCTCTACATGGACGGCAAGTACATCGAGAGCGTGCAGAAGAAATTCGGCACCATGCCGCTCAAGACGTTCCCCAACCTGAAGCTCTACTCGTTCATCAAGTGGGCGGCGTTCTCGGGAATCAAGAAGATCCGGCCGCTCTACTACATGGATTACCAGAAGGAGGAGACCAAGGCCTTCCTCGCGAAGGAGCTCGGCTGGCAGTGGTACGGCGGTCACCACCTCGAGAACCGCTTCACCGCGTTCTTCCACTCGTACTTCTTCCCGCAGCGCTGGGGGTACGACGGCCGCCTGCTCGGCGCCGCGGCGCTCGCGCGCTCGGGACAGATCACCCGTGAGGAAGCGCTCGCGCAGGTCGCCGAGCCGCAGCCCTACGACCAGGAGCTCGTCGAGCTCGTGAAGAAGCGCCTCGGTTTCAGCGATGCCGAGTTCGATCGTCTCATGACGATGCCGAAGCACACGTACCGCGAATTCAAGACCTACAAGAAGACCTTCGAGCGCCTGCGCCCGCTCTTCTATCTGCTCTATCGCACGAACCGCGTGCCGAAGAGCTTTTACATGAAGTTCACGTCACCGGACCTGCCGCCGGCGGTGCATACGCCGCCGGTTCGCGGTGTCGCGGTCACCAAGGCGCCAGCCACATCTTCCACGAGTTCCCAGAGGAGTTTGAGCGATGAGTCTTGAAGGCAAGCGGGTCATGGTCATCGGCGGCGCCGGCTTCATCGGCGGCTTCGTCGTCAAGGAGCTGCTGAAGACCGAGGTCGCCGAGGTCCTCATCTATGACAACTTCGCGCGCGGCAAGATGGCGAACATCGCGGAGTCCCTGAAGGACAAGCGCTGCCGCGTTTACCCGCACGGCGGTGACGTGCGCGATGTCGACATCCTCGACGCCGCGATGCAGGGCGTGGACTATGTCTTCCACCTCGCCGCGATGTGGCTCCTGCACTGCAAGGATTTCCCGCGCACCGCCTTCCACGTGAACATCGAGGGCACGCTCAACGTGCTCGAGGCGTGCGTGAAGAACAAGGTGAAGAAGCTCGTGTACTCCTCGTCGGCGTCGGTCTACGGCGACGCGGTCGAGGTCCCGATGACCGAGGACCATCCGTTCAAGAACCTGAACTTCTACGGCGCCACGAAGATCGCGGGCGAGGCGATGGCCACCGCGTACAACGATCGCTACGGCCTGCCCATCGTCGGCCTCCGCTACATGAACGTGTACGGTCCCGGGCAGGATCAACATGCGGCGTACACGGGCGTCATCCCGATCATGCTCAACAAGATCGCGGCCAACGAGGCGCCCACCATCAACGGTGACGGCACGCAGGCCTACGACTTCATCTCCGTGGAGGACGCGGCGCGCTGCAACGTGCTCGCGGCGCTGAGCGACGTGAAGATGGGTTTCTACAACGTCGGCACCGAGGTGCAGACGACCATCAAGCAGCTCTGCGACAAGATCCTCGAGATGAAGAAGTCGCCCCTCAAGGTGAACTACAAGCCGTACTCCGAGGACGACGCGCGCCAGTTCGTGAAGAACCGCATCGGCTCGCGCCAGAAGGCGGAGAAGGAGCTCGACTTCAAGTACAGCATCTCCCTCGAGCAGGGGCTCCAGAAGCTGATGGACTGGCGCATCGCCACCGGCGTCGACAAGGCGCCCGGTACCTGAGCTACGCGGCCGGAGTGGCGCGATGAAGCAGCGCGGCTGGCGGCTCCTCGTCAAGTCGGCGATCGACCGCTCGGCGGCGCTCGTCGGCCTCGTCGCGACCGCGCCGGTGCTCGCGGCGACCGCGCTTGCCGTGCGCGCGACGATGGGCAAGCCCGCGCTCTTCTTCCAGGAGCGCCCGGGCCGCGACGGACGTCCGTTCCACGTCGTGAAGTTCCGGACCATGAAGCACGCGGCGAACGCGAGCAAGAACCCCGATCCCGCCCAGGACGGTGCGCGGCTCACGGCGCTCGGGAAGTTCCTCCGCCGGACGAGCCTCGACGAGCTCCCGCAGCTCTACAACGTGCTGCGCGGCGATATCAGCCTCGTCGGCCCGCGTCCGCTGCTGATGCAGTACCTGCCGCGCTACTCGGCGGAGCAGGGGAGGCGGCACGACGTGCTGCCCGGGATCACGGGCTGGGCGCAGGTGAACGGGCGCAACGCGCTCACGTGGAGAAAGAAGCTCGAGCTCGACGTCTGGTACGCCGACCACTGGAGCCTCGCCCTCGACGCGAAGATCCTCGCCCTCACCGCGTGGCGCGTGGTGAAGAAGGACGGCGTGAGCCGCGAGGGCCACGCCACGGTCCCCGAGTTCATGGGGACCGGCGATGAGTGACGCAAGCGAGCGACCACGCGGCCTCGTGGTCTATGGCGCGGGCGGCCATGCGAAGGTGGTCTGCGACGTCCTGCAGTGCGCCGGCCGCACGGTGCTTGGCTTCATCGACGATGCGCCGCAGCGCCATGGCACGACGGTGCTGGGCCTGCCCGTGCTCGGCGGCGGCGCGTCGCTCGACCCCGCGCAGCACGAGGTGGCGCTCGGCATCGGCGACAACGGGGTGCGTAGCAAGGTGTACGACGCGTGCGTCGCGCGCGGGATCCGCGTCGTGACTGCCATCCATCCGCGCGCGAGCGTCGCGCGGTCAGCGTGCGTCGGTGACGGTACCGTGGTGATGGCCTTCGCGGCGATCAATCCGGACGCGGCGTTGGGCCGCGGAGTGATCGTGAACACCGCGGCGGTGGTCGAGCACGACGTCGTCGTCGGCGACTTCGCGCATCTCTCCCCGAACGCCGCGATGGGCGGCGCTGCGCGGCTCGGCGCGCGCGCGCACCTCGGCATCGGCGCGAGCGTTCTCCCTGGGGTGGCCGTGGGCGACGACGCGATCGTGGGCGGAGGCGCGGTCGTTGCGCGCGACGTGCCGCCCTCGGTGGTGGCCTACGGCGTCCCGGCGCGCGCGCATCGCGATCGCTGACGAGCGCTCGTCAGCGGAGGCGCACGAACGGCAACGCATCGCCCATCTCACCGGGCTGGTCGCCTCGGTTCGCCTGGTCGCCGAGGCCCAGTTGCCCCTTGCCGTTCTTGCCCCAGCACGCAAGGCGGGTCTGCCATCCAGAATCGTTCGGCGCGGGATTAGGGACCCCCGGCGGCGGCTCGCTCCACGTCATGCAGGTTTGGTCCGCCACCGCGCCCGAGCTGATGGCCGCGGGCGGGACGAGCCCTGCTCCGAGAGGCAGGATCGCCGCGAGCGCCGCCATCTCGCCCACGTTGTCCCCGCGACTCGCCGTGCCGCCTACGCCGAGCTGGCCGAACGCGTTGTCGCCCCAGCAGCGGACGGCATCGACGGCCCTCGAACACGTGTGCCCACGGCCCATGGCGCCCGCCGGCGCGCGGGTGCCCGGCGCATGCACGGGCGCCATTCTGTCGAGCCCGAGCTCGTCGGACGCGTTGGCGCCGAAGCACTGCACGACACCATCGCTCCACGGCACGCAGGTGTGACTTCTTCCCGCGACGATCGACCGGATCGTCGTGCCAGGCGGCGCGGGCGCTTGGTCGGCGATGCATGCGCCGAGCACCGCGCCGCACACGGCGCTCGTGCAGTCGGCGTCGGTCTGGCAGGCTTCGCCACCCGCGCAGAGCGCGGGTGCGCCCTCGCCGCAGAACGGGCCTGCATCGCTTGCGTCGCGTGCGTCTTTCTCGTCGCGTGGGTCTTCCGCGTCGTCGGCGTCGGCGGCGTGGCCGGGGGCGCCGTCGGCGGTCGAATCGCCTGCGTCGTCGGGCGTTGCCGCGTCGCCCGCGCCAGCGTGATCGAGGCTCGGACTCGTGAGCAGGCGATGAGCGCGGATCCTGCGAGCACCAAGGAGCGCAGGCCCCACCTCGGTACGCGCCGGATGAAGCCCATGTCGGCCCTGGTCACGCGGCTTCCATGCGTGGCCGGATGCGGCCCGCTCCGTCACGCGAAGGGCGTTCCGCGCTATCATCGAGGAATGCGGCTCGTTCTGGGCGCGGTCTTGATGGTCGGCGCCGCCACGGTCGTGGCGCTCGCGAGCTGCGGTGACGGTTCACCCAGCGACGACCCCGTCCCGGAGGCAGGGCCCGTCGACGCGCCGCGCGACGGCGCGGCACCCGCCGACGCGCGCGGTGACTCCGCGCTCGCCGACGACGCCGCGCTCGACGCGGGCGCGCCCCTCGTGAACACCTGCGGCGACGCGGCGGCGGCCGTGCCTGACGTCTGGCTTGCGGATCCTCGTCTGTGTCTGACCGTGTTCTCCAGGGATCTCCCCGTGGCCCGGCAGCTCGCCTTCGCGCCCAACGGCGACCTGTTCGTGCAGGCCGCGGGCAAGGTGAAGACGCTCGTCGACGCGGACAAGGATGGCTTCGTCAGCGAGGCGGAGATGACCGCATTCGCCGATTCCATCGAGGGCGCCCCCGAGCTCAACCACGGGCTCGCGTTCAGCCCCGACAACGCGTTCGTGTACGCATCGAACGCGCTCACCATCTACCGCTGGTCCTACAAGAGCGGCGATCGCGTGGCCAACGGGCCCGCCGAGGTCGTCGTGCGCGGCATCCCTGATGGCGGGCACACGAGCCGCACGCTGGTCTTCGACAAACAGGGGCGTCTCTACGTCAACGTCGGGTCGTCCGTGGATATCGAGCAGGACCCGGCGATCATCGCCCTGCGTTCGCAGGTGCGTCGCTTCGTGCTCCCTGCCGTGCTGCCCGCCTGCGGCATCGATTACGCGACGGGCGAGGCCTTCGCGCCGGGGCTGCGCAACGAGGTCGGGCTCACCTTCGACTCGAAGGGACGGATGTGGGGCGTCGAGAACGGCAGCGACGGCATCTCGCTGCCCGCGTACGGCGACCTGACGCCCGACAACCCTGCCGAGGAGATCAACCGGCTCGATGCGCCGGGCGTTCGGTTCTTCGGCTATCCGCTCTGCTGGACGAGCTTCGCGATCGACGGCGGCCCGCCCGCCGGCACCCAGTGGGCGTACCTCGGCTACCCGAATCAACAGACCGACGTCTGGTGCCGCGACGCGAAGAACGTGCAGGCGCCTGCGGCGGCGATGCAGGGGCACTGGGCACCGCTCGGGATCGCCGAGTACACGGGCGGCTCGCTGCCATGGAAGGGCGATCTCTTCGTCACCTCGCACGGCTCGTCCTTCCGCAGCCCTGCAAAGGGACGGCTCGTCGCGCGCGCGCATCTCGTCGGCGACACGATCCAGAGCGTCGTGCCGATCGTCGGCCACGGCGTCGACGGGGGCCTCGAGCAGGGCACCTGGGACGCGCGCCCCGTCGACATCCGCACGGGGCCCGACGGCGCCATCTACTTCTCCGATGACTTCGGTCACCGGGTGTTCAGGCTCGGCTACCGGCCCTGAGCAAGCGGCGGCACGCTCAGGCGCGCTTGTAGCCGACGGCGCACCAGAACGGCAGCTTGTCGCTGAACGTGATCCGCTCGAGCCCCGCGTCAGTCATCATCGCGTCGATCCGCGCGCGCGTGAAGCGCTGCTCGAGGCGCGTGCCGAAGCGATCGAGCGCGTCGGTGCGCATCACGTAGAAGCTGCGCGATCGATAGGACGCGAGCGGGAAGTTCGAGACGTCCATGCCGAGGATCTCGAGCGCCTGCGCCGAGCGCGCGAGTGGATAGTAGATCGATGCCGCGAGCGCCTGGCTCACCGCATAGCGCATGCCGAAGGGCATTCGCGAGACCACCTGGCGCCCGGCGTCGGTCGCCTTCCAGAGCGCGCGGAACCACGGCGGCCGCTGCTCGAACGCGTAGTAGAGATACAGGAGGAGCGGCGCGCCGGGCTTCAGCTTTCGCGCGCATGCCGCGATCGCGCCCGCGGGATCGGGCACATGGTGGAGGACGCCGAGGCTGTACGCGAAGTCGAGCGACGCATCGGGCACGGGCAGGTCGGCGACGCTCGCGAGGTGGAGCTCGCAGTTGGGCAGCTCCGCGAGGCG
>JAYTHX010000049.1:0-6877 GCA_043732195.1 Polyangiaceae bacterium
CCCCGATCGTCCCCCGATCGTGTTGTCCTGGCGCACGCGTCGCGGCTGACGCGCCCAGGGCCGGCTTCATGCAAAACGCATCACGTTCCGCGTCTTCGCCTGCTTCGCGCTCCTCTCCGTCGCCGCGTGCTCCGTCAACACCACCTCGCCCGACGGCCGACCGGCCAGCTACCAGGCCCCGACCACCAAAGATCTTTCTGCCTCCGCAAGCTACCGACATAATTGAAGAGGGCGATTCACGCCTTGCGCGACGTCCCATCCGATCGAAGGGTGGTCGGCTCGATGACGGTCCCTGTCCAATGGGTGGTCGGGCTCCTGGTGGCGCTCGAGCCGAGCGCACCGTGGAGGCCGACGTATGAAAAGACGGCCGAGGCGATCGCCCGCGTCGCGGAGAGCGAGCCGCTCTTCGACGATCGCGGCGAGGAACGCACCGCTTCCCTTTTGGTAGCCATCGCCTGGTACGAGAGTCGGCTGAAACCGAACGCGCGATCGAAGAACGGCCAGTTTTACTGCCTCTACCAGGTCGACAAGCGTAATCTCGCCGATCCGCAGAAGGCGCTCGACGACCCCGAGGTGTGCACGCGGGCGGCCATCAAGATCATCCGCTCGTCGCTCCAGGCGTGCGCGAAGAGCCTGCTCGACGATCGCCTCGCGCAGTTCATGTCCGGCGCGTGCGACAAGGGCGTAGCCGACAGCCGCTACCGCATGTTCCTCGCGGGCAAGCTGCTCAAGGATCATCCGTTCCCGATCAACAACGGCGGCGGCACGGCGCGCGCGCGCTGATCGCTCGCGGATTCATGCCTTCGGGATCATGCGCGGTGAGCGCCCGAGCACGTTCAGCGAGCTCGGCCGGCTGCGGCGGCCGCTGCTGGCGGGCGCAAGTGACTTCCTGCTGCCGAGGAGCGTTTCCAGGAAGCCGTCCGGGATCGTCGAGTCGATGTCGACCATGAGCGTCTGATCGTCGCGTCCCATCCAGACGAAGCTTGCGGAGCGCCTGCGCACGACGAATCCCTGCATCTCCAGGGCCACCACGAATTCTCGACCGGTCATCGGGTATTAGAACGGCGGCTCCGCCCCCGGCCACATGGGCTCTGGGGAGTACGCGTGCCGAATGCTGCCCCGCGGCGACGCGTGCAGGTCCTGCGCCCACGTGCAGCGGCTGCGCGACGGCCGGGGCGAGATCCTCGCCGCCTCCCCGGGTACACGCGGCGTTCGGCGCGCCGACGAGCGGGGCACGCGTGGCGCGGGCCTTGCGAGGTGTGCTGATGAACGGAGCCGCACCCATGAACGTCATCACCGCCCTCGACCGCGTGATCCCGGTGCCCCGCCTGGTCGAGGTCGACCACGTCGATCTCGCGGTATCGCCACGCCGCGCGTGGGAGGAGATCCGTCATGGCGACCTCGGCGACGCGCCGCTCGCGCGCGCGCTCTTCCTCGTACGGACGCTGCCGGACCGGATCGCCCACCGGGGCTCGGGTGCCGCGCTCGAGCTGCGGATCGATGCCTTGCGCTCTTCGACCCAGAGCCCTGGCTTCCAGATCCTCGCCGACGACGGCGCCTCCGAGCTGGTCGTCGGCGCCATCGGCAAGGTGTGGCACCTGACCATCCCGTTCGTCCACGTCGACGGCGCGGAGGCGTTCCGCACGTTCGGAGAGCCGGAGTTCGTGAAGGTCGCGTGGGCGCTGCGGGTGACGCCGCGGGGCGAGCACGACTCGCGCGTGACCCTCGAGCTGCGTGTCGACGCGACCGACGCCGAGTCGTGGGGGCGCTTCCGCCGCTACTTCGCGATGATCGGCCCTGGCTCTCGCTTCGTCCGCCGCGCGCTGTTCGCCGCGCTCGCCGATCGGCTCGGGACGCCCGGGTCGAAGGAGCGCGAGCGTCCGCTCGCGGGTGACGAGCTCCTGGCCGACGCGCACGCGGCGCTCACGCACGGCATCACCATCGACGCCCGCCCCGCCGCCATCTGGCCGTGGCTGGTGCAGATGGGCTGCGGCCGCGCCGGCTTCTACAGCGTCGACGAGCTCGACAACGGCGCGGCGCGCAGCGCGCGCGAGATCCATCCGGAGTGGCAGCGCGTGCGCGTCGGTGACGTGCTGCGCGCGACCCCGGACGGCGACGACGGGTTCGAGGTGCTCGCGCTCGAGCCGGATCGCTTCCTCGTGCTCGGCGGGCTGTACGACGCCGACGCGCGACAGCAGCGCGCCTTCACCGCGGAGCGACCCGAGCACTTCTGGCACGTGACCTGGAGCTTCTCGCTCGAGGTGCTCGACGCCGCGACCACGCGCCTCCATGTGCGCGCACGAGCCGCGTTTCCCGCGAACGAGCGCGTGCGCGTGGAGTGGATCCGTCCCGTGCACCATCTCATGGAGACCGCACAGCTCGAGCACCTCGCGGCGCGCGCGGAGGGCCGGCTGCCCCCCGACGACTGGCGCGACGTGCTCTCCGGCCTCGGCGGCGCGGCCATCATGGTCGCCGCCTTCCTCACGCCGTTCCAGCGCGGCGCGCGCAGCCACTGGGGGATCGACGAGGCGCTCGCGGCGCGGCCCTACCCCGGCGACGACCTCGTGGCGTCACCGCGCTGGGGCTGGACGCACGGCATCGAGATCGACGCGCCGGCCGTGGAGATCTGGCCATGGATCGCTCAGCTCGGCGCGGACCGCGGCGGCTTCTACAGCTACCAGTGGCTGGAGAACCTCGCGGGCTGCGGCGTGCGCAACGCCGAGACGGTCCACGACGACTGGACGCTCCGCGAGGGCGCGTCCCTGCGCCTTCATCCGGAGATGCCGCCGCTGCGCGTCGCGGCGCTGGAGGAGGGCCGCTACTTCGTCGCCCATGCCGCGCCCGACGAGGCGGCGCGCGCCGCGGGACGGCCGTGGGCCGAGGCGAGCTGGCTGTTCTTCCTCGAGCCGCTCGGTCCGGCGCGCTGCCGCCTGGTGAGCCGCTACCGGTGCGCGACCTCGGACCAGGTGGCGATGCGCCTGACGATGGGCGTGACCTTCCTCGAGCCCGTCGGGTTCGCCATGGACCGCCGCATGCTGCTCGGCGTGAAGTCACGCGCGGAAGAGACCGCGTCGAGCCGACCGTTGCGCAACCTCGCGCGGCGGCGGCGAGCGAGCGCTTCGTGAGGCGTCGCCATTCCCGGAGAACCTGATGAGCCATCGATCCGACACGCCCCGCGCAGTGCTGCGCGCCGACCATGACGAGCTCCGGCGCCTCGCTTCCATCGTGCTCGACGGCATCGTGGCCGGCGGCCGCGCCGAGGTGAGCGAGACGGTCACCGCCCTCCAGGTCCAGGTCCTCGCGCACCTCGCGCGCGAGGAGGAGCAGCTCCTTCCAGCGTACGCTCTGGAGTCGCCGGAGGACGCGGCGGCGCTCCTCGCCGACCACGCCGCGATCCGCACGGCGCTTGCGGAGCTCGACGTGACCACCGACCTCCACCTGCTGCGCGCCGACGCCGTGAAGGACCTCCTCGCGAAGCTCGCCGACCACGCGGAACGCGAGAACTGCGGCCTCTACCTCGCTGGCGGCGAGGCGCGCGGTCGTCGCCCCGCTGCCGCCCGGAGGCGGTAGACTGCGCGGCCATGAAGGCCGCGGCACTCACCGTCCTCGCCGTTGCCCTCGTCGCAGCCTGCGCGCTGGCCTGCTCGCCAGCAGCCGCACCGTCTGCCCCCCGACCCATGCAAACCTCGCCGTCGTCCGCCCCCTCGCTCGTCCCCGAAGGTCCCCGCGCGCCCGCCGCGAAGAGGGAGCCCTCCGTCACCTCGCTCCACGGCCAGCAGCGCGTCGACGAGTACGCCTGGCTCCGCAAGAAGGGCACGCCCGAGGTGGTCTCGTACCTCGAAGCGGAGAACGCGTTCACCGCCGCGATGACGAGCGGCGAGGACGCCCTCCGGAAGACGCTCTACGACGAGATGCTCGGCCGCATGAAGGAGGACGACGCCACGCCGCCCTATGCGGACGGCGGGTTCACCTACTACCGGCGCTACGAGAAAGGCAAGCAGTACGCCATCTACTGCCGCAAGAAGAAGGGCACCGATCAAGAGAACGTGATCCTCGACCTCAACGAGATCGCGAAGACCGAAAAGTTCGTGGTGGTGGAGGACTGGGTCGTCTCGGACGACGGCAACACGCTCGTGTACCTCCTCGATACCCTCGGGTTTCGCCAGTACACGCTGAAGACGAAGAACCTGAAGACGGGCGCGATCGGCACCGAGAACATCCCGCGCGTCACCGGCGCCGAGCTGGCGAAGGACGACCGGACGGTCTTCTACGTCACCGAGGACGCGCAGACGAAGCGCGCCGACAAGCTCTTTCGCCACGTCCTCGGGACCGACGCCGCGCAAGACACGCTCCTCTACGAGGAGAAGGACGAGATGTTCGACCTCTCCGTCAGCCGCACGCGGAGCAAGGCCTTCGTCGTGATCACGAGCGCGAGCCGCACCACCACCGAGGTGCGCGTCATCGACGCAGGCAAGCCGACCTCCGCGCCCGTGCTCGTCGCGCCGCGCGAGAAGGAGCACGAGTACTACATCGATCACCGCGCGGACACGTTCTACATCCGCACCAACTCGGGCGGCCGGAACTTCCGCCTCGTGACCGCGCCCGTCGCCGCCCCGCAGCGCGCGCAGTGGAAGGAGCTGCTGCCCCACCGGGCCGACGTCATGCTCGAGGACGTCTCGCTCTTCCAGGACCACCTCGTGGCGTTCGAGCGCCAGCAGGCGCTCCCGCAGATCGCGATCTACGACTTCAAGACGAAGACCATGGCCCGCCTCGAGCAGCCCGAGCCGGTGTTCAACGTCGCGCCCAGCGACAACCACGAGTTTGCCTCCACCACCCTGCGCTTCCGCTACGAGTCGTTCAAGACCCCGCTCACCTACGTCGACTACGACACGAGGACGAAGACGCGCACCATCGTCAAGCGCATGCCCGTCCCCAACTACGACGAGACGGCCTACGAGACGAAGCGGGTGCTCGTGCCCGCGCGCGACGGCACGCCGATCCCGGTCTCGCTGGTCGCGAAGAAGGGCGTGACGCCGGACGGCACGCATCCCCTCTACCTCTACGCCTATGGGTCGTACGGCATCCCGTCCTCGGTGCACTTCTCGGCGGACCGCGTCTCGCTCCTCGATCGCGGCTTCGTCTACGCCATCGCCCACATCCGCGGCGGCGGCGACATGGGCAAGGCCTGGCACGACCAGGGCCGCATGCAGACCAAGATGAACACCTTCACGGACTTCATCGACGTCGCCGAGCACCTCCAGAAGGCGGGCTGGGCGAAGCCCCACGCCACGGTGATCGCGGGCGGCAGCGCGGGCGGTCTGCTGATGGGCGGGGTCGCCAACATGCGGCCCGACCTGTTCGAGATCGTGCTCGCCTACGTGCCGTTCGTCGACGTGATCAACACGATGCTCGACGAGACCCTCCCGCTCACGGTGTCGGAGTTCGAGGAGTGGGGGAACCCGAAGCAGAAGGCCGCCTACGACACGATGATGCAGTACAGCCCGTACGACAACGTCGCGAGGAAGGCCTATCCGACCATGCTCGTCCGCACGAGCTACAACGACAGCCAGGTCATGTACTGGGAGCCGGCGAAGTGGGTGGCCCGCCTGCGCGCGAACAAGACGGATACGCATCCATTGCTGTTCAAGATCGCCATGGAGCCGGCGGGCCACGGCGGTCAGTCCGGACGCTACGATCGCCTGCGTGACACGGCCTTCGACTACGCGTTCGTCCTCGACCGGCTCGGGCTCGCGCGTTGACGAGGCGCGCGCGCCTCACCCGTCGAGCACCTCACGCACCTTGCGGGTGAGGCTCTCGGGCGTGATCGGCTTCTGGAGGTAGGCCATCTCCGTCCCGGGAATGCCTCGCTGCGAGACGCTCTCGTCCGTGTACCCCGACATGCACAGCACGCGCATGTCGGGACGGTCCTTGGCGAGCCGCTTCGCCAGGTCCGGACCGCTCATCTGCGGCATCACCACGTCGGTGACGAGCAGATCGATGGTGCCGGGGTGCTGCTCGCAATAGAGCAGCGCCTCGCCCGCGTGCTTCGCGTCGATGACGCGATAGCCGTGTCGCCGCAGGATCGACCGCGCGACGAGCCGCACCTGCTCGTCGTCGTCGACGAGGAGGAGGGTCTCGGTGCCGCGACACTCGACCAGCGGCAAGCTCCGCCTGGGCTGCTCGACCTCGCTGTCGACGCGGGGGAGGTAGATCTCGAAGCGCGCCCCCTTTGAGTACGGCGATGAGGATGAGGATGAGCCCCGAGTCCCACAGGCGCCATCACCTTGCCGTTCCGCCTCGGGAGCACGACCTCGCGGAGGCGGCTCAGGACCTGCCAGCCGTCCATATCGGCAAGCTGGATGTCGAGGGTGATGAGCGACCGCGAACTTCACGGCGTTCGAGAGCAGGTCGTAGATGGTCTGCTTCACCCGATGATGGTCCCGCTCCGCATCGGTCGCGAAGCTCGAGAAATTCACGCTGTCGAAGATCGCGCTCTGCAGGGCTCCGGTCTTCAGCAACGCCTCCGCGTGTCGGAGCTCCGTGGTGACATCCGGCGGATCGCCGGCGCCTTGGTCGGTCGTCGGCATCGATTCCTTCCCCACGAGGACCGAGTCAAGCACTTTCTTGCCTGCCCCTGGGACACGCTAGGCCTCTGGGCACGGGTCGCAACGCGCATTTCGACACGATCGCCGGTGTGGCGTCAGCTCGAGCATGGGCCTGGCGATTGTCGCCAGCGAGTGCTCCGCCCCACCGGAACAGAGGTAGGGTGGACCCCGAAGGAGGTCCGCGGAGCAAGTTGGGTGAGGCCTCCAAAGACCTGCGCGCGTCCAACGAGCGCCCGAGCCTCCGCGATCGGCGGGAGCGCGAGGCCTCCGCG
>JAYTHX010000050.1:0-19349 GCA_043732195.1 Polyangiaceae bacterium
ACGCCGGCGAGCCCGCGCGCATCGAGGAACGGCACGGTGCGCTCCGCATAGTCGTCGGCGGCGGTGAGCTTCTCGGTCTTGAGGTGCTCGTGGTTGATGGCGAGGAACTTCTTCGCGTCGAACTTGCCGTCGCCGCGCCCGCAGGACTCCCAGGAGAACGCCTCGATCAGCTCCTGCTTGGAGAAGACCTCCTGATCGCCGAACGACCAGCCGAAGCGCGCGAGGTAGTTGAGGACCGCGTCCGGCGCGTAGCCGGTGTCCTTGTACTCGAACACGCTGACCGCTCCGTGGCGCTTCGAGAGCTTCTCGCCGCTCGGCGCGAGCATCATCGGCAGGTGCGCGAACTCGGGAACCTTCGCGCCGAAGGCCTCGTAGATCATGATCTGCGGGGGCGTGTTGATCATGTGGTCGCGCCCGCGCGCGACGAGCGAGATCTCCATCGTCATGTCGTCGACGACGGCGCCGAAGTTGTAGAGGGGGATGCCGTCGCTGCGGACCAGCACGAAGTCCTGCTGCTCGATGTTCGGCGTGACGATCTCGCCGAACACCTTGTCGACGTACGTGACCGAGCCGGAGCGGTCGGTCTTGAAGCGCACGACGAACGGGAGATCCGGCTGGTCCTTGCGGTCGCGGCAGGTGCCCGGGTACTTGAACTGCGCCTTCGGGTCGGCCTTCTTGAGGGCCTCTCGCTGCGCATCGAGCTCGGCCTTCGTGCAGAAGCAGCGGAACGCCTTGTCGTTCGCGATGAGCTCGTCGGCCTTCGCCTTGTAGAGGCCGAGGCGCTCCATCTGCGTGTACGGCCCGAAGTTGCCGCCCTTGCCGTGCCCCTCGTCCCAGTCGAGGCCCAGCCAGCTCAGCGAGTCGAAGATGATGGCGCGGCTCGCGTCGGTCGAGCGCTCCTGGTCGGTGTCCTCGATGCGCAGCACGAACGTGCCGCCGGTCTTGCGCGCCCACAGCCAGTTGAAGAGGGCGGTCCGCACGCCACCGATGTGGAGGTAACCCGTGGGAGAAGGAGCAAATCGTAGCCGCGGCGACGCCATGTCGCCCACGAGTAGCATGGGAGACGGGAGCTCCGCGACTACCGATACTGCGACCCGCCCCGGCTCGCGATGGTCATCGCGAGCAGGTGGGCGAGCAGATCCGTTCCCTGGCGCGCGCTCGTCAGGCCTTCGGTGTCGAGCCGCTCCACGACGCGCCGCCGCACGAGGCGATCGTCGAAGACCGCCAGCGGCGCGGACTCGCGCAGCCGGCCGTGCAGCCTCGTCAAGTTCGCGAACGCGACCGGGCCGCGCCTCCATCAGCGCGAGGTTCGCGACGAAGACGAACAACACCGCCTCCGGGGTAGCGTGCCGGCGCGGCGCGGTACTAGGGTGCGTGCGATGCCGCCGCGTGACGACGCCGAGCTGCCCGCGCCTGCCGCGCGCGCCGAGGGCGAGGTCGCAGCGGAGCTGGCTGCGCTCTCGACCGCGGAGATCGTCGCGGCCGTCGGCGCGCAAGGGCTCTCGCCGCGCGTGCGGCGGATGGTGGAGCGGCTCGCGCGCGGCCCGAGCGCGCGGCTCGGCCGGAGCCTCGCGCGCTTCGACAGCCTGATCGGTGACGTCGGCATCGCGGCCGCGGCGCAGGCCACCCTCCATGCGTTCCGCGTGCGCCTCGAGGTGGACGGCGCGGTGCCGTCGCGCGGTGGGCTGCTCGTGGTGACCAACCACCCCGGCGCCTACGACGCGCTCGCGCTGCTCGCGGCGCTCCGTCGGGACGACGTCGCGCTCGTGGCCGCGGACCGCTCGTTTCTCCGCGCGCTGCCGGCGCTGTCCGAGCATCTCGTGTTGGTGGACGAGACGCGGGCGTTCGGGCGCCTCGCGGGCCTCCGCCGCGCGGCGGCGTGGCTACGCCGCGGCGGCGCGCTCGTGCAGTTCGGCGCCGGCGCGATCGAGCCCGACGCGCGCTTCCTGCCGCGCGGCGCGGAGCTGCTGGGCGCGTGGTCGCCCGGGACGGGCGTGCTCGCCGCCGCGGCCGCCGGCTGCGGCGCACACGTGGTGCCGGCGTTCGTGTCGGGCGTGCACTCGGCGCGCGCGAAGCGCCTACCGCCGGTGCGCTGGGCCGAGCGCCGCGGCATCACCACCATCGCCCCGCTGCTCCAGGCGACGCTCCCCGGCTTCGGCGACGTCGTCACCAAGGTCCGCATCGGCGCCCCCCTCGCGCCGCCCGCGCCGGACAATGCGTGTGTAAACTACACCGAAGTCCACACTGCGAGCCTCCGCGCCGCGGTCGCCCGCCTCGGGACCGCCCGCTAGCGGATCGTCGAGGAGCTTCAAGATTCTGGCGGCCTTCGTGGGCTCTCCGGCACGCCATGGTGAAGAATCTTGACGGTTCTGCGGAGCCGTCAGGCCGCGGGGGGCCGACCGCGACGGAGCAAGCGACCGCGACGGAGCGACCGATCGTGGAGGATCTTGTCCGAATTCGCGAGAGGGACGACGGGCTGCTGGGGGCAGAGGACCCCGAGCGTCGCGCGGAACGCCGACGCGCACGCCGACCACGTGGGCAGGCTCGGGCGCGCCTCGATTGCCCCCTCGCGCATCGCTGCGCGAAGCCCGCGCTCGGTCGCGAACCGGCGGATCGCGCGGGCGAGCGCGGGCTCGTCGTCGGCGAACATGCACGCCGCGGGGCAACGGGCGAGTGCCTCCTCCAGGCCCTGAGCGCGCGCTGCGATCACCGGCACGCCCGCGTGGATCGCCTCGGTCGCCGCGATGCCGTAACCCTCGAGCGATGACGGCATCACCAGCACATCGCTCGCCGCGAGCGCGCGCGCCGCGCCGATCTCGTCGATCTCGCCGAGCAGAGTCACGCGCGCCGTCAGCCCTCTCCGCGCGATGAGCTCGAGGACCTCGCGGACGTAACGCGGGTCCCGCGTCGTGCTCCCCACCAGGACGAGCTCCGCGCCCGCGCCGTCCGCGCCGTCCGCGAACGCGCGCACCAGCTCGAGCACGCGCTTGCGCGCCACGATCGCGCCGAGGAACGCGAACCGTACGACGTGTCCCCGCGCACCCGCCGCGCCGCGCGCGCCCGCCGCCAGGCGGTCCGCGCCGGGAAGCACCGCCACGATCGGGGCACGCGCGCCTTCCGCGCGCACGCGGCGGCGCGTCGTCTCGCTCGTCGTGATGATGAGGTCGCTCGCGCGCATCGCCAGCGACTCGAGCACGCCGTGCACGCGACGCCGCTGGCGCGGGACCTCGCTCTCCCAGCGCGTGAGGTGATGCACCAGGAGCACGCGCCGCGTCGCCGCGCCGTGGAGCCGCGGGAACAGGAGCGCGAGCTCGCGAAAGCACAGCTCGTCGCCCACCACGACGTCTGGCGCGAGCCCCCGCATCCGCGCCACGAGCGAGGCGACGCCCTCGCGCGCCGGCGCCAGCGAGAGCACCGTCACCTCGTCGCCCGCGCGCCGCAGGCCCGCGATCACCTCCGCGTCGTAGATGGTGCCCCCCGTGCGCTGCGTGAGCTCTCCGTAGAGCACCCAGGCAATGCGCACGACGCGCCTAGAGCTTCTGCTCGAACGACGCGAACGCCACCGGCGACTCGCGCAGCAGCACCCGCAGCGTCGCGCCGGCGGTGGGCTTCGCGTCGGCCGCGAGGCCCCCGAACGCCTTCGCGAGCTCCTGCGCGACATGCTGGGCGACCCGCTCCGTCGTCGACGTGCGGCCGGGGAACGCCGGGTGGTCGTCGAGGTTCGTGTAATCGAGCGTCTCGCAGACCGCGCGCAGCAGCGTGCGCATCGCGCCGATGTCCATCACGACGTGGTGCACGTTGAGCTCGGGCGCCCGCACCTCGACCTCGATGCCGTACGTCGCGCCGTGGAGCTTCTGCGCCGGCCCGAAGGTCGGGTCCGCGAAGCTGTGAGCGATCATCACGTGGTCCGAGACGCCAACCGAGAACATGCTCTCACCGATACACGAAGACGTGCGCGGGCGGCACGTCCACGTCGCGATCGAGCGCGGCATAGAGCTCGGCCGCCTGGGTGAACGGCACCGCGGGCGCAAGCAGCGCGTCGAGCGCGCGCTCGCGGAGCAGCGAAAGCACGAACAGCCAGCGGCGCGCAGGCGTCCAGCGCTCGCGCAGCCGCGGCGGGATGGAAGACACCTGGCTCGCCCTGAGCTCGAGGCGCCGCCGGTGGAAAGCGTCGCCGAGATCCACCGCCGCGCGGCGCGCCCCGTAGAACGAGGCCACCACCACGCGCGCCTCGGGCCGCGCCCACGCGATGGCCGTGTCGAGCAGCGCGGGGTCGCCTGTCGCTTCGATCACGACGTCCGCGCTGCCGTCGGGCTGCGCCGCCGCCTCGATCAGCGCCTCCGGCACGAGCGCCCGCGCCGCGGCGCGCCGCTTCTCTCCGGGCTCGAGGAGCGTGACGCTCGCGCCCGAGCGCGCGAGGAGCCATGCGGTGAGCGTCCCCACCACCCCGCCACCGAGCACCACCACGTCGTCCCCGAGGCTGACGTTCGCGTCCCACGTGCACGTGACCGCGGTCTCGAGGTTCGCGGCGAGCACCGCGCGCGTCGCCGAGAAGTCCTCGGGCAGCGGCCGCACCGCCGCCTCGGGCAGCGTGTGGAGATCGCCGTGGGTCGCGAGCGAGAACACGCGCGTGCCCTCGCCGAGCCGCGCGCCCGGCCCCGCCGCCGTGACCTCGCCCACCCACGCGTAGCCGTACCGGCACGGGTAGGTGTCCGCCGCCGCGCGGCCGAGCGAGGGATCGAACACCGCCGGGCCCTCGCCTCGGTAGAGGAGGAGCTCGGTGCCCTGGCTGATCCCGCTCGCGAGCGCGCGCACCGTCACCTCGCCCGGGCCGGGCGCGGGTACCGCCTCGTCCCGCAGCTCGATCCGGCGCGGGCCGGCGAACCACAGCGCACGCCCTCGCGAGCCCTCAGTCGTAGACAACGTCACCCCGCACGAGGACGTTCTCGCCGAGCCGCTCCACCACGACGTTCGCGAGGCGCGGCGCCTGGACCAGCACCGCGACGTCGAGCGCGCCCACCATCGGCGTGCCCGGTGCGCCGAGCAGGCGCATCGCGATCTCGATGCACAGGCGATCGACGCGCTTCGCTCGCAGGAACGACGTGACCACCTGCGAGCCGCCCTCCACGAGCAGCCGCTCCACGCCCCGCTCCGCGAGGATCGCGAGGGCGCCCTCGACCGACACGCGACCGTCCTCGTCGTGCGGCGCCACCGCCACCGCGGCGCCCGCCGCCTCGAGCGTGCGGCGCTCCTCGTCGAGCGTACGCCCCTCCGCGCCGATCACGAGCGCGCGTCCGTCGCGCTCGAGCACCTTCGCGCCGCGGGGCAGCGACAGCGTGCTCGCCAGCACGACACGGAGCGGTTGCGCCCCCGGGGCCTCGCGCACCGTGAGCAGTGGGTCGTCGATGCGGATCGTGCTCGCGCCGACCAGCACCGCGTCGTGCCCGGCGCGCGCGGCGTGGGCGCTCGTCCGACCTTCGCGTGTGCTCAGGAGCGTGGTCGCGCCGTCGAGCGCGACGCGCCCATCGAGCGACTGGGCGAGATGAACGGTGACGAACGGCCGCGAGCGCACGAGGCAGAGTCTACCGGGTCACCAGCGGTTGCAAGTGTGCGACGAGAGGACCGGCGCGAGGAAACCGCTGCACCGCACGGCGACGTTCTTCATCGTCCACTCGACGCTCGCGTGGTTCGCGTGGTTCGCGTGCGCGCGCGCGTGTGCGAAGACCTCCTTTTGACCGCCGGCCTCGACCACGAAGAGGCGCCCCTGCGCCGCGAAGATCGCGGCCCACTAGACGTACGGCTTGTCGTCCTCGTCGTGCCCGAACCTGAGCAGCTTGCCCTTCGTGCAGCTGGAGCGTCATGGCCTGCGTCCAGAAGCCCAGGTCGCCGTCGCGCGCCAGTCGAAGTCGTGCTGGTTCTCGAGCGCGACGAATCCCGGCGCGGTCCTGACGTCGAACGGGCGGCCACACCCCGCGACCCGCGGAGAGCGACGCGAGCCAAAGCGCGACCACTGCGAGCGATGCCTCTGCCTGCTTGCCGGCGTCGCATGCCTCTGGTATTCCCGCGGCTTCAAAACGCCGCACGAGTCATCTCGCGCACCCTCAGGAGATCGCCATGAAGAACCCGCTCGCCGCCATCAAGGACAAGTTCGAGAACAAGGCCAAGCTCGTCTCCGAGCTCGAGAAGATCACGAAGGACGAGGACCTCTGGGTCTCTCGCCTCAACTCGAACAAGGGCCTCGCCCACGTCTCGAACGCCAAGCTCCTCAAGCTGCATGCGACCTTCGCGGCCGTGAAGGACAAGTTCGGCACCCGCGCGAAGATGATCGACGCGATCGCCGAGATCGAGAAGCGCGTGAAGGACGAGGGCTACAAGGCCCGCCTGGGCGCCTACCCGGTCCCGCGCCTCTGGGACATGTACAAGGCGGTCGCGAAGCGCGCCGGCGCCGCCGCGAAGGCCGCCGAGCCCAAGGTCAAGAAGGCCCCCGTGGCGAAGAAGGTCACGGCCGCGGCTGCGAAGCCCGTCGCCAAGCCCGCGCCGAAGAAGAAGTCGTCGAAGAAGTAGGCCGGTCATGCCCGAGATCACGCTTCGCCACGAGATCGACACCGACGAGGACACCTACTGGGCGCGCTGCGTCTTCGACGCGGACTTCAACAAGAAGCTCTACATCGACGCGCTGAAGTTCCCGGAGTGGAAGCTCATCGACTCCAAGGACGACGACGCGAAGATCTGGCGCAAGATCCAGGTCGATCCGCCGACCGGCAACATGCCGGCGGCGGTGAAGAAGGTCCTCGGCGATCGCCTCAGCTACGTCGAGGAGGGCACCTTCGACAAGAAGACCAAGCGCTACTCGTTCAAGGTCACGCCCAGCACCATGGCCGACAAGACCAAGGTGGCGGGCGAGATGTGGGTCGAGAAGCTCGGCGAGAAGAAGATCGCGCGCGTCACGAAGATCGCCGTCGAGGTGAAGGTCTTCATGGTCGGCGGAATGGTCGAGGATCGGATCCTGTCCGACCTGCGCTCTTCCTATGACAAGGGCACGAGCTTCACGAACCAGTACATCAAGGAAAACGGCCTCTAGATGGCCGCTGCCTCCCTCCCCGCGAAGCGCCTGGGCGCGCTCGCGGTGGCCTGGGAGATCTGCAAGAAGGACGTCCGCATCGAGCGGCGAACGGGCGAGATCGTCGCCACTGCGGGCGTCTTCTCGATCGTGATCGGCTTCCTCGCGAGCATGGCCTTCCACGTCAACCGTGCGACGAACGCGGCCACCGCCGCGGGCACCATCTGGATCACGATCTTCTTCGCGGCGGTGCTCTCGTTCGGCCGCGTGTGGCAGCGCGAGCGCGACGAGTCGGCACTCACGGGGCTGCTCGTCGCGCCCATCCCGCGCGCCTCCATCTTCGTGGGCAAGTCGGTCGCGACGTTCGGGATGATCCTGCTCATCGAGATCCCGCTTGTCGCCCTCTGCATGTTCGTGTTCCAGATCGACTTCAGCTCGGGCGTCGCGCTCGACACGCTGACCGCCGAGGAGCTCGCCGCGGCGAAGCAGTCGGCGCACCTCCACCTGCCGGCCTTCCTCGCGCTCCTCTTCATGGGCACCGCCGCGCTGTCGTTCGTGGGCACGCTGTTCGGCGCGATGACGGTGCGCACGCGTGCCCGCGATCTCGTGCTCGCGATCGTGCTCTTCCCGCTGCTCTCGCCGGTCCTGATCTGCGGCGTGGTCGGCACGCGCAAGGCGTTCGAGCTCCAGCCGTTCGACAGCTACTCGGGCTTCCTCGGGCTGATGGGCGCCTCGGTGGTGATCACCATGCTGCTCGGCATCGGGCTGTTCGGCCCGCTCGTCGACGACTGATCAGCCGGCGAGGATCGTCGCCGCGACGCGCGCGGCGTCCGCCGCGATCGCCCGGGCTTCGAACGGCACGCCGGTCAGCTCGCCGGCGGCGTAGAGCCCGGCGCCGAAGCGCCCCGCCTCGGTGCGCACCACGAACCCGCGGGGCTCGTGAACGAGCGGCGCACCGGCCTGCTCCGCGAGCTCGTAGGCCGGGGAGCGCGCCGCATCGACGAGCACCACGTCGGCCGGGTGCTCCGTCTCCTTGCCCTTCGCGTCGCGGACGGTGACCGCCTTGGCCCGGCTCGCGCCGCGCACCGCGATGGGCTCGCCACGCACCACGGTGACGCTCGCGCGCTCGCCCGGGACGCCCCGCGCGAACGACTCGCCGAACGGTCCGCCGCCCTCCGCGACGACGACCACGATCTTCTTGCCGGGCAGCACGTTGCGCCCGAGCAGCAGACCGCCCGCGCGCGCGCTCATGACGCCCGGCACGTCGTTGCCCTCGAACGCGAGCGCGCCGTCGTGCGCGCCGCTGGCGAACACGAGCGCGCGCGACTCGACGACCTCGGCGCCCTCCGGGCCGACCACCAGGAGATCGGTGCCGTACATGCCGCCGGCGACGGTGCCGCTGCGCATGCGGATCCGGCCGGCCGCGACCTGATCCATGAAGGATGCATGGATCGCGGCGAAGGGCCTCCGGTCCGCAGGCGCGAGCGCGAGCAGCCCGCCGCCTGGCGCGAGCTGGTCGTCGAGCACCTCGACGCTCCGTCCAGCGCTCGCGAGCGCCGCGGCCACCGCGAGGCCGGAGGGCCCGCCGCCCACCACCACCACGTCCGCGCTGCGCCGGGCCGAGGCATGCGGCGCCTCGACGTCGACCGGCATTCGCCCGAGGCCCGCCACGCGGCGCGCGAAGGCCTGCATCACGCTCTGCACGCCGGGCACGCCGGCGAAGAGCTCGTGGTGGTTCATGCCCTCGGGAAAGAACCAGTCGGTCACGCGCAGGAGATCGACCTCGCGCGGCCCGAGCCGGTTCTGCGAGACCACTGTGGTGCCCTCCTCGGCCGCGACCATGCAGGTCATGATGTTCGGCGTCTCGTCGACGCGCGCGAGGCAGCCGTCGCACGCCGCCCGCATGCACGCGGGCCCGCGCGGCCGGTGGAACTTCGGGCTGCGCGCGATCACCATTTTCCCCGCGGCGACGAGCGCGGCCGCGACCGGCTCCCCGCGCTCGGCGAGGAGCGGCTCTCCATCGAGGGTGATGGTGACGGGGTCGCGGAGGTCTTCGAGGCGTCCAGAGCGAGGGCTTGCCAAGGCGCGCCGGACTGTACCAGTCCGACGGAAGCGAGGGCCCGTGTTAGACTCCAGGGCTTCGATGCGACTCGGTCTCCTCGGTCCAGCCGGTAGCGATGTCGGGGCGCTCGGCCGTGCGGCCGAGTTCCTCCTCAACGGCGCCCGGGTTCATCGCGCGATCTACCTCGGCAACGACGGCGCGCTCGACCGCGCGGTCGCCGCCTGGGCTCGCAAGCTCGTGGGCGACGACCCGAGCGACGACGCCGCGTGGCGCCGTGCCGCGGAGATCGCCGCCTCGGGGAGCCCCGAGCAGATCGACAAGTTCGTGCAGACCGAGCGCGCGCGGCTGCGCTTGAAGTCTCTCGAGGCCCTGCCCGAGCAGATCGCCCGCACCATCGAGATGGTCGGCGACCGCGTCGCGGTGCTCATCCACGACAAGGCCCTGCTGGACGAGGAGGACATCCTCGCCGCGAACCTCCTCTTCTTCGGCAAGAGCGAGGGCCCGCTGGTGCGGCGCATCGGCGCGCGCTGGTTCGTGACCCCCGGCCCCATCGGCAGCTTGGGCGGCGGCGTGGCCGTCCTCGACGACGAGGGGGACGAGGTCGCCATCACCATCTACGACTCGGTGGGAAAGCCCGGGCAGCGCGAGACGCTCACCGCCCAGCGCTCGCCGAAATTGCGGGTCCAGGGGGACGGGTGAGCGGCGGGTCGCCGCTGGTCGGCGTGTTCGGGGGCAGCTTCAACCCGCCGCACCTCGCGCACGTGCTCGCGCTCGCGGTGGTGCTGGCGCGCTTCGACGTCGAGAAGCTGCTGGTGGTCCCGACGTACCGCCATCCCTTCGCGAAGTCGCTCGCGCCCTACGAGGATCGCGTGCGCATGTGCGAGCTCGCGATGGGCTTCCTGCCACGCGTCGAGATCTCGCGCGTCGAGGAGGAGCTGGGCGGCGAAAGCCGGACGCTCCGCACCATCGAGCACCTGCACGCGCAGCATCCGGACTGGTCGCTCCGCTTCGTGATGGGCGCCGACCTCGTGCTCGAGTCGTCGAAGTGGCACGGGTTCGACCGCATCGCCGCGCTCGCCCCGCCCATCGTGCTGGGCCGCGTGGGCGTGACCTTCGAGGGCGCGCCGCCGGCAGTGTTGCCCTCCATCTCCAGCACCGAGGTCCGCACGATGATCCGCGAGAGTCGCTGGAACGAGCTCGAGCCGCTCGTGCCGCGCGGCGTCCTCGAGCATGCACGCGCGCGAGGGCTCTACACGTCATGAACGTGTTCATTCTCGGGGCCGGCAAGGTGGGCTCGGCGCTCACGCGAGCGCTTCGCCAGCGCGGCGACCACGTGACGCTCCGCCCCGCGCGCAAGGGCATCCCCAAGAAGCGCATCGACGCGTCGATCCTCATCCTCGCGGTGCGCGACCGTCAGCTCGAGGCGCTCGCCACCGAGCTCGCGCGCTCGGGCGTCGTGAAGAAGAGCGCCATCGTCGTGCACAACTCCGGCGCGCTCTCCGCCGAGGCCCTTGCTCCGCTACGCGGCGCCTGCGCAGGCATCGCGCAGATGCATCCGATGATCTCGTTCGCGTCGACCACGTTCTTCCCGACCCTCACGCGCGGCCAGTGCCACGTGAAGGGCGACCCCGAGGCGGAGCGGCGGGTTCGCGCGCTCGCGAAGCGCCTCGGGATGACGCCGCGCACGTTCGCGAAGCTCGACACCGTGGGCTACCACGCGGCCGCGGGCCTCGTGGCGAACGGCGCGGCGGCGCTCGCGGCGATCGGCGAGGAGCTGCTCGTCGCGTCTGGCGTCCCGCGCAAGGACGCCCCGAAGATGCTGGGCCCGCTCCTCCGATCGGTGGCGGAGAACGTCGAGACCCTGGGGTTCCCGGCGGCGTTGACCGGCCCGGTGCGCCGGGGCGACGCGGGCGCGATCGAACGCCAGCTGGGGCTGCTTCGGGCGCGGCTCCCCGCAGCTCTGCCGCTCTTCCTCGCGAGCGCGTGGGCACAGGTCCCGCTCGCGCGCGCCCTCGGTGACGCGCCGCCCTCGAGCTTCGACCAGCTCGAGCGGGTGTTGCGCAAGGCCGACAAGGACAAGGCCGGCCGCACCTAGCTCGTGTGCTGACGATCCATGGCCGGCGGCGTCAGACGATGCACGCTTACCGGGCACGTCCACATGATTCCAGGGGTTTGCAGCTGCGCCATGGCCGGTTCAGCTCTTGCAGATCTTCCTCCCACATCAGGCCGGCTTCGTTCGATCGGAAGCTCGAACGTGCGGGGAAGGCTGGATGGAAGTGTGCCGTACAAGCCTTCGTTCCTGGCTCCAGACCGCTGGCATTCCTAGCTTCTCGGAGACGTGACGGGGGCGGCTTCCGTCCTTGAACAAGGTCATCTTTCAAGTAGGTTTCCTCGGCTTTGGCACAACCCGTCGCTTCTCTCTCGCTCGTTCACGGAAACGTGGCGCCCGCGCTCGGCGGACGTACGTCGGCGTCGTTCGTCGAATTCGACGAGCGACTGGTCGGCTGTGACGCGCGCAACGCTCAGACGAGCCCGCTCGGCGTCGTGATCGTACGTGCCTCACACGAGGTGCAGCCCGCGATCATCGCCCACGCGGCGCGGCGGCTGCGCGCCAGCGGTTGGCTGCCGGTCGACGCGTCGAGCGCCGCGGGCTCGCGTGGCGGAGCGCCGCTCTTTCGCGAGATCGCGACCCAGCTGGGTCTGGCGGTCGTGCCGAGCGATCCGCACGCCTGCGCCGACGAGATCACGCGCGCCGCGTCCGCCCGGCAAGCGGCGATCATCGCGATCCTTCCCAAGGAAGGCACGTGGGACCGCGCCGTCGCGAACGAGCTCGTTCACACCGCGCGCTCGGGCCTCGTGATCTTCGTCACCGGGACGGACGCACGTGACACGCGCGCCTTCGCGGATGCGAGCGCGGCCGACGCCGCGAGCATCATGACCTTCGACCTCGTCTCCGATCTCACGTCCTCGGACAAGTTGCGATGGCTCGGCGCGGTCGCCGAGGAGGCCCACGCCGAGCTGCCCGGGAGCGATATCCGCACCCTCGAGGCCTGGTGGGCGCGCGCGCGTCGCGTGCTCCCCGCCGACGCGAGCGCGCTCCATGGTCTCGGTGAAGCAGCGCGCAGCGTCCTCGCGTGCCTCGCGCTCGCCGGTCGCTCGCTGCCCGTCGCCTCGCTCGCCACCCTCTGCAACGGAGAAGCGCACGACGCGGTGGCCGCGGTCGACGAGCTCGTCATCAGCGCCCTCGCGGTCCGCAACGGCACGCTTGTCTCGCTCGCGGGCGGCTTCGACGCCTCGGCGATCGAGGCGACCATCGGCGAGCCCGAGCGCCTCGCCACTGCGCGGCTCCTGGCCGGCGGCCCTGGCTTCGACCCCGATCCGTGGGCCTATGCCCGCGCCGCGGAGCTGCTCGTCAGCGCCGGCGCCATCGAGGCCGCGGACCGCGCGATCCAGAAGTCGATCCGCAACATCGAGGACGCGCAGGCGACCTACGAGATCACGAACCGCTGGTTCGCCTGCGTCACGCCGGTCACCGGCGAGGGAGGCCTCTTTCTCCGCGTCCAGGCCGCCCATCGCGCGCTCGACATGGGCGAGGCGAACGACGCGCAGCGCTGGTGCGAGAGCGCCACGGCGCTCAAGCCCGAGGACCCGACCATCGCGCTCCTCATGGGCAAGGCGCTGATGCAGCTCGGCGATCTCGTCGCCGCGCGCGTCTCGCTGCAGAAGGCCCAAGGCGCCGCGAACGACGACGAGCTCCGCGCCCGCGTTGCCTCCGAGCTCGCCGAGTGCAGCTACCTCGCCGGCGACCTCAAGGCCGCGGCCGAGCACGCGAACCGCGCCATCTCGCTCGCGCAGACGGTCGGTACCCGCCTCGGCGGCCGCAACACGATTGGCAAGATGAGCCTCGTCGAGGCCCGCTGGGACGACGCCGACGCGCACTTCGCCGAGGACGTCCTCACCGCCTCCTCCGCCGGCGACAAGATCGCCGAGCTCCGCGCCCGCCTGAACCGCGGAATCGCGCTGATGTCGAAGGGCGGGCTGGAAGACGCGCGCGTCATCCTCGCGCGCGTCCTCGACGACGGCATGAAGATCGGCGAGGACCGCGCCTGCGCCTACGCGTTCGCGAACCTCGGCGTCATCGCCTCGCGGCAGCACGACTACGCGTCGGCGCTCGGGTACTGGGAGCAGGCCATCCGCTTCCGTCACACGCTGCGCGGCCGCATCGCCTCCGCGCGGACCATCGCGAACCTCGCGGAGCTCCGGCTCCGCCTCGGGCTCATCGACCACGCGGAGCACGCGCTCACGTTCGGTCGGCGCCTCCTCGGCCACGGCACCACCGCCGCTCGCGCGTCGCACTTCTCCGTCGTCGGCGCGCGCATCGCGCTGAGCCGCGGCAACACCGAGCTCGCGCGCCGCGAGATCGACTCCGCGCTCATCGACGGCGAGGCCGCCGGCGATCGCGACTACCTCGGCGAGGCATACCGGGTCGCGGCCCGCGTGGCGCTCGAAGACGGCGACGTGAACCGCGCCTCCGAGGCCATGGCTCGCGCCGAGAAGCTCGCCACGAACGACCGCGGCCGCGCCGACGTCGCCGTGGTCCGCGCCCTCATCCAGCGCGCCACCGGCCTCAGCGCGCTCGAGTCCGCGACCAGCGCGCTCTCCCTGGCCCGCACCTCCGGCGAGGAGGACCTCCTCGGCGAGATCCACACGCTGCTCGCCGTCGTCAACCGCGACGCAGGCGATCTCCTCGCGGCGCAGGCTCACTGCGCGCGTGCCCTCGCCGTTCGCGACCAGCTCGCGACCGGCCTGCCCGCCGAGATCCGCGCAGCGTTCCTCGCGAAGCCCGAGATCGTCGCCCTGTCGCGGCTCCAGTCCTCGCTTGCCAGCCAGGACCCCGAGTTCTCGATCATGGAGGAGGAGGCGCCGCGCACGCAGCGCCCGAGCATGCTCCGCGTAGACTCCGGCGCGGGTCCCGTCCGCGAGATGATCGGTGACGACCCGGCCATCCGGAACCTCCTCGTCGCCATCCGCAAGGTGGCGCGCTCCAACAGCACCATCCTCATCCGCGGCGAGAGCGGCACCGGCAAGGAGCTCGTCGCCGAGGCCCTCCATCGCGCCAGCGAGCGCGCCGCGGGCCCCCTCGTGAGCGTCAACTGCGCGGCCCTCGTCGAGACCCTCCTCCTCTCCGAGCTCTTCGGCCACGAGAAGGGCGCCTTCACCGGCGCCGCCTCACGCCGCCGCGGTCGCTTCGAGATGGCCGAGGGCGGAACGCTCTTCCTCGACGAGATCGGCGACATCTCGGCGCGCACCCAGGTGGCCCTGCTCCGGGTCCTCCAGGAGAAGACGTTCGAGCGCGTCGGCGGCGCCCAGCCCATCCGGGCGAACGTCCGCGTGATCTGCGCGACGCACCGCGACCTCAAGGCGATGGTCGAGCGCGGCGAGTTCCGCGAGGACCTCTACTATCGCCTCCGCGGGATCACCCTCGAGGTGCCGGCCCTCCGCGCCCGCATCGGCGATCTCCCGAAGCTCGCCGAGCACCTCCTCGGCCGCATCGCTGACGAGCGCTCCGAGGCGCCGAAGGGCATCGCTACCGACGCCGTCGAGCTCCTCCAGCGCCATCGCTGGCCGGGGAATATCCGCGAGCTGGAGAACGTCCTCCGCGCGGTGTCCCTCTTCGCCGAGGGCGAGACCATCACCGCCACGGACATCATCGCCAACGTCGAGGATCTCCGGACCCTCGCGCAGTCCGGTCCGCTGTCCCAGCCCCCGATGTCGCTCCGCGCCAGTCTCCTCTGCCCGTCCGCGCCCGCCCCCGCGCCCTCGTCGAGCACGTCCTGCACATCGGGTGCATCCGATGCCGCAGACGAAGGATTCGACGAAGCGGGCGACGGATCGCTACCAGATGGTGAGGCAAACGCGACCGCAGTCGCCTATGCTCAGGTCCGTCATGGTGCCGTCTCTCTGTCTGACATCAAGCGTCAGATCGAGCGTGACTGCATCGCGCGGGCCCTGCTCGAAACAAAGGGAAACATCACGCGCGCAGCGGCGATCCTGGGCATGAAACGTCCTCGCCTCTCGCAGCTCGTGAAGCAGTACGGCCTCGCGGCGTCCTCGGAGGGAAGCCAATGATTCGCTTCAACACCGTTCGGAACCTGCTCGTTGCATTGGCCCTGCTCGGCGGAGGCATCGCCATGGGAGGCTGCGCCGCGCAGGCTCCCTCATCGAGCGACCTCGGGCAGTCCGACAACGACTTGCGGCACACCGAGCTCGTCGCGATCGATGGCAGCGGCTCCGGCATCGCGCCGAACGCCGAGCGCAACGTCGGCGGCCCCACGCCGGTCGGCAACGAGGCGAACGGCCCGCAGCCCGAGCCGTGGAACGGCATCGACGACCCGAACGGCAGCCCGCAGCCCGAGCCGTGGCGCCCGAAGAGGATCGCTCCGGAGCCCGACCCCAACCAGGCTCAGTCCCCCTCGACGCCCCCGAAGCCCTAGAGAAAAGCTGACAGCTGAAAGCTGACACTTCTCCGAAAGGCTGACCGCTCGACGAGGTCTGGTCTCGTCTCGCAGCTGTCAGCTGTCAGCTGTCAGCTTCTCCGGGTAAGCTCGTCTCGTGGAGGAGCTGCGCGCACGGACCACGCTCTTCTGCGGTATCATCGCGTTTGCCATCGCGCTGTCGATGCTGCTGCGCGGGCGGCGCATGCAGCACTGGCTGTTCGCCGCGTTCTCGACCTGCGTAGCCTTCTGGTACGTCAGCCAGTCGCTATCCGACCTCATGAAGGGGCTCGGGTTCGAGCGCGTGACCGCCGTGCTCACCGTGCTGCTGCCGCAGTTCGCGGTGCACCTCTTCGACTCGATCTCGCCGCTCGAAGGGCGTGAGGTCCAGCCCGCCGACGGGCCGCGCTCCCGCCTGCCGAAGATCGCGACCGCGCTCGCCTTGCCCATGCTGGCGCTGGCGCTCTCGCCCTATCACGACGCCTCGGCGCTGATCCGCGCGCTGGTCCTCGGCGCCGTCTATTTCTACGTCATCGGACTGCTCGCCGCGGCGCTCATCGCGCTGTGGTTACGCGGGCAGAAGAGCCCTTCGCGCGCCGTGCGTGATCGCATCCGCTTCCTCGCGGCGGTCGGCGCGCTCGCGATGACGTTCACGCTCGCCGACTTCCTCGCGTTCCTCGGCGTGTACCTGCCGCCGATCAGCGCGGTGCTCGCGATCGTGTTCCTCTTCGTCCTCGCCGAGTCGCTCACGCGCCCACGCCTCGCCGACCTCTACGAGCTCTCGGGGCGGCTGCTCGTCTCCACCGCGCTCGCCTTCGCGCTGGCGGGCATCTTCTACGTGTTCATCACGTACGTCGGCCGTTTCGGCGCCATGTACCTGAACGCGGTGCTGGCGGCGATCGTGTTCCTCGTGCTCTTCGAGCCTCTCGAGCACGAGGTCGAGACCCGCATCAACCGCTTCTTCTTCCGCGAGCGCTACGACCTCGAGACCAGCGTCGTGGAGCTGCGGCGTCGCCTCGCGCACACGCTCGAGACCGAGGAGATGATCTCCGTGGTGCTCGCCGGGCTCGAGCGCTCGCGGCGCGTGACCTCGTGCGCCATCTACCTCCGCGACCTCGACGAGAGCGGCTTCGACGTCGTGGGCTCGGTCGGCGCGCAGGCGCCCACGCGCCTCGATTCGCTGGCCATGCGGCCGCTGCTGGAACGGCTCGGGATGTCGATCTCGCTCGAGGATCTCACGCGCGAGGCGGAGATGGAGCGTGATCAGAAGGGCGCCAGCGCGCGCGAAGGGCTCGCGCCAACCATGACGGCGGTCGAGGCGCTCGGCCCGTTCCGCTCGTCGGTCATCCTCGCGATCCGCGGCGACTCCGAGGAGCTCGTCGGCCTGATGTGCGTGTCGGACGAGCGCGTGCGCGACGCGTTCACGCCCGAGGAGGCGACGCTCCTCGAGACCATCGCGGCGCAGATGGGCGTCGCCATCGCGAATAGCCGCATCTACGCGCGCATGAAGGAGCGCGATCGCCTGGCCGCGCTGGGCTCGATGGCCGCGGGCCTCGCGCACGAGGTGAGGAACCCGCTCGGTGCGATCAAGGGCGCCGCGCAGCTCCTCGAAGAGCTCGGCGTCGGCGGCGTGAAGGAGACCGACCCGAGCATCAAGGAGTTCCTCGGGATCATTCTCGAGGAGACCGACCGCCTGAACCGCGTCGTCGGCAGCTTCCTCGATTACGCGCGCCCGCACGCCGGCAACCCGGTCCCGGTCGACATCAACGCGGCCGTGCGGCGCAGCGTCCAGATCCTCTCGAGCCAGCAGGCGGACGGCCTCGACCTCAAGCTCGAGCTCACGGATCCGCTGCCGAGGGCCCGTATCGATCCCGAGAAGCTACGGCAGGTCCTCCTCAACCTCGTCCACAACGCCATCCATGCGATGGAGGGCCACGGCCGCGTGACCGTCGCCACGACCCACCGCCGCCCGCCCAGCCGGACGAACTGGGCGGCCCCCTCGAGCGAGCGCAGCGGGAGCCTGGGGACCGAGTCGATCGGGGACCTCGTCGAGATCTCCGTCCACGACACCGGGCCGGGTATCAGTCAGAAAGTACTGAAGAATCTCTTCGTGCCGTTCTTCACGACGAAGGAGAAGGGCACCGGGCTCGGCCTGGCCATCAGCCAGAGCATCGTCCAGAACGCCGGCGGCAGCATCTACGTCCAGAGCACGACCGGAAGCGGTACCAAGTTCGTGATTTCATTGCCCGCCGCGACCGATGTGATCGCGACGCCCCATCGGACGCCGGCCCTCGAGGCCGCCCTTGCCGCCCCTGCCGCCCCTGCCGAGGAGGGACCGCCGACCCGGTCCCCCGCCGAGTAGTTACCGCCAGCGTGCGTGGGTTGACGATGGCGTTCCTGGCCGGAGTCAGGGATGTAACGACGAAGCTCACCTGGACGAGAAGAACCGCTGGTTCCTGTGTGGGTCCGTGCTAGGTCCACGCCTTGCAAAGGGCGCGAATGCGTTCAAGTGCGTGCTGGGCGAAAGGTCTAGGAGGGTCGCGGATGCAATCGAAGTGGTTTGGCAGGACGAGCTTGGTGGCTCTCGTTTTCGCGGTGGCGGCAGGGTCCGGTGGACTCTCGGGCTGCGCCTCTGAGCGCGATCCCATCAACCGGACCCAGCCGGGTGTGGTCGACAAGTCGTTCTTCGTTGGTGAGAACCTACAGGACTTCAAGGACGACCCTGAGTTCCGGACCAAGAGCTACAACATCGACAGCGGTGCGAACACCGACAGCTTCGCCGGCACCATCGGCGGCGCCTCGGCGGTCGATCGCGTGCGCTTCGAGGTCACCGAGAACTGGCTGTTTGCGCGCCGCTCCTACCAGGAGTCTCCCGGCGCCGACAACCGCGGCCTTCCTCGCAAGGAAGTCTCGCCCGGCGTCTACGAGTTCCCCGGCAAGCCCACGGGGACCATCATCGCCGCGTGGAAGATCGAGAAGCACTTCGACGTGCGCCGCGACTACAACTCGCAGACCGGCGAAGAGACGAACGTCATCGTCGAGAACGACAACGACCGCCCCTGGCAGCAGCGCCAGTACATGCGCGTCGACTGGTCAGAGAACAAGGCGGAGTCCACCTCGGGTGACACCGCGTGGGTCTTCGGCGACCACACGACCGCGTCGGCCGTCGCCTACTCGGCCACGAACGAGACGGACGAGGATCGTCCCCGCTTCGAGGACGCGTACTTCGACGTCACGAACAAGTACCTCCTCAAGTCCGAGGTGAACCCGCAGTTCGGAATCTCCGAGTGCGTCATCATCGGCTTCTTCAGCGGTGGCAGCACGTTCGACTGCACGCCGACCGAGGTCAAGGTCCGTCACTCCTTCGAGAAGCTCACGGGTAAGGAAGACTTCGAGTCCTTCGAGGAGTCGTTCGCGCCCCGCGACATCATCGGTAACTGGGGTAACGCTGGCAACACGTTCAACCGCGAGTACGGCGCCCCGCCGATCACGGCGTGGGACCCGCAGTACGGCTACACCGACGCGCTGACCCGCACATTCTACTCGATGCACAACATCTGGGCGAAGAGCCACCAGACGGCATCGTGCGCGAGCAACGACGACACGGACAAGGACGGCACGGCCGACGCCTGCGCCAACGCCGCCACCGGCTACGCCGGCGTGACGGGCTCGCAGTGCGACACGAACATCAACAAGTGCACGATCCCGGTGCGTGACCGCGAGGTCAAGACCA
>JAYTHX010000051.1:0-6836 GCA_043732195.1 Polyangiaceae bacterium
TGGAGAGTGACTTCCTCGCGGGCGACGGAAAGAAGGGGGGCGTCGGCGTCGGCGGAGCGATCGGGCAGAGTGGCGGCAACGGCGGAAACCGTGCAGGCACCGCGTGCAACGGTGGCAACGGCGGCAACGGCGGAACCGGAGGCGCTGGCGCAGGCGGTGCCGGAGGCATCTCCACTGGCGTGCTCTCGAGCGGAGGCACGATCGATCTCGATTCCGTCTCACTCGCTGCGATTGTAGTGGGCGCATTCGGTGCCGGTGGTCTTGGCGGCGCGCCCTCGACGAACGACGGCAAGCCGGGCAAAGCCGCGTCCGTGCTCACGGTTTCGCAGCTCTGAGATTCCTCCTCGATCGCGCGGGCGCCGATCGGCGGTTCCGCGTGTCCGTAGCGTGGCGACCGCTGAAGGAACCGGCACTTCCAGGCTCCCGCGCGCGTGGACCCAAGCCCGCGCACATGTTCGCGTAGAATGAGCGGGCTCCCTCAAATCCGAGACGCCCTTTGCCTCGCCCCTTCGACCCACCTCTCCCGCCGACGGCTTCGGTCGTCCTCGACGAATCGGCGCCGACGCTCGCGCGCAGTGGGCGCGTCATGGTCGTGTGGCAAGGCGGTGCGATCACGCGTGAGCTTCCTGCTCGCGGACGTCTCGTCGTCGGGCGGGCTCCCGAATGCGAGGTGCGCGTCGAGGATGCGTCGGTATCGCGGCATCATGCTGCGCTCGAGATCGCCGATGGTCGCGTGACGATCGAAGATCTCGGAAGCGCCAACGGCACCAAAGTACGCGGTGAACGTCTCGCGCGCGGTGAGCGTCGCGTGATCGCGTCGGGTGAATCGATCGACGTCGGCACGACTCACCTCGTCGTGACGGCTCCTCAGCCCGCGCGCGACGTGCCGGACGCGCAGGCCTCGTCGGCGGCAGCGCGCACGTCGACCAACGCCAAGGTCGTGGGCACTACGATGCGAGCGCTCTACGACGCGTTCGAGCCGATGGCGGTCGGCGAGATCTCGATCCTCCTCTTGGGAGAGACCGGTGTCGGCAAGGACGTCATCGCGGCGCACGTTCACGCGATCTCGACGCGGCGAAATGGCCCGTTTTTGCGCCTGAATTGCGCAGCTTTCCCCGACGCGCTTCTCGAGAGTGAGCTCTTCGGGCACGAGCGCGGATCCTTCACCGGCGCCCAGAGCGCGAAGATGGGTCTCTTCGAAGCCGCGACGGGCGGCACCGTGCTCCTCGACGAGGTCGGCGAGCTCACCGTCGCGATGCAGTCGAAGCTCCTGCGCGCGCTCGAAGATCGCGAAGTGCAGCGCGTCGGCGCGCTCAAGCCGCGCCCCATCGATGTGCGCTTCTTGAGCGCCACGAGCCGCAGCATCGAGACCCTCATTGCCGACGGCCGCTTCCGCTCCGACCTCTACTACCGCCTCGCCGGCGCAGTCGTGCGCGTGCCACCACTTCGTGATCGCCGCGAAGAGATCGTCGCGCTTGCCGAGCTGTTCATCGCGCTCGCTTGCCAACGCAGCGGCCGCGGATCGCCGCCGTCGCTTTCGACATCGGCGCAGACGCGTCTCGGCACCTACGATTGGCCTGGCAACATCCGCGAGCTGAGGAACGTCATGGAGCGCGCCGCCTTGACGTCGAAAGGCCCAACCATAGGTCCCGAGAGCATCGTGTTCGACACGCTCGCGGTCTCCGGCTCCGTCGTCGATCACGTGAACCGGGACAGCGTCGCGCCGAGCTCGTTGCGCGGCGAAGCTACGCGCGGCGAAGTGCGAGACTCTGCGCGTGGGGACGCACGCGATGCACCACGTGGCGACGCCCGTGGTTCACCCCGCGGCGATGCACCCCTGCGCGACGACATCGACGCGCTCGAGCGACGGCGCATCCTCGAGACGCTCGAGCAATGTGCCGGAAACCAGACCCGCGCCGCGAAAGCGCTCGGCATCTCGCGCCGCACCCTGCTCTCGCGGCTCGACCAGTACGGCGTGCCTCGTCCCCGCAAATAACCGCTATACTTCGTGGAGAACATGGATCGCTCGAACGCCGTCGTCGGCCGCTATGTGCTCAGCGAGCTCATCGGATCGGGCGGCATGGCGCGCGTCTACGCTGGGCGCATGGAGGGCTGGGCCGGATTCTCCAAGGCGGTGGCGGTCAAGCGCCTCCATCCCGATCTCGCGCGCGATCCCGAGTTCTCCGCGATGCTGCTCGACGAGGCGCGCCTCACCGCCCACATCCGCCATCCGAACGTGGTGTCAACGCAAGACGTCGTCCGCGAGGACGGCGAGTTCTTGCTAGTGATGGACTACGTCGTAGGCGTCTCGCTCGACGTCCTCTTCAAGGCGGCGATCGCGCGCGACGAGGTCGTCCCCGAGGCGATCGTCTCGGCCGTCGTGATCGGCATGCTTCATGGCTTGCACGCGGCGCACGACGCGCACGACGAGCACGGCAAGGCGCTCGCGATCGTCCATCGCGACATGTCGCCGCCCAACGTGATCGTCGACGAGAGCGGCGTCGTGAAGATCCTCGACTTCGGTATCGCGACGGCGAGCGACCGCTTGACGATGACGAAGGAGGGCTCGGTCAAAGGCAAGCCTTCGTACATCGCGCCCGAACAGCTCGAACGAGGCGCCGTCGATCGGCGCGCCGATCTCTTCGCGGTCGGAGTGATGCTGTGGGAGCTCCTCGCGGGTCGACGTCTCCGCGCCGCCGCTTCGTTCGGAACGATCAAAGAGGAGCTCGCCCGTGACGAGCGCATCGTCGATCCCGCCGTCGAGCGAGCGTCCGCACCTGCGACGAGCCTCGGTGAAATTGCTCTGCGCGCCATGCGGCGTGATCCGAGCGACCGGTTCCCGACCGCGCTCGCGATGGCGCACGCGGTGGAGGCCGCTGTCTCGTCCGCACCTCCGTCCGCGGTCGCCGAGTGGTGCGCGCGTCTCGCTCCCGATCACCTTCGCGCGCGGAAGACAGCAGCGCTTCATGCGTCGTCCGAAGTCACGCCAAAGGCGGCGGAGCCCACGGTCATCGCGGCCGCGACTGCGATGGTTCCGCTCCCTCCGAACGCCGCTCGAGGACGCGCACGCGTCGTACCGATCGTCGTGGCGGGCCTTCTTTTCACGGGGATCGCGGTCGCGGGGATCGGCGCTGTCGTGTCGCGCACCAAGCCGACCGCTGTCCTCGCGCCGAGCGCGGACATCGCCACGCCTGCGCTGCCCGCAGTGGCTGCGGTGCCCGAGCCCGCAGCGATCGAGCCCGTACCCGTCGGGTCGACGATCGCCGTCGCCGCGCCCGCGAATCCAAAGAGCAGTCGACCGCACGGAGCGGCGCGCGGATCGCGTGGCACGAAACCCGCTTCAGCGAGCGACACGTGCCGCGAGCCCTTTCGTATCGACGCGAACGGCGTGAAGATCCCGAAGCGAGAATGCTTGTGACGCACCGTCGTCGTGTCGGCACCGCCATCGCGCTCGTGCTCGCTCCGCTCGTCGTCTTCCGCAGCGGATCCGCGAATGCCGACGCGCCGGACAAGGGCCGGTGTGCTGATGCCTACGAAGCCACGCAGCGACTCGACAAGAGTGGCAAGCTGATCGAAGCGCTCGAACAAGCCTCGACCTGCGCGAACGACGCGTGCCCCGCGGTTCTCCGCTCGGAGTGCATCGGATGGCTGACACCTCTTCGCGCGCGCCAATCGAGCCTCGTCATCGAAGCGCGCGACGACTCCGGGGTGGAGATCTTCGATCTGCGCGTCCTCGTCGACGGCGTCGTCGTGCAGCCTCGGCTCGAAGGTCGGGCGTTCGTCGTGAACCCGGGTCGCCACACCTTGTCCTTCGAGCGCGCTGCCGGCGCCCAAACACTCGACGTGGTCGTGCGCGAAGGCGAGCAGGGCCGGCGCGTCGTCGTGCGCTTCGATGGGCCCAAATCGAGCCGTGCCGAGTCCGTCGAATCCGAGCACGCGACGGCCTCGCCAACCTCCGGCTGGGTGTTCGGCGGCATCGCCGTCGTCGCGGTGGGATCCTTCGTCGGCTTTGGGCTCGCGGGGAAATCCCTGGATAGCAAGCTCGAGGGCGAGTGCGCACCTCGCTGCGCGAGCAACCGCGTCGACTCCGTTCGCACGTTGTACACCGTCGCTGACGTCTCGCTCGGCCTCGGCCTCGTGAGTGCCGCGCTCGCGACTTACTTTTTTCTCTCGCATTCCCCCGCGCGGCGCTGAGTCACGGGGTCTTGCAGCAGCGAAATCCGCGATCGTTGTAAGCGCTCGCGCGGTTGCCGCCCTGGATGCTGTCGCACCGGAGCAAGTCGGTCTTCGGCGGATCGTTCGCGGCCCAGAACGCGCCGCCACGTGCACGGCAACCATCGGCCTCCGGCGCGGCGCCACTCTGGCACGTGTTGTCCCACTCCGCGACGTTGCCGCTCATGTCGTGGAGACCGGGGTAGCCCCCTTCGCAAGTCGTCGTGCCTCTCGCTTGCGGACCTGACGCGCGATCGACGCACGCGGCGACGTCGGCATCGTTGCCGTATGGGTACAGCTTCGTGCCGTCTGCCGAGCAGGCCGCGTACCACTCGCTCGTCGCGAAGTCGCCGTCGCCCCCGTTGGTGCCGTCTCGCAGCGGGTTCGTGGGACGGGAGGCGTCGAGATTTCCACAGAGGCGCTTGCCGACCGAAGCGCAGTACGCGTGCGCATCACACCAATCGATGCACGCGATCGGTGCTTCGCGATTCACCGCTGCCAGATCGTACGAGGTGCATCCGCCGGTGGTCGACGGATTGAACGTCGTGTTCCAAGTGCAAAGAGAACCTTGATCGTGCGTGGCCGGATCCGGCGCACTTGCAACGAACGCGCGGTAGTCCGCGACCGACACTTCGTACGCGTCGACGCAGAACGTTCCCGACGCGCCCTTCACCCCCGTGATCGTCACCATGTCGGCGGAGCAACCTCCGCCCGTGCCGTCGCCGGTCCCACCCTCGATCGAGGTGCCCGCCTCGGAGCTTGCAACCGGGCTGTTGGTCTCGCTGTCGAGTCGATGCAAATCGGCGGTGAGGAGGCACGAACAAACGAGAGTCGCGAGGGCACCTACGCTGCCGTAGGCGAACCCTCGCGATTTCATCGAACGCATCATCACGAAGTATAGATGCGCTTTGCGCACGCCGTTACTTTACACCACGCCGCACCGACGATTCCCGTGTTCTCGCGCGCTCGTCAATTCGACGAGGCGACGGTGGTGCCGTCGTCGAACTTGTTGTTCGACCAGGTGTTGCCGGGCAGCGAGGGGTCGAACGAGGTGTTCGATCCGTAGTAGCCGCACACCTTCGTGCCCTTGTCGCTCAGCCGCGTCCCGCGCTGCCACACGTTGCCGTTGAACGTGATGTGGTTCGTCGCCGACGAGTAAGGCTTTCCCTGGGAGGAGCCGCCGTAGGTGCAGTAGCCGCCGGTCGTGGCCCCGAAGAAGTTCTTCTCGATGAGGTTGTTCTGCACCGGTCCGAAATCGCCGTAGCCGGTGAGGTCGGCGGAGCAGCCAGCGTCGGGCGGAACATCGGGCGCGTCGCAGATGATCGTGTTGTGGCGGATGGTGGCCGACTGGCCCATGCGCATTCCGCTCTCGTGGTAGACGCCGGTGGAGTCGCGGAATTGACCGTGCACGTAGCTGTCGGTGATGAGGCAATCGTGCCAGCAGTTCATCGAGCGATTGCCGCCCGTGACGTGCACGCGCGTGGCCGTGAAGTTCACGGCGCCGACGCCGGTCCCTGCGCGATTTCCAATGTCGACCTCGCTGTCCGAAATCGAGAACGAGTAGCCCGTCGAATTCTCGTCGGTCGCGACCGAGCCCGTGATCTTCGAGCGCGTGATCTTCACGTTCGCGGCCTCGATCGCGAGATCGCAATTGATCGTCTTCGCGTCGATGACCGTGTTTGCAGCGGTGATCGTGCACGGACCGGTGTACGCCGTCAGCGTGGTGCCGGCCGGTACGCCGGTGTTGTTCGGTCCGGGGAAGCAGCCACCCGATCCGTCGCTACCGCCTGGTGTCTGCGCGGCGCCGGTGCACGCGGTCGGTCCCGCGTCCGGGGTCGGCGTGATCCCACTGTCGGTCGACGGCGTCCCGCTGTCCGTCGCCGGCGTGCACGCATCCGTGGAGCTCGTGCCGTTCGCCGCGAAGACGACGTCTACCCAGTAGTTGCTTCCGCGGTACGTCTGATCAGGAAATCCAGAGTTGCCGTCGTGGTACACGCCGTTGGCTCCGCCCGCGCCGTCGGCCGGTGCATGCAACGGTGCGTGGTCGACGCCCTTGCCGGTGAAGTAGCTTTCGGTGCTCGCGTATTGGCCGACGTTCGTATGGTACGAAGCGACGTACGTGGTCCCGGCCGCGAGCGCGATGGGCGACGCGAAGCGCACCGTCTGCCAACCCGACGTCGTCTCGTTCGCGAACGTCGCGCTCCCGAGCAATGCGCCCGACGTCGACCAGAGATGCCCGGTGTGCGTCCCCGTGTTGGTCGTCCCTTTGTAAAAGCGAACACCGTTCAACTTGCCCGCGACGTCGGCGTGAAACCGAACGCCGACTTCGACGGGAGCGGAGTCGCTGTTGCTCGGGTTCGCAGGTTTCGCCGTGGCGTCCCAGAGCGTGGATTCGCCCGCGAGCGCATCGGTGGAACGGGCCGTGGCGTCGACGGACGAGGATCCGTCGCTGCACGCACTGACGACGATGGTGACGGCACCGCCGACGGCGAGGCCTCGGAGAAGGCTCATGGGTCGAAACACGCTCGAACGATGCATGGTGACTCTCCTTTTCATGCGGACGTGGTTCGCAAGTGCAGGGGGCGAGCCAAGGGGAGATGTGCGGTGTGCGCCGCGAAAAAAAG
>JAYTHX010000052.1:0-6817 GCA_043732195.1 Polyangiaceae bacterium
CAGGCGGCACGACAGGCGGCACGACCGACGGTACGACGACCGCCACCACGGACGGCAGCGTCTACCTCTGTCCGCCGGGCAACGATAACCCCGAGTGCCCCCCTGCAGGCAGCACCGGCACGACGAACGGCGGCACCGCGGACGGCACGACGGGCGGTGGGACCACGGACGGAACGACACCCACCGACGGCACCGGCGGCATCGACGAGTGCGCCTTCGTCCCCGACCTCGAGTACTGCGGAGGCACCACGGACGGCACATCGTCGACGGATGGCGCGTCGGGAGGGACGGCAGACTGCGGGAAGCCCGTGTGCTCGCCGCCGGGCCAGACGAAGAAAAACGACGCGAGCACGAACGGCGGCGGCGCCAGCAGCTCAGGGAGTAGCGGCTCGGGTGGCGCCAGTAGCTCGAGCGGCGGTGGCGGTGGCGGCGGTGGCGGCGGCAAGGACTTCTCCTGCACGAAGGACGGCCACGGCAACCGGTCGTGCGTCTCCACCCCGGCCTGCACGAAGGGCGCGCATCCCTCGACCTGCGGAGCGTGCGTCGCGGACGGCGACGGCGCCGCGGACTGCGTGCCTCCGAGCGAGGGCGGTTGCTGGGTCACGGGCGGAGGCTTCATCGAGGCCGCGAGCCTCGTTCCGGCGGCGGCCGCCGACGGACACGACAACTTCGGCGGCAACGCGAAGCCGATGAAGCGCGGTGACGTGAGCGGCCACTGGAACCACGTCGATCACGGCACCGGCAATCACGCGCTCGGGCGCCCCGAATACATCTCGTGCCGCACCACTGGTGGCTCCGGCCCCGGCCAGCCGGGCGGCAAGAAAGGTCTCGTCGCGAATCAGGTCTACTTCGGAGGACACGCGCAGTGGCGCACGGCCGCGAACGCCACGTGGAGCGACGGCTTCTGGTTTGACGTCGTCGCCGAGGATCACGGCGAGCCCGGCAACACCTCCGCGAAGGGCGGCGGCGCCCACGACGCGGACAGCTACCACTTCACGCTCCGCAAGATGGCCGACCCGACCGCGAAGGTCTCCGGCGCGGTGGTCTACGAGACGCGCGGCGAGCTCGTCGGCGGCAACATCCAGATCCATCCCTCGAACGGCGGCCATCCCGCGGTGAGCTCGCCGCTGCCGGCGTGGGTCTCCCTCGAGCCGTGAGGAGAATACCCATGACCAAGCGACAGCTGCTGGCGATCGCGCTGGGCCTCGGCCTGGCGGCGTGTGGAAGCGACGCGGAGTCGACGTTCGGTGCTCACACCGCGGCGGGCGACCCGCCCGGGAGCGACGTGCCGCCGGGCTCGTCGATCGGCGAGATCGGACCCAAAGGCACCGCATCCGCCTGCGTGAGCGAGGTCGCGAGCGCCGAGCTCGTGCCGACCAACCTCGTCTTCATCTACGACAAGTCCGGCAGCATGGGCGACGCCGCCACCGGCTTCGATCCGGCCAAGAAGTGGATCCCGGTGGGCACGGGCCTCAAGGAGTTCTTCGCCGATGGCTACTCGAAGACGCTGCGCGCCAGCCTGCAGTTCTTCCCGCTGAACGACGACACCATCGAGACGACGTGCGCGTATCCCTACGCGCAGCCGACCGTCGCGCTCACCAGCGCGTCGGACGCGGCCTTCACCCAGGCCATCGACGCCACGCATCCGAGCGGCGGCACGCCGACGCTCCCGGCGCTGCGCGGCGCCATCGCTTACGCGAGGCAGGTGGCGACGGACCGCCCGGGCGACAAGACCGCGGTGGTGCTCGTCAGCGACGGCGAGCCCGGGTTCTGGGACGCGGCGCAGAACGCGTTCGTGCCCGGCTGCCAGGACAACGACGTCGCGCACGCCGCGGCCGCAGCGCAGTCGGCCTTCACGGGCTCGCCCGCGGTGCCGACCTACGTGATCGGCGTGGGCGCGAAACTCGAGGCGCTCAACGCCATCGCCAGCGCCGGCGGGACGAAGAGCGCGGTGATCGTCGACACCTCCGATCCCACGAAGACGAAGACCGACATCGTGACGGCGCTCGCGTCGATCCGGCGCGCCGAGGTGTCGTGTGATTTCTCCATCCCCCCCGCCCCGGCGGGGCAGGAGCTCGACCCTTACGCGGTGAACGTCGTGCTCGAGCAAGCCGACGGCACCGAGAAGGTGCTCGGCTACAGCAAGGAGTGCACGAGCGCCGCGGGCTGGCGCTACGACGACGTCGCCGCGCCGAGGCGCATCCTGCTCTGCTCCTCGGCGTGCGGCGAGGCGCGCGCCGCCACCACCGGCAAGGTCGCCATCGCCTTCGGCTGCAAGACGCGGGTGGCCGTGCAGTAGGAGACTAGAACCCGGGAGTGCGCGCGATGGAGCTGGTCGGGCTCGCCGACCGCTGCGCTGGCGGCGCGGCGATCGCGGGCGGACGACGGACGGGGACCCGCGAGGGCACGGCCTGCCGCGACCCACCGACCTCCGGGGCCAAGGGTGCAGGAGTCGCGCTCGGGGGGGCGGAGACGGGCAGCTCCGGGGTGGGCAAGGAGGCGGTAGGCAGCGGCTCGTGGGTCGTCACGGGCGCGGAGGCCGAGGGCGCGCGCGCGAGCGGCGCGCTTCGCGGCGCGGCGATCGCGAGGCTCACGCCGCCTATGGCGAGCAGGAGCGCGGCTCCGTAGACGGCGACCGAACGGCGGGAACGACGCTTCGGCACGCCCGGCGGCTCCGTGACGACCCTCGACGCGGCGGCCTCGGCGACGGCGACGTCCAGCACGATCTTCGGATCGCTGCGCGACGGCCCGGCGAGCCGGAGCGAGGCCGGGAGCGGCTCGCCGATCGCATCGCAGAGCGCCGTGGCGAAGGCCGCAGCGGACTCGTGACGCTGGTAAGGTTTCTTCGAGAGCGCGCGCCGGAGCTCGAGCCAGACGCGCGGCTCGATGCGCGGGTCGGGGTCGACCTCGAGCTCGAGCACCTGCGCGAGGGTCGCCGACGGCGCGTCGTTGCGAAACGGATTCTCCCCGGTGAGAAGCTCGTAGAGGACGGTCGCGACGCTGAATAGATCGCTCCGCCCGTCGGTCTTCGCGCTCGCGCGCACCTGCTCGGGCGACATGTAGCTGGGCGTTCCGAGCACGTTGCCCGCCTGCGTCGTCACCGACGAGCCGCGCATCTTCGCGATCCCGAAATCGAGCAGCTTCGGCGTCTCGTGGCCGTCGGGGTCGGTGTGGAGGAAGATGTTCGACGGCTTGAGGTCGCGGTGCACCACCCCGTGCTCGTGCGCGTGCTGCAGGGCGCCGAGGATCGGCACCATGATGGCGATCGCGTCCCTCCCCGAGAAGACGCCGCGCGCGAGAGAGGCCGCCTCGAGCGTCTCGCCGCGCAGCAGCTCCATGACGAGGACCAGCGAGCCCTCCTCGTCCTCGAGGAGATCGTAGACCCGCGTGATGTTGCGATGCGCGAGCATCGCGCCGAGCTTCGCCTCGTGACGGAACCGCTCGGCCGCGTGCAGGTCGCGGTCGTCCGCGCGCTGCGGGCGGAGGACCTTGATCGCGACCTCCGCCTCGGTGGTGAGGTTGCGCGCGACCCAAAGCGTGCCCATACCGCCTTCGCCGAGCCGCCGCACCACCTCGAGCTTCCGTCCGATGCACGCGCCGGGCTCGAGCACCCTCGTCGCACCGGTACGAGCCGCAGCCGTCATGCTGCTTCGATTCTAGCGCATTTCAGGGACAGGTCTTCTTGCACAGCGCGCCCTGCGGCTTCGCACAGCAGAGGTCACCCGTCGGGCACGGCGTCTTTTCGCATTCCGCGCAGTTCGTGGGCGTGCAGGCCGTCCCGGCGGCCGGCGTGCACCAGGCCGTCCCGCAGCAGGTGGCGCCAGCGCCGGGAGAAGGGGCAGCGCACGTCGTCGGTGACGCATCGGCGGCGCCCGAGTCGAGCGCTCCCGAGCTGCCGCCATCGCCCGCCGGGCCGTCGGCGCGCGCATCGTCGACGAAGTAGATGTCGGGAACCGCCTCGCAGCCCGCGGCGCACGCGAAGCCGAGCGCCCCGACCGTGGCTGCGAGCGCGACGCTCCAGGCGCGCGGCGCGCCCATCAGAGGGCCCCACCGAGCACGAGGACCGCGCCGCGAGCGATGGGGACCGGAACGAGGCGCGCCTCGTGCGCCTTCTCGCTCCCGGCGAGGAGCGCGAGCACGACGCCAGCGGCAACGGCGGCGGCGCCGGTGGCCACGAGGGCCACCCCGAGCGGCCCTTCGGTCTGCGCACGGTCGTGCGCGCTCTGGAGGTCGTCACGACGCGAAGACGGGCAGGCGCCCGCCGGGCAGGCATCCTCGAGATCGCCGATGGTGCTGCGCCGGAGCGCCAGGACGACGGCGCCGCCGATGAGGAGCGCCCCGCCCGCGGCGGCCGTGACGATACCCGCGGTCCGGTAGGGATGGGTGACGACGATGAGGTCGGGCGCCGGCGCCGCCTCCAGCGGCTCGAGCGCGATCGGCAGCTCCACGCGCGCTCCTTCGGTCATGTCGACCGTCGACCGGAAGGGCCGCCGGCCCGGCGCGGTGGCGGCGACCACGTGCGAGCCGGGATCGACGGCGCGATCGCTCGCGCCAGGGGTCGCGCTCGGGGCCGCTGCCGGCTCGCCGTCGACGGTGACCTCCGTTCCGGGCGGGGGTGAGGCCAGGCGGAGCGTGACGTGCGCGATCTTCGGTGTGATGACCGCGATCCGGTCCTGGGCGGCGCGCACGACGGCGGCGTCGGCGCTCGTCCCGCTCGCGGTGCCGACACGGACCGCCGCCTCGTAGGCGTCGAGCGCTTGCACGAGCTTCCCGAGGTGCTCGAGCGACGAACCGATGCGGTAGCGGATGTTCGGTGTGTCCCGGACGAGGAGGACCCGCTTGTATTTGGCCACGGCGTCCGCATACCGGCCATGCTCCTCGTCCGCGAGGGCCTCCGCGAAGACCTGGCGGCCGGTCGCGAGGTCGGCTGGCGTCTGGGCGCGCGCTCGACCGCCGCAGCAAAGCGCCACGACGACCAACCCGATGGTCGCGGTCGTTCTACGCAAGCGCATCGGAGTAGGATAGCGGAGAATCTCATGTCCGAAAAAATCAATCGCGGCGACACCGAGGTGAACACGGGGCTCGCGCCGGAGCCCGCGACGGCCGTTCCGCGCATCACGGCCGTATCCGGCCCGGGGGCCGGCCGCGCGACGGCGATGACGCGCGCGATCGCGACCATCGGTCGCCATTCGACGAACGACCTCGTGCTGGACGATGCGCGCGTGAGCGGCGTGCACCTCGAGCTGCGGCGCGTCGGCGACCGCATCCACCTGCGGGACGCCGGGAGCACGAACGGGACGTGGCTCGGTCCCCATCGCATCACGGACGCGCAGCTGGCCCCGGGCGCGGAGATCCTCGTCGGCGATACGCTCCTGCGCGTCGATACCGAGGACGACGTCGCGCATGCCGCGGTCAGCCCGGAGTCGTCCTTCGGTGAGCTCGTCGGCGCGTCGACGGCGATGCGCGAGATCTTCGCGACCCTCGAGCGCGTCGCGAAGAAGCCGCTCAGCCTCCTGTTCCAGGGCGAGGCCGGCACGGGCAAGGAGGAGATGGCGCGCGCCGTGGTCGCCCGCTCCCCGAGGGCGAGCGCCCCGCTCGTGGTCATCGACGTCACGTCTCTTCCGCCGGCGATCGCGGACGCCGCGCTGTTCGGCCAGGAGAAGACGCCCACGGTCGAAGGAGCACCTGGCCTCTTCGAGGCGGCGAACGGCGGCACCGTCTTCCTCGACGAGGTGGGCCAGCTCTCGCCGGCCTCGCAGGCGAAGCTGCTCCGGCTGCTCGAGCGGCAGGAGCTCACGCGCAGCGGCGGTCACCTCGCCTCGAAGGTCGACGTGCGCGTGCTCGCCGCGACCAGCCGCGACCTCCGCCACGACATCGAGCACGGCCAGTTCCGGGAAGACCTGTACCTGCGGCTCGCGCAGGTTCGCATCTTCGTGCCGCCGCTCCGCGACCGGATGGAGGACATCCCGCTCCTGGCCGCGAAGCTGCTCGCGGCCACGGGTAACGAGGGTCTGTCGATCGACGAGGAGGCGATGCGCCAGCTCGCGACCTACCCCTGGCCAGCGAACGTGCGCGAGCTCCGGAATGCGCTCGAGCGAGCCGCCGCGCTCGCGCAGGACAGCGTGATCCGTCGGGCCGACGTCGCGGGCGAAGGCTTCGGCTTCCGCGGCACGGCGGACGAGCGGAGCCCGCTCGATCTCTCCGGCCCCTTCAAGGCTGCAAAGGAGCGATCCATCGAGCGCTTCGAGTCTTCGTACCTCGCGGCGCTCATGCGCAGGTGCAACGGCAACGTCTCGCTCGCCTCGCGCGAGGCCGAGCTCGCGCGGCATCACCTCCGCGACCTGCTGAAGAAGCGCGAGCTCTACGGTATCGACTGGGACAAGGGCGAAGACTGAGCGTGGCGTGATCTTCACGAAGGAGCGGCAGCGACGGCCGTGAAGAGGCCGTCGACGACCGTTCGCAGCGCACCGGGCACGAACGGCTTCGCCAGGATCGGATTGCCGACCGCGGGCGGAGGGGCGTCCATCGCGGTCATGAAGACGGTTCGCGATGCGAGGCGCGCATCGCGCTGGTAGAGCGCGCGATAGAACTCGGAGCCCGACATCTCGCGGAGGTCGAGGTCGCAGAGGATCCCGTCGACCTGCTCGCCGGCGTCGATGCGCGCCAGCGCGGCGCGCGCGTCCGAGAGCTCGATGACGAGGCAGGTCGGGCGGAGCATCCTCTCGATCGCGCGGAGGCTGCTCGGGTCACAGTCGATGACCATGAGGATCGGCCGTCTTGGGCTCATTCGGTTCGCGTCTCCTTTGGGTTCGGGATC
>JAYTHX010000053.1:0-6815 GCA_043732195.1 Polyangiaceae bacterium
TCACCCCTGCGCCCGACAAGCCGATCTACGGCCTCTACCAGGACACCGAACCGCACATCGCGCGCGCCAACGAGCTGTTCCGGAACGGCCCATCGAGCCAGGCGTTCGTGTACACGCACGGCATGCGGGTGGGCTTCCGGAACGTCGACTCGCAGGAGATGGAAGGCTCGCCGCTCTTCGAGGTGAGGCCGGCGAACCCCGATGTCGAGGCGGCGCTGCTCGAAGATCGCGTGTCGATCACGTTCGATCTCGGCCGCGACGGCAACATCGCGGTCGGGAAAGTAACGAGCCAACGCAATCACTACTCGTTCGAGCCGACCGACTTCGTTCTGTCCTTGAAAACCGCGGCGTACGACAAATACTGGCTCGATACCGGGGTCTTCGACGTAAAGCGGTCGTGAAAGGCAGCGGAGAGAGCATGGACGAGGAGCGCATCAAGCAGGCCGTGCTCTCCGTGATCGAGCGCACGGACTTCGCCCGGCAGCTGGCGAGGGCCGTGGAGCCGATCGCGAGCGGAGGCGGCGGCGGCGGCACGGCGACGGCAGCCCGGGACGCGACGGCCAACGGCGGCACGCAGAAGCTCCTCACCCGCATCGTCCTCGGCGACATCCTCGACGACACCATCCTCGGCGCCCGGCCCCAGGACCGGACGTTCCCGCTCCGCCTCCTCTTCTCGGAGCTCGGCTCCTTGCTCACGCATGACGGTGACGAAGGACCGAAGGCCCACGCGGCCGACCTCGCGTTCACGTTCGCGAGCGGCCTCAACTTCTTCTTCCGCGCCGTGATGGATGCGGAAGCCAAGCTGCGCGTCGGCTTCGAGGTGAGCCGCCAGCTCTATCTCCTCGCGCACGACGCGAAGCTCGACGCCGACGTCGTGGCGAAGGCCGCGCCGCTGCTCGCCACGATGATGAGCACGGAGCTCGAACGCGTGCGCTTCGAGACCATCGATCATGCAAAGGTGTTCGACTCGCAGGTGCACGAGCGCACCGCGGACTCCGATCCCACGGCCTCGCGCATCCTGCGTCCGGCCTCGTTCCTCTGTCGCGTGGCGACGAACAATGCCGTGAAGGCGAAAGCGCAGGTCGTGACGTGAGCAGCGGCAGCAAGAACGACGGTCATCCTTCTCCCCCCGGCGGAGACGCCGGGGCCCCTGCGACCTGGCTCCCCAACCTCGTCGGCGGCGTCTCCATCTGGAAGCTCGCGGTCGATCTCAACGAACCGAAGTTCTTCGACGGGCGGCTGCTCGTCCCGGAGACCGAGGGCTCGGACAGCCTGCCCGTCACGGTGCGCTGGGATCTCTCGAACCTCCTGCCACTCGATCAGGCGCAGGCCCTGTACCCGGCCGACGTCGCCGCGGCGGTGACCGAGTTCCAGGCTGCCCTCGCGCGCGTGGCGAAGGTCTTCGCGACGCCCGACAGCGGCTTCGACAAGTACAAGGCGGCCTTCACCGTTCCGTCGGTCGATGCCGAGGGCGGCGCGAGCTACTTCTATTCGCCGGAGAACAAGAAGCTCCACGTGATCAACTGGGGTGCGTCACCGCGCTCCATGGCAGGTCGCGCCGAGTACGTCTTCGGCTACGAGGACTGGGGCAAGGCGCTCGCCACCGCGGGCGTCGCCGCCGGCAGCGTCTCCGCGCTCGCCGCGGTCGCGCCGGGCGTCGCCGCCGCGACCACCGCCGCCGATCCCCGCAAGGACGAGAAGAAGGACGAGAAGAAAGACAAGAAGGACGACGGGAAGAAGCGCGCCTGGTGGATGTGGCCGCTCTTCGCGCTGATCGCGATCGCGCTCGTCCTGCTCGCGGTCCTCTTTCTGAAGGCGTGCGACGAGCAGACCAAGCTCGGTAACCCCGACGGCGGCGAGGCCGGCGCAGAGGCCTCGGCCGACGGCGCGAGCGACGGCGCGGCGGCAGGCGACGGCGCGAGTGAAGGCGGCGATGCCGCGGGGCTCGGCGATGCCGGAGCGGACGCGAGCGGCGCGGACGCCGCAGGTGACGCGATGGCCGACGCGTCGGGCGACGCAGGCAAGGACGGCGGCAAGGATGCCGGCAAGGACGGCAGCACCGCCTCCGACGACGACGACGACGACAACGACGATACCGACAGCGACATCGAGATCGGCCCCGATGGCAAGCCGGTCCCCGGCGGCAAGGTCACCGTCACCTTCGGCGGCGCGCCGGGCGGCCAGCTCGCGACCGCGAAGAAGGGCCCTCACCGCCGTCACTTCCAGGCCGAGGCCACGAAGTGGCGCATCTCGTCGGGCAACGATCGCGTCACGCGCAGCGAGGCCCGCGGCAAGCGCTTCGACGTGTGGCTCGCACCGAACAAGACGTTCCAGGGCGTCGGCGTGGAGTGGCAAGACAGGTCGGGCAAGTGGCATGTTCATTAGCCGACAGCTGACAGCTCACAGCTCCGAGAGGGCCTCCGATGTCTGACGTGATTTCTACGCTCGAGACGGCGATCGGTGAGGCCGAGGGCGCGATTGCCGGGAACGCGGAGGCGCAAGGGGAAGGGCTCGTGCTCCGCGATCTCGCGCTGCGCACGCGCAAGCTGCGGCGGGCGTGGGGGCGGCGGCAGAGCGTCGGGCTCTTCGGCCCTTCGCAAGCCGGCAAGTCGTTCCTCGTCGGCGCGCTGCTCTCGCACGAGCTCGGCTCGCTCAAGGTGATGGCGCGCGATCGCGAGGTCGACTTTCTCAAGGAGATAAATCCCGCAAAGGGCGTCGAGTCGACCGGCACCGTGACGCGCTTCACGGCGTCGGCGAGCGCGCAGAGCCTCCGCAAAGGCGACTTCTACTGCGAGCTCCTGCCGCTCGAGGGCGTGCTCGAGGCCATGGCGACGGGCTTCCTCGTGGAGTGCACGTCTCCCCCGCTAGACGTCGACCGCGTCGAGCGCACGCTGCGCGAGGCACGCCTCCAGGCCGGCCCCGCGGCGCCCGCGATCTACGCGCGCGCGTGGGACACGGTGTGGCTCGACCTCACGCGCAAGTACCAGGACCGGCACCCGTACCTCAACGAGCTGCGTCGCCATCCCGCGCTCCGCACCGGCATCGGCGCCGACATCCAGAGCGCCGCCGGCTGGGCGCTCGTCTTCTCGCTGCTGTGGGGCGGACCGGGCTACGCGAAGGACATCGACGCGCTGATGCGCACGCTCCTGCAGGGCACCGAGCAGCTCGGCCACGTCGAGGCCGTCGAGATCTCGCTCGCGCACGTGCGCGCCTCGAGCGACGCCCCGAGCGTCATCGACGCCTCGTGCCTCAACGCGCTTGGAACCTCGCGCACGGTGGTGATGGCCACCACCGCGGAGCCCTCGCCGCGCGACGTCGCGCTCGATCCCGGCGTGCTCGCGGCGCTGATCGCCGAGATCCGCTTGCCTCTCAAGTCGGTCCCCGGCTCGCTGCTCGACAAGGCCGATCTCCTTGATTTCCCGGGCGGTCGGGCGCTGAAGGGCATCAACGGCTTCGGCCCCGCCGAGCTCAACACCGGCAAGCTGGAGAACGCGATCGAGGTCTACAAGCGCGGCAAGCTCACGTTCCTCTTCGAGCAGTACTCACTCGATCGCGAGATCACCGCGCTGCTCCTGTGCTCGCCCGGCCCGACGAAGCCCGAGGCCATCCAGCTGCAGTCGCAGGTCGAGAGCTGGCTCCAGATCCGCCACGGCTCCGCCACCCCCAAGGATCCGAAGGAGATCGAGAACCCCGGCCTCTTCCTCGCGCTCACGAAGTTCGACATGAGCCTCGGCGCGCTCCGCTCCGACAACGCGAAGGACCGCTGGGACTCGCGCGTGCAGGAGGCGTGCGTCGACTTCTGGGCGCGCGGCCACAGCTCCTGGATCCTCAACTGGGGCAGCAAGGGGCGGCCCTTCACGAACGCGTTCTGGATCCGCAACCCATACGCCGACCAGATGCAGGCGCTGAAGCCGGGCGATGCCGACTACGAGACCGTCAAGCAGGGCTACCTCGCCTCGCGCGCTGTCGCGACCTTCATCGCGGCGCCCGAGGAGAAATGGCTCGCGGTGGAGGGCCTCGAGCCGGGCGGCCTCCCGCGTAGCGGCGTGCCGCTCCTCGCCCAGAACCTCCGCCAGAAGATGGGCGAGGACATCAAGGCCAAGGAGCTCGGGCAGGAGGCGCGCGCCATCAAGAACGAGCTGCTCAGCGTCCTAAAGGCGCTCACGCCCTCGCGCGACGAGGCGGAGGAGCGCGCGCGCAAGCTCGAGGAAGCCAAACAGCTGGTCAGCGCGGTCGAGGCAGAGATGCGGCGCCGCTGCACGGGCGCGGTGTTCGGCGAGTTCGTCGATCTCGTGGTCGCTTCCGAGCAGGACGTCGAGGCGGAGGTGAAGAAGATCCTCGATGTCGTGATGCCGATGAGCATCAAGGCGAGCGACAAGGTGAAGAAGGTCCTCGTGCACGTGCTGAAGTGGTGGTCGCGTCTGGCGGCCGAGCGCCTGCGCAGCAGCGAGCTCGCGATCCCTCAGGCGCAGGCCGAGCGCTTCGTGCGCGAGGTCTGCACCTCGAAGCTCCTCTTGCCGGTGCTCGGTAACGCGATCTTCCCCTACTTCGCGCGCACGCAGATCGACGTCGGTCTCGTGGCCACCATCCTGCGCGTGAAGATCTCCGACGCCATGCTCGGGCTCCTCATCGTCGACGCACGCAAGACGCCCGACCCGCCGGTTCGTCTCAGCTACGCCGAGGACGCGTCCGATACCGCGGCCGCCGTCGACTGGGCGAGCGTCGACTTCGAGGACGAGCCCACGGAGCAGCCCGGCAAGGGCGTCTCCATCGTGTTCGCCGGCAACCGCTACTTCTCGAAGTGGTCGGCCGGCCTCGGCGACTTCTACGTCCGTAGCGGCGGCTCGCGCGGCGCTTCCATCGAAGATGCGCGCGTGAAGCACCTCTCCGAGGTATTGAAGCGGGTCGAGAGCGTCGACGTCACCGGCTGAGAATCACCCCATGCCCGCCGACCCCAGCGCAGAACGCGATCCCTACGAGGCCGACGAATCGGAGGCGGAAGAGCCCGCCGCCGACGCGTACGATCTCGACGCGCTGCGCGCTCGCGGCGACGTGCCGGCCCTGCTCGCGCTCGCGAAGGCCTACCGTGCGGGCACGGCGCCGAGCGGCAGGGATCTGACGAAGTGCCTCGACGCATACCGCGCCGCCGCAGAGCTGGGCAGCGCCGAGGCCGAGTACGCGGTGGCGCTCTTCACCATCAACGGCGGGACGGTCGTGCCGCAGGACCTGAAGGAGGGCACGGTCCGACTCCGCTCGGCGGCGGAGAAGGGCAGCGTCCCGGCGAAGGTCTACCTCGGGAACCTCTACGAGCTCGGCATCCACTACAAGGCTGACCCCGAAAAGGCCGACGTCTGGTACCGCAACGCGGGCCGCGCCGCGCACGTCCACGCCGAGCCGGGGTCCGAGGAGTGGAACCGCGCGCTTGCCGACCTCGGCTGCGCGCGCCACGTGCTCCTGCTCACCCGCGAGCCCCGCCTGGACGACGGCGAGAAGCAGCGCCTCCTCGCGCGGGCGAAAGCCCACGGCTACGGCCTGCGCCTCCGCGAGGAGTTGCCCGTCGAGGGCGATCGCGCGACCTTCATCGGCGCCCTCGCGAGCGCCGAGAGGGCGGCGAGCGCGCCGGCCGCGCCCACCACGGCGCCGCTCGCCGGCCTCGGTCGCGAGCGCAAGGACACGAGCCCGGAGACGAAGCAGGCGAAGCAGCGGGCCGAGGCAAAGTCGCTTCCGCCGCCGGAGCCGGTCGACCCCGCGGTGAAAGCCGCGGAGGAACGTGCGGCGCGCGTGAAGAAGCGTGAGTCGGCCGCGCGCAACCATCGTGTCGCAGCGGCGCTCGGCGCGTTCGGCTACGCGCTGCTCTTTGCGCTCGCCGGAGTGGGCGCTGGCTACGCCGCGACGCTCGGCGCCGCCGAGCTCGTCGCCCACGGACATCCGCTCCCGGTGCTCGGAAGCCGGACCCGCCTCGTGTTCCCGATCGTGCTCGCGCTGGTCGGCGTCCTCCCCACGTGGCTCGTGTACCGCTTCGGCACGGTCGTGAAGGCGGTCGCGCTCGGCGGGTTCGTCGGTGGCCTCGGCTGGGTCGCGTGGGGGACTGGTCGCTACGCGTACCACGGCGATCGGCCGCTCCAGTCGCTGCTGTTCGGTCTGAGCGGATTCCTTGCCGGTCTGCTCGTGCTCGGCTTGCTGGGCGGCGCCAAGCACGGAAAACCGGCCTCGAAACAGCCCTGAGTATCCCTTATGGGATATATCACGGCATGGCGTCCGCCACGAAACCGGCTACGTTGTCTCGTTGATCGCGATGACGACGGAGAACCATCGGCGAGAGGCGCGCGTCGACGTGCGAGTTCCGGTGGTCCTCTACCGGAACAAGAAGCCCGTCACGCTCGAGACCTCGGACGTGAGCTTCAAGGGGCTCTTCATCCGCACCACCGATCCGCCCTCGCTCATGTCGCTCGTTCGGTTGAAGGTCGAGCTCTTCGATCGCGAGTTCGAGGCGCACGCGATGGCGGTGCACGTGGTGGTCGATGCCGGGACGGCAGAGGACCAGCGCATCCCAGGCGTCGGGCTCCAGTTCTGGGGGCTCTCCGGGCCAAACCGCACCGCGTGGGACGACTTCGTGCGCGGCCTCGTCCAGGCGCGCCGTGCCGCTGCGAAGGCGAAGGCCACCGACCTGACGCCCTCCGGCATGCGCATCGTCGCGACCGCGCCGCACACGTCTTCCAAGTCGTAGCGGCGGCTGTTCCACGTCGTAGCGGCGGCGCTGACGCGCTAGCCTGATGTCATGATCGACGCCGCGCTCGTCGCCCGCGCCCGCTCCG
>JAYTHX010000054.1:0-6812 GCA_043732195.1 Polyangiaceae bacterium
GCGGGCGAGGACGAGCAGGCCCAGGTGGCGAGGGCCAGCGCGCCGACGACGAACGAGACTGCAAATTTCGACATGTATTTCCTCTCCTCGGACCTTCGACTCAACGACATTGGACGAACGCGCCGCCGACGACCTGGGTCTGTACGTCCATGGTCAGCCCACCGCTCGCGAACGCCGCGGGCGCGGCGGTCCCGATGCACCACACCTCGGCAGTCCCGCCGGCGATGTCGCCGCTGGGATCCCACTGGAGGACGCTCCCCGTGCCGCGCAGCGACACCGACGTGCCCGTGGCCAGGCTCGCCATGATGCTCGCGCTCGGCGCAGCGCCTACCGTGAAGGCATCGCCGACGCCCAGCGCGCGCAGGCCCTTGGCGACGCTCGCGCCGCTCGGCGCGACGTCGGTGGTAGCCGCGATGGCGTACGCGACGGCGTACATCGCGTCGTAGGCGAGCGCTGCGGGGTACGGACTCGGCGCCCGGCCGTAGCGCTGGGCGAACGCGGCGTCGAACGTGTCGAGCACCGGAGCGCTCCCCGTGTCGGGCTTGACGCCCACGCCGCGGACGCGCCGCCGGATGTCGGCGGGGAGCGCTGCGGCGTCGATGGCGTCGAGGAACGCCTGCTTCTTCACCGCATCGGTGCAGATGTAGTACGGCTTGTTCGCGACGCGGCCCGCGGTCAGCGCCGCTTCGAGCGGCACGATCAGATCCGTGACCTGCTCCGGCGCGGTGACGAACACGAGATCGGGCTTGAACGTGCCCGCGTACGTGGTGACGACGGTGGCGAGCGGCGCGGTGACGGCGGGCTTCGTCGTGTAGCCGTCGATGCTGACGTTCGCGGTGTTCGCGGCGTCGTTGATGAAGCGACCATTGATGATCAGCTTGCCGCTGATCGAGTCGCGCGCGCTGAGGCCCGCGGCATCGGTGCGATGCACCACGCCGAGCTTCACCGTGGTGAGCGCGCGGGTGGTGCGGAGCACGTTCTCGAGGTCGTTCATCTGCGCGATGACCAGCTTGGCGCGCTGCGTGTCCGAGGGAACGACGCGCCACGTGAGGTCGTTGTCGGCAAGCTTCGAGATCGACGACACGAGCGACGTGGGCGTGATGAGGAGCGTGCCGCCCTGCTTGCTGATCTGCTGCGTGACGGTCATCACGTCGTCACCGGCCGTGGGGCCGACGATGGCGGGCACGTGCAGGTCGTCGACGAGGTGATGCGCGGCGCGCGTCACGTCCGGCGACGTGTTGCAGCCGACCACCACGAGCGGCCGGACCTTGCCGCCCTTCATCGCCGGCAGGCCGCCGCCGCCGCGCGACGAGTCGAGCTCCTCGGCCGCGAGAAAGGCGGCCTGCTCGAGCGTGGCGTCGGCGTCGGCATCGTCGAGGAGCGTGCCCACCACCACCGCGCCGTCGTCCAGGTAGTTGCCGGCGACGCGCGGGCAGTCGAGCGACGTGAGCGCGGCGCAGCGCCCGGTGGCCTTCACGCACACCGACGGCGTGATGCCGCTCGCGATCGCGCCCGCGGCGGCGCCGGTCCCGAAGCGGTTGCACTCACCATTGGTGTTGCAGAGCGAACCGGGGACGGTGGCGTCCGGCGTGCTGGCGTCCGGCGCTGCGCCGCCGTCGTCACCTGGCCCGGGGAGCGTCGGCGTCAGGCCCTTCTTTTCGCCTTCGGTCGTGTACTCGTCGAGGTGGTACATCGAGGCACAGCCCGTGGCCGAGGCCACGCTGGCGCTGACGAAAAAGAAGAGGAAGACAGAGCGTCGCATGGTCTCCTTGTGGGGCGCGGTCGTTCAGCGCAGCTGACGGTGGCTCCCCGCAGCGTTGCGGGGACCCATCAGCAGCAACCGGTCCGAGGCCGGGGATTCGCCGGCCCATTCGTGATGGCGGCCTGCTGCTGCACGACCTCCACGCAAGGCACGTGCCCTCACCGCTGTAGGCGGACGGGACCCCACGTTTCCGGTGTACGACGCGACAACGTGGCCGATGAACGCGTGGACGGCACGGTGTACGATGAAGCACTGATGGCCGAGGCCGGCTCCCCGCAATCCCAACGAGACGCTGATGACCCCGTCCGTGCCGCCGAGGCCCGGATCGGCACCACGCTGAACGCGAAGTGGTCGCTCGAGCGCTTGCTCGGCGTCGGAGGCATGGGCGCGGTGTTCGCCGCGAGGCACCGCAACGGCACGCGCGCCGCAGTGAAGATCCTCCACACGGAGTTCGCGCGCGAGACGGAGATCCGCGAGCGCTTCCTCCGCGAGGGGAAGATCGCGAACACCGTCGACCATCCGGCGCGCGTCCCCGTCACCGACGACGACCTGAGCGACGAGGGCGAGCCGTTCCTCGTCATGGACCTCCTCGAAGGAGGCACCCTGAACGAGCTGCGCCATCGCACCGGCGGCAAGGTCCCGCTCGAGGAGACGCTCCGCATCTTCGAGGTGGTCCTCGACCTCCTCTCACGCTGTCACGAGGTGGGGATCGTCCACCGCGACATCAAGCCGGGCAACATCTTCATCACCGATGCCGGGGAGGTGAAGGTGCTCGACTTCGGCGTGGCGCGCATGCGAGATCCCGGCTCCGGCGTCGAGGCCACGCGGATGGGCACCGCCATCGGCACGCCCTCGTACATCGCGCCCGAGCAGGCGCTCGGACTCACCACCCAGGTCGACGGCCGCAGCGACATCTTCTCGGTCGGCGCGTGCATGCACGTGGCGCTCACCGGCAAGCGCCTGAACCATGCGCGCACCGAGGCGGAGTCGTTCGTCATGGCGGCCACGCAGGCGGCGCCCTCGATCGCGAACCTCGAGCCGGATCTGCCCGTCGAGGTGGTGGCGTGCATCGATCGCGCGCTCGCCTTCGAACGCGAGAAGCGCTTCCAGGACGCGGCGTCGATGCGCAGCGAGGTCCTCGGCCTGCTCGCCGCGCTGCGGGCCGGGCAGCTGGTGCGCGCCGCTCCGAAGAAGGAGGGCGGTCTCCGCACGCGCGGCAACGAGGCCATCGACGTCGTCGAGGAGCTCTCGCCGGAGGAGAAGAAGGAGACCCAGCTCCGGCTCACCGCGGTGTGGAAGCAGGTCGGCACGTGCCTCGCCGACGTCCGCCAGTACGGCTGGACCCACCCGCACGCGTTGCGCGCGCTCGACAGCGGCCTCCAGCAGATCAACGACGCGCTCGCGGCCAACCCCGAGTCGGTGCGCTGGGACGTGGGTCCCGGCGCGTTCCTCTTCGCCGGCGCCCCGGTGTGGGCGCCGGATCGGATCCCCTTCGACCGCATCCCGTACCAGCTCTTCGCCGACGGCGTTCGCCACATCCAGATCAAGGACGGCTTCACCGCCGACGAGTTCCGCGACCTCGTCGCCATCCTCCTGCGCGACGTCGTCGGCGGCGTCACCTCCGAGGACGACGCCGTCACCGCCTTCTGGGATCGCCGCTTCGAGCACGTGGCGTACGTCGCGATCGAGGCCTTTGCCGAGGGCGAAGGCGAAGGCGCGGAGTCCGACCCTGTCCTGCGCGGCAGCGCCGACCTCGCGCGCGAGCTCGCGGCCTCTGCCGGGCTCGACCGCGACTGGCACGACACCTCGCTCGAGGGTCGCGCGATGCGGCTCAACCTCGCCACCCAGCTGCGCGAGAGCGGTGAGGCCGCCGCGCAGCTCGCGCTCGATCCGCTGCAGCGGGCCACGATGGGCGCGCAGCTGAACCTGACCGACGACCGCTGGCTGGAGCGCTTCGTCGATGCCTTTGCCGACGGCTACGTCGACGCGCGCGCGCACAACGACGTCGAGCAGCTCGACGACGCGCTGCGCGAGTGGACCGCCGACGAGCTCTCGCTCCACGATCATCGCGAGATCTTCGAGGTGTTCAACGCCCTCCGCGCCGCGCTCGGAACGCGCGTCCCGACCGACGCGCGGCAGCTCGAGAGCGCGATCGCGCAGGTCATGTTGCCCGCCTCGACGGTCACCACCATCCTCCAGACCGTGGAGCGCGAAGGCCGCGACCCCGCGATCACCAAGGACGTCGACCCCGCCATCGTGACCGGGATCGAGCGGGCCCTCGCGAACCTCGGCGAGGCCTCGATGCTGGAGCTCGCGTGCAGCTGCTGGGGCGGCTCGCGCTCGGAGCCGCTGCGCGCGGTGCTGCTCGCGTACGTGAACCAGTGGGCACGGGGCAACGAGGCGCGGCTCGGCACGCTGCTCGCGACCGCCCCGGCCGAGGTCGGCATGCTGCTGGTCGGGCTCCTGTCCGCGCTCCAGACCGCGCCGGCCACGATGGCGCTCGAGGCGGCGCGCACGAATCCGTACCTCGCGGTGCGCATCGAGGCGCTGACCAAGGTGTCGAGCGACCGCGAGGACGAGGTCCGGGTCGAGGTGCGGAAGATGCTCGACGATCCCTCGCCCTCGGCGCGCCAGGACGCGCTCGCCCTGGTGGCGGAGCGGGGGCTCGTGGCGGCCGGCCCGGCCGTCGTGCTCCAGATCCAGAACCCGACGTTCCACACGCTCTCCGTCGAGGAGCGCCAGCTGTGGCTGCACTCGCTCGTCTCGCTCAACCCGCGCCGCGCTACCTCGGTTTGCTCGGAGCTCCTCAAGGAGCACCAGATCATTCCCACCGAGGCGGTGGAGACCACGCGCGTGCTCTGCGCCGACCTGCTCGCGGGTATGGCCTCCGTGGAGGCGCTCGAGGCCGCCGTCGAGGCCTCGAAGAAGCGCTGGTGGAACACCACGCCCGTACGCGAGGCCGCGGAGCGGGCCGTCGAACGCATCACCGCGAACATTGCGAGCGGCGCTGGCGAGCCCGCGCAGACCTCGCGCCGGAAGAAGTTCGAGCTGCCATGAGTCATCGCGGCGACAGCGGTGACGAGCCCGCGAAGGCCCCGGCGGTCCTCCAGGAGCTCTCGGCCGGCGTCGTGCACGGCGTCTACCGGCTCGTGAAGGCGTGTCAGTTCCATGCCGATGTCACGAACGACGCGGTGACCGCGCTCACCGCGACCGCCGTGAGCGCCGTCGCGGACCACTGCGCGCACGCGGCAGTCGAGTCGGTGAGCCTGTCGTTCCTCGGCGACGCCATCTTCGTGAACCGTCAGATCCTGAAGGCCTCGCGCGACACGCACGCGCTCGCCTCCGAGCTGGGCGAGCTGCTGGCCACGTGCGGGGTGACGGAGCTGACACTTTCGCGAACGCTCGATCGCCCAGCCATCGCCACCTTCGCCAAGCTCCTCGCGGACGTGCAGCGTGATCGCTCGCTCGTCGTACGTATCACCGCGAACGCCCTGCCCGGGATCAACGCGGGGCTGGCGCGCTTCGCGGCGACGGGCGCGGCGCGCGAGGAGTCGCCGGGGCAACGCGCGGCGCGCACCTACGCGACCTCGGTGCTCACCGTGCAGTCGGTCCTCGGTGACGTGCGCCGAGGAAAGTTCGAGCTGCCGCGCCGGATCAAGCGCGTGGCGCAGCAGGTGGTGGCGCGGGCCGACGAGGACGCGCGCTTGCTCGTGGCGCTGGCCGCGACCGGCGGCGTCTCGCTCGATGCCTCCACCATCGCGGTGAGCAGCGCGATCCTCGCGGTCGCGATGACGCGCCAGCTAACCACCGACCGTGCCGTGCTCGCGAACGCGGCGATGACCGCGCTCCTCTACGATGCCGGGCGCGTGGTCCTGGGCGGCGCCGACGAGGGACCGCAGCGGCTCCTCAACGACGACGAGCTCGATCGCGTCCCCGCGCGCACCGTGATCGCGCTCACCGCGCTCGGACGCATGCACGCGCCGGCGCGCGCGCGTACCGCCCTGCTCTACGAGGTGTGGTCGATGCGGCGCGCGCATCGCCACGGCGCGGTGTACCAGGGGCGGCGTCCGTCCACGCTCCTCGCGCGTATCATCGGCGTGGCCCGCGCCTTCGCCGAGCTCCGCGGCGCGGGCGCCGGTGGCGGGCTCAGCATCGACGACGGACTGCAGATGCTCGTCACGCGCGCGTCGGACGGGACCGAGCGGGCGCTGGTGAAGCTGCTCATCGGCGCGCTCGGCATCTATCCCGCCGGCACCATGGTCACGCTCAACACGGGGGAGCTCGGCGTCGTGATGGGCACGCCCGCGCTGCCGCTCGACTACGTGCGGCCGCCGATCAAGATCCTCTACGACGGGTACGCGAACCTCCTCGATACGCCCATCGACCTCGACCTCGCGGCGCTCCCGCCGGGCTCGCCGATGCGCTTCATCGCGAAGAGCGTCGAGGCCGACGAGCAGCAGGCGAAGGCCATGCGCGCGTTCGTGGTCGCCGCGCAGGCGGCGAAGCGACGAGGCGCGCTCGACGCCCCGCCGCCGCCGCGCCCCGCGCCGGAGCACACGCTCCGGTCGATGATGGGCGACGAACCCGCGGTGACGAAGCGTCCGCCGGTGCCGGTCTCCGACGCGTCGCCGGCCTCGATGCCCTCGCTCCGCCAGGCGCCGGCGCCGGCCTTGCCGCGGCGGCGCTCCGAGCGGCCGCGCAAGCGCGACCCCCGCAACGACTCGGCGCCGCCGTCCTCGATGCAGGACGAGATCCATCAGCCGGTCCGCATCATCAAGCCGGTGCCGCCGCGCATCGTCACGCCCGCTCAGCTCATGGCGCCGCCGAGCGCAGCGCACCCGATCGACAGCGAGGCGCTGACCATCCGTCCGCCGTCGGTACCCCAGCCCACGGCCGAGCCGCCGCAGCTCGAGGAAATGCACGAGCTCGAGGAGGTGCACGACGAGCTCCCGCAGCTCGAGGAGGTGCACGACGAGGAGGTCGACCGTCACAACGCGACCACCGCGCCTCCGCCCTCGGAGACCAAGGAGCGGATGCCGCCTGGCTCGGG
>JAYTHX010000055.1:0-19304 GCA_043732195.1 Polyangiaceae bacterium
CCACCTCCGTATACCCGGGGCGCGATGCACCCTGCTGCCCTTGCCCCTCACGCCGCGCCGAACTCCTCTCCGCTTCCGCCGGCGGCGCCGTGGGACACCGCCTCGCCGTTCACGCTGAACGCCCAGCGCGACGACACCGCGCTCTACCAGGACGCCCGCGCCGGCTTCTCGCACCTCCTGCCGGGCCGTCCGATGCTCGGCATGGCCACGCTCCGTCCGGGCGACCCGCCGGCCGACGCCGCGATTCACTTGCAGGATGCACCCATCACGATCCGCTATCGCCTGGAGGCGCCGTCCTTCGCAGCGAGCTCCGCCGCCGAGCTGGCGCGTGGCACCGCCCAGGGCTTCGCCGCGTGGCGCGCGCAGTGCAGCGTGCCGGTCGATCGCGCGAACGACTCGTGGATCGTCGCGTGGGGCGTCGAGGCGGCCACGGTCGCGGCGTTCGATCTCCCGACGGCGCCCGGCAGCGAGCCCTCGCGCGAGGACGTCTTCGTGCTCGTCCGTCAGGGCGCCGTGCTCGTCGTGTCGTGGACGTACCCGCGCGGCTTCATCGACGACCCTGCCTACGCCACGTTCGCTTCGGTCGCCGAGGCGACGATGATCTGGGATCCGGCGCGCTGGGAGCAGCGCGGTCGCGTATGGCCCGAAGGCGCGTTCCTCGGCCCCGGCCTGTTCGGCGCGCCGAGCGTCCGCTACAAGGAGGTGGCGAAGCAGCTCTCCGCGGCGCCGCTCCTTCCCGGCGAGCGCTCGCAGGTGCTGGGCATCCTCTCCGGCGTCGTCAGCGGTGCGGGCGCCCCGTGGGTCCCGCTCGCGCCCGAGATGATCGACGGCAACAAGCGCGCGATCCTCTCCGTGGTGCGCAACGGTCGGCTCCGCGCGTTCGTCGAGGAGGCGTTCCTCGAGGTCCGCACCGCGCACGATCTCCGCGGCCTGGCGATCGTCCTGGGCCGCGCACTCGATGCGCGACGCTCCTCCTCGATCCCGCCGGCCATGGCGGGCTCGGGCATGCGTCCGCCGCCGCACGCCCCGCAGCGCCTCGGATAGTGACGCTCAGCGCGCGGACGCGAAGTGGGGCCCGCCCGTGACGTACGAGCGGAGACGCGGCGGCGCGCCGAGCTCGGGTCCCGCACCCACCGCGCTCGCCGTCGCGGGCGTCGCGAGCATCCACGCCTGCTGGAGCCCGCGATCGAGCGCCGGCGGCGCGGGAACGTCGTGGAGGCCGAGCCGCTCGGGGCGCGGCGCGCCATCGGGCTGCGTGCGGTGCGCGACCGCGAGCGCGGCCGGGCCGTAGAGGAGCCGCGCGCCGAGGTCGCTCGCGAAGAGATCCTTCGCGCGGACGTACGCATACGGGGTGGCGAACGCCGCGTAGGGCACGGCGACGAGCCGCGCCTCGCGCACGTCGAGCTGGCCCGATCGGCGAGCGCGTGACGTCGAGGGACCCGGCGATACGCGCCACAGCTGCGAGGGCGGCGTCGGCCCCCAGCCCACCACCGCGTCGGCCTCGCTCCCGCGCTCGGGAGTGCGCCAGTCGACCCACGCGCCTGCGTACTTGCGGCCCGGGACCCACGACCAGCCGCGATCGCCTGCGTACGTCCAGCGACCGTAGTGGAAGGTCACCCAGCCCCACGGGAGATCGCTGACCCAGACGTACTCGTCGATCGGCGCGTCGCCGGTGTTCGCGTCGAAGGAGCGGTGCGTCCAGCGACCGTGCGTGGCGTACGGCACGAACATGTCCCCGACGCCCTCGTGCGAGGGCGACCACACGAGCCCGAGGCGACCGTCCTCGTTCCACGATCCGTACGCGGCTAGCACGTCGTAGAAGAGACGCACCGCGCTGGGGTCCGCGTCGTCGAACTCGGGCGGCGCACGCCGGATGGGCGCGGTGGTCGAGCAGCCGACCTCGGCGATGTCGTCGGTGGTCTGCGGCGCCTGCGGAGCGCGGGAGGGCAGGCTCTCGGCGCAACCGGCGAGCGCAACGGCGCACCCGGCGAGCGACATCAAGCGGTGACGCGTGCGAGCAGGCATTCGATCACCCATGAAAGAAAGAGGACGCCTGGGCGCGCGCGCTGTCAACGGACTGCTGCGTCTCCGCGTCCGGTATGCTCGCTTCGCGTGGAGGCGACAGAATGGCGAGCGTGCGATCGGTTGGCTTTGCCGTTCTGGCAGTCGTCGTACTTTGTGGCACGGCCTGCAGGTCGCCTGCGCAGCAGCGCCCGCCGGCAGCGCCCGCGCCTTCGCCCGCGCCGCTCGACGGTGACGAAAATGGTGACGGCGAGCCCGACGCCCCTCCCCCACAGGGCCCGGTCGGCACCGGTGGCAACCACGGCATCCGCGTCTTCGACGAAGCGAAGAAGGAGCTCGGCCGTATCTACGACGCCGCGCACCAGCACACCGATCTCTACTGCGGCTGCACCTTCCTCGTGCAGCCGAACCACGCGATGCGCGTCGACCTCGCGGCCTGCGGGTACGTGGCGCCGCGCGATCACACGCGGGCCGAGCGCATCGAGTGGGAGCACGCGGTACCGGCCAGCGCGTTCGGACACACGTTCGCCGAGTGGCGCGACGGCGATCCCCGGTGCGTCGACGGTCACGGCAAGCGTTACCGGGGACGGAAGTGCGCGCGCATCGCCTCCGCCGAGTTCGCGCGCATCGAGGCCGACCTCCACAACCTCTTTCCCGTCGTGGGCGAGGTGAACGGCCTGCGCAACGATCTCCCGATGGGCGTGCTCGACGGACGCGCGGTGCACGGCGCACCCGCCGGTCCGTTCCACTTCGGCGCCTGCCAGAGCGCGATCGAAGGCGGCGTCTTCCTCCCGCGCCGCGAGGTGCGCGGAGAGCTCGCGCGCGCCTACAAGTACATGGACCTGAGCTACCCGGAGCGCCACCTCGTCGACGACGCCCACCGCGCCGTCTTCGATACCTGGGACAAGGAGGACCCGCCGGACGCCTGGGAGCGTGAGCGCAACCAGCGGATCGCGGTCCGTCAGGGGAACGCCAACGCCTTCATCCGCGACTGACGCGCTCAGCCCGCCGCGACGCGCAGCACGAACCAGAAGCCACCCGCGAGGGCCACCGCCGCGCTCAGCACGCGAACGCCCTTCGGCTCGAACCACTCCTTTTGCCGGATCAGCATCACCATCGGCAGCACGAGCGACATCGCGAACAGCTGCCCCGCCTCGACGCCGAGATTGAACGAGACGAGCGCCGCGGGGACCTGCGACGTCGGGAGATGGATCTCCTGGAGCGCGCCGGCGAAGCCGAAGCCGTGGATGAGCCCGAACGGAAAGGTGATGCGCCAGCGCTTGCTGCCGTCCTTCACGAAGAAGTTCTCGATGCCGACGTACGCGATGGACAGCGCGATGGCCGGCTCCACGAACTTCGGGCTCGGCGAGAAGATGCCGAGCACCGCAACAGCGAGCGTGATCGAGTGCGCGACCGTGAATGCCGTCACCACCGCGAGCAGCTCCTTCATCCTGGCGCGCAACAGCACGAGGCCGAAGAGGAAGACGAGGTGGTCGTAGCCGGTCAGGATGTGCTCGATGCCCATCTTGAAGAACGCCCACGCCGCGGTGGCACCGCCTTCACGCGTCGCGCTCGCGGGCTCCGCAGCGCCCGACGGAGCCGGCTCGGCCGCGCCTGCGCCCGCGAGCGGCGCGATGGCAAACGTCGCGTGGCCCTTGTAGAGCACCTCGTCGTGCGTCGTCGCGCCCACCGCGCGCGCCACGTGCCGGTGCCCGTGCGAGAGCTCGTCGAGCAACGTGACGTCGACCTCGAACGCCTGGCCACCGGTCGCGCAGTCGAAGCGCCCGTCGACGTTGAGGCCGTCGGCCTCGGTGAGGCCGGCCCCGGTGAGCACCGGCGCGCACGCCGCGCCGCCGGCGGTCACGTGGATCTTCGCGAGCACCGTGGTCTCGAGCGCCTTCTTGGCGCCGTCGACCTCGATCGCCGTGACGTGGCCGTCGTGGTTCTCGTCGAGACCGGGGAGGAGGCTTGCCACCTCGCCGCGCGCGAAGGCGAGCTTCACCTGCACGGTCTCGCCCTTCGCGACGTACTCGCCGGTCGACAGCCCGATCGCATGCGCCTCGGCGCGCGCGGGCAGGAGCGAGACCACGACCATCGCCGCGAGCCCGACGCCCGCGGCCAGTGTCCTCTTCCCCATGGTCGACCTACGCGTCATGTCCTGGGCCGGCTCCTGCCTGCCTTGCCACAGATACCGCGGGCGGCAGGAGCACCCCGGAATTACGCCACGCTCGTGGCAACGAGGTGCAGCTCATCCCTGTCTCGACCCGAGTCAAGTACACGAGATCACGCGTTCGTGGGCCGACGGTACGCGCGTTGCTTCCGGTCGATTCCATGAACATTGTCCAGCTCCTCGTTCTCCTCCTCATCGCAGGCATCTGCGGCGCTGCTGGCAAGGCCATCGTCGGCTGGTTCCCGGGCGGCTTCCTCGCGTCGATCGGCGTCGGCTTCGTCGGCGCGCTGGTCGGGACGTGGCTCGCGCGTCTCATCGGCCTGCCCGAGCTCTTCGCGATCAACGTCGGCGGCACCACGTTTCCGGTCATCTGGTCGATCATGGGTTCCGCGCTCTTCGTCGGTCTGATCTCGCTCATCGCGGGCCGCCGCCGAGCCATGGCGTAGGGGGGGCCGGACCATGCACACCGCGCCGCACGCCGCCGTTGGCTCTCCGCCCTCGTCCCGCCGCCTGGGTACCCACGTGCTCCGCGCGTCGGACGCAGGCACGCACCGGACGCTCGGCGACGAGCTATCGGCGCGCGGGCCGCTTCCGATCGAGGAGGCAATCGGCTACGCCCTCGAGATCTGTGAAGCCGTGGCCGGGGCCCACGCGGTCGGCCGCACGCACGGCAACCTCGGGCTCGACAAGGTGTTCCTCGTCCCCGGCCGCGATGGGCCGATCACCAAGGTCGCCTTCGACGGCCCGCTCCTCGCGCGCGATGCGTCGCGTGACGACGTCGCGCGCGACGTGCGGGCGATCGGCACGATGCTGCGCTCGCTCGTGACCGGGCGTCGCGACGAGGAGATCGAGGGCGCCACCACCCTCCCCTCGAGCGTGGCGTTCGTCATCGCACGCTCGCTGTCGCAGGATCCGCAGTCGGCGTTCCACAATGTCGGCGAGCTTGCGCAAGCCCTCGCCGCGTACGCCGCGGCGGGGCAGCCGGCCGCGCCCGCCGCAGCGCTCGCGCTGTCGAGGGCCGGCATCGTCGGCGCGGGCATCCCGCTTGCGTCTCGGCAGGACGCAATACCGCTCACCGACGAGTGGTTCGGCCCGCGCTCGCAGCGCGCGGGGCGCTACGCCGCGCAGCCGGCTGGCACGCGCCGCGGCCTGGCCTTCACGCTCGTGTCGGTCGCGCTCGTGGGCTTCACGCTCGGCGCCTGCTTGTTCTTGTGGCGGAGCGAGACCTTGCCGCGCTGGACGGGCACGGCGCCGCCCGAGGTCGCGACCACCACCATCACGAACGCGGCCGCCCCGGCTGCGTTGCCGGCCCCCCCGACGCCCACCGAGGCGCCGAAGAGCACCGCGGTCGAGCTGCTTCCCAGCGCCCCCGTCGCGCCCGAGCCAAGGACGACGAGCGCCGCCGCCCCGCGCCCGCTCCCGCCGACGCCGCCCGCAGCGGTCGCGCCCGCGGTCCCGGCAGCCACCATGACGCCGGCCGTCGACCCCGACCCGGTGCCCTCGGCGCCGTAGCCGTCGCCGTCAGCGCGAGGCGGTGCGCTCCTCGAGCAGCGCCTTTGCCTCGCGCACGCCCGACACGTCGAACGCGGGGTTCTTCGCGAGCGCTGCCTTGATGAGCCCGGCCCCCTGCTCCCTCTCGCCCGCAGCGAGGCGGATCGCACCCTCGTGGAACATGATGCGCGCATCGGGTGTGCCGAGGCGGCGCGCTCGCGTGATCATCGCCTTGGCCTCGGCGAGCTTGCCGGTCCGGTAGCAAGCCCACGCGATCGCGTCTTCGCCCACGATGTCCTTGCGCCCCTCGTACTCGGCGCGCGCCAGCTCGAGCGCGTCCTCGTTCTCCGCGGGGCCGCGGTTCTTCGCGGACAGGAAGAGCGAGAGCGTCCGGGGATCGGTGCGGCGACCCTCGTGCTCCACCAGCGCATGGGCCTGCTTCGAGCCGATCACGTCGCCAGCGGCCTCGCGCGCGTCGCCCATGAGCCACGCCGTCTCGACGAGCGGGCTCACCTTCCAGGCTCGCTCGAAGAGCTCGGCGGCGCGCTTCGCGTCGCCCTTGGCCATCGCCACGCGTCCCTTGCCGACGTTCGCGGGGGCGTAGTCTCCGATGCGCTCGAGCGCCTTGTCGAAACCCGCGTCGGCGCCGTCGAAGTCGCCCTCCGACCAGAACATCATCGCCGCCTGAACGAACACCCAGGCGCCGGGCTCGGGGTCGGACTTGCCGGCGCGACCCGAGTCGAGCGCGCGGCGCACGGTCTCCTTCGCCGAGGTCGCGTCGCCCCGCAGCCACTGGAGGTACGAGGCGCGGCTGTAGGAAGGAAGGTTCGGCTTCAGATCGATCATCTTCTGCGCGGCGTCCGAGGCCTCCTGGTAGCGACCGAGCTCGAGGTAAGCGTCGCTCAGCGTGCCCCACGCCATCGGGTCCTCGGGGTGGCGCGTCGTGATGTTGACGGCGAGCGAGCGGGCCTCGTCGAACTTGTGCGCGTTGAGCATCACGAGGCCGCGGAGGTCGAGCGCGAGGCGGTCGTCGGGACTGCGCTCGAGGACCACCTCCGCGCACGCGTCGGCGTTCAGGTAGAAGCCGGGGTCCGCGCTCTCGCGGGCCTTCCGCACCCACGAGCGGCCGAGCATGATCCAGCTCTCGTCCTTCGCGGGGTTCGCACGGGCGACCTTCTGGAGCTCCGTGACCGCCTTGTCGGCGAGGTTCACCCCGGCGAGCGGCGCGAGCGCGAGCCGCTGGTTCTTCGGCAGCTTCGCGTCGGCGTCGGCCGGCGTCGCCACGGCCGCGACCGCCTGCGCGGCGGGCTCGGGCTTCGCGGACCCTCTGGTCTCCGAGCAGCCGACGAGGACGGTCATGGCAGCGAGCAGCGAGCAGGTCAGGCAGGTACGCTTCATGTGTCCCAGCTACGAACGGACGAAGCGGCTGGATCGCCGGCAACTGGCGCGATACCGAGACGAAACACACGGACTCTCGGAGGCTCGAAGCGTTTGCGAAGCAGGTCGCGCGACCTGACGGATCGCGCTGCGCCGCCGGCGCGCGCATCGAAATCTCTCCGAGCCTCCTGCGATCTCGTCTCGGCATCGCGCGCGTCTCGCGCTGCGCGAGACAAAGCAAGAAGACCCCCGGAGGACAATCCTCCGGGGGGTCGTGCCTCGCGCCACCTGCCGTGATGCGAGAGCGTTCCTGGCATCTACGATGCCAGGTGCCGGTCGGTTGCACGATCAGGGGGCCGCCTTGCCGTGGCCTTCCTGGAAGCCCTCGTGGGGGACCGCGAGGTAAGGGAACTGCTTCTGGAACGGCTTGTCGTTCGACTGCGCGCCGTCCGACACCGCGACCGTGCCCTTGGAGAGGAGCACCGAGAGGAGCACGTCGGTGACGTCCGCCTGCTCCTTGTTGGGCGCCGCGCCGTACGGGATGGGGCGGCCGTTGGGGAAGCGCGAGTCGAGCCCGAGGTCGACGCGGAGCACGTCGCCCGTCGCGCTGAGCGGGATGTCGTGGCCCGAGGCCTTGAGGTTGATGGTGTCGATGATGTCGAGGCGGTCGTGCTTCAGCGAGTCCACGACGGTCTGCGGAACGCCGAGCGCGGTGTAGATGCCGACCGCCTCCGCGTCGCGGACGATGACCGGGTTCAGGAAGTAGGCGCCGAAGTTGGCGACGTCCTTCGCAGGCTTCGTGCGGTTGTACTTGTCCTTGTCCTGGAGGCCGATGATGGCCTCGTTCACGAGCGGGAGGCCGAGGCGCGAGACCTGGACCCAGGAGCCGAAGTTCGACTCGCCGCCACCACGCTGGAGGATGCGGACCTGGCGGCGCGAGGCCGAGGCCCAGACGCCGATGGTGTTGTCGTCGCTCGCGGCCGCCTTCGGGGGCTGCCCGTCGACGGTGAGCGAGGAGGTCGGGATCTCGAGGGCGATCGAGTGGCAGTTGAAGCCCGCGACGTTGTCGCGCGCCGTTCCGCCGAGGAGGTTCGCGAGGTCGAAGATGCGGCCGATGTCGACGTAGAAGCCGTCGTCCGTCTGGCCCGCGAAGACACGGCCCTGGTTGCCGTTGAAGCCGAGAGGGTTGATGAACTTCCCCATGAAGGATTCGTCGTACTTCGGCGTGTTGTAGACGATCTTGTTCGTGTTCGGTCCGATGTTGACGGGCGCGACGGGGAGGCCCTGACCGAGCACCTCGCGCTTTGTTCCGCCCTTGCCGTGCGTCAGCTTGGTGAGCCAGTAGGTCTGCTTGCGGCCGGTGAGCTGCGAGAAGAACTCCTTGCCGCCGCCGAGGGGCGCCTGGAGGTCGGCCGGGTTGACGTTCTGGATCGACGTCGACGAGAACTGCACCTGGTACGTGACGACATCCTCGAGGCTCTTGTTGCCGCGGGTGATGTGGAACTCGTAGAGGACGTCGTCGGAAAACTCGTTGTAGTTCGGACCGCCGGAGGGCTCCTCGAGCGGGTTGTACGAGGCGACGAGGTACAGCTTGTCGTGCGCGCCGTCGTTCACCCAGGCCCAGGTGTCCGTGTTGTCGGCGGCGGGGTCGAACCCGATGGCCGGTGCTTCACGGTGGCTGGAGGCGCTGGCGAGACCGACCATCGCGGTCATGGCGAGAGCAGAGAGAGAGCCGGCGAGAAAATGACGTGCCTTCATGATGAATGATTCTCCGAAAACGCTTTTTTGGAAGAAGGCGCGGTCTCCGCGCCGCTGGTGAAGCCGCCTGTTTCAGGGCTTCAGGACGTAGACCGTGCCCGTGCCGTTGGCGTGGCTGTCGGCCCAGGCGAAGACCTCGGTGTTGCGCGCCCGGTGCAGACCGGCGGACTCGTAGAAGTCCCCGATGGTCGCGCTGAGCTGCTTCACCGAACGATCGCCGAGCTCGATGCGATACACGCGGTCGGTGCCCTGCGCCGGGTCGAGCGCGCTCACCAGGATCGCGCTGTCGTCGTTCACGAGGGCGATACCGGCGGGGTGACCCACCGAGAGCCCCTCGAGGATCACCTCGGTCTTGCCGTCGGGCATGACCTTGATGACCGAGCCGAGCGCCTGACTGCCAACCGCGCTGCCCGTGTCGATGACGTACGCGACGCCATCCCGAGCCACCGCGACGCCCCCGGGATCCGTGAAGGGGCCACCGACGGCGACCGGCGAGACGCCACCACCCGACGTGCCCGTCTTGAAGAGACCCGCCTTCCCGTCCTTGCGGCCGGTGATGTAGAGCGACGGACCGAGGGCCTCGACACCAGCGGGCGTGATGCCTTCGGTGCCGGCGAGCGCGGCGGGAGCGCCGCCACCTGCCGGCATCGAGAACACGCGACCGTCGCTGCGCTCCGACTCCGCGTCTCCGTCGGCGCTCGAGTCGGCGATGAACAGCGTCTGTCCGTCGTCCGAGATCGTGATGCCGAAGGGCGACTGGAGCGGCTCACCCTCGAACAACTTCTGCGGCGCCCCCCCCGTCGCAGCGACCCTGTAGATGGCCGGAACGCGCTCCATCTTCAGGTTGTCCGCGTCGGCTCGAGAGGAGAAGGCGATGAAGTAGATCTGGGTGCCGTCCGGCGACGGCGTCGCGTCGACCGGCATCGCTGCCTCCGGCCCCTGGGACACGGGGGCGATCTGCGTGAGGCCGATCCCCTCGTTCGAACCTTCGTCTTTCTTCTCCGTCTCCGTGGTGCACGCGGCCACCGAAACGGCAGCGGCGGTGATGGTCCCGAGAACGAATCCAACAGTAATCAGGCTGCGAGCCCTGCTCTTCGCATTGGCTTTCATGAGCCCTCCTTGCATTGCACCTACGCACGCTCACGGTGGGCGGTTGCAGGAGGGATCACCCTGTTATTCTGAGGGATCGCGCATCTCTTCAAAAAAACATTTCGAACGATCTGCGCGGATGCTTCGCGCGTTGCCCGCTCTTTTCCGATGTTTCGCGCGGTACGACACGTACGTCCGGGCGCGGGCGATCGGACGGACGCCCTCGCTATTTCTCAGAGCGCTCGCCACTGGAGGGTGACGCCGCCGTGGCCTGCCAGATGCACGCTCGTCCCTTCGTCGGCCAGCGGCAGGCACCGCACGCGGGATCCTTCGGTGAACGTGCCGACCAGCGACGCCACGTCGTAGAGGTGGCAGCAGCCCTTCTCGCGGATGAGCAGCACGTGCACACGCGAGATCGTTCCGCCGAGCAGCGCCAGCAAGCTCTCGTCGACGCACTTCTCCGAGCGACCGATCAGCACCCCGTGGTCGAGGTCGGCCGCGGAGAGGCGCACGCCGGCGCGCCGGCCCGGCTTCTCGAGAATGACCTCGTAGTCCTCGCCTTCGGTCCGCGCCGCCGGCGCTGCGGGCGGCGGCGCCACCGGCACCACTGAGCGACGGCGCGCGAAGTCGACCGACTCCGGGAGCAGCGTGATGCGCGACGGCGAGGGGCCCTTGCTCGGCGCGGCGGCTTCCTTCACGCGCATTGGGGCGACGCGATGGCGCGCGAGCTCTCCCGCCTCCACGAGGGGCACGGGCAGCGCGTCGTCGAGCGTCCCGGTGCTGGGCAGCGCCACGATGGAGTGCGTTCCGATCCGGAACACCACGGCGCCGGTGGCTGCGATCGATCGCTGGCGTGACGTGTCCGAGAGCTCGAAGCCCGCGCTCGTCTGCAGATCCATCACGCTGAGATGCGGAAAGCCGTCGTCGAGCGAGGCCGCACGCACCAGCACATGCCGCAGCGAGACCGCGCGCTCGTCGTCGAGCACGACGTCGCACGAGCCATGACGACCGATGACGGCGTACCCGCTCGGCTCGGCCGGCACGTCGATGGTCCCGAGCAGCACGTCGGAGAGCCAGTAGAGGCGATAGCCGACGACCGACTGGCGATCGCGCGCGCGATCGGCGTCGAGCGCCATCGCGTACGCCCGCTTCGCAGGCAGCGCGCGAAGCGCGGCCTTGGCCCGCCACGCCGCGAGATCGACGGGCACCATCGTGCCGGCGTTGAGCTGCTTGTTCGGCAGGTCCGGCGGCGAGGGCGGCGGGCTGGAGCTCACCCCTTCACGTTAGGACTTTGCGGCGGGATTTCATGGGATCCGCGTCGATTTCTCCGGGTGGTCCGGAATGGCGCGCCCGTGCACCAGCGCGGTGCAGCGGATGCTACTACGTGGGTCGTGAGCGAGCCCACCACTGGCTACCTGGTCCGGCCGATCGGCTTCGCGCGCTCCCCGTTCCGCGAGAAGGTCGAGGCACCGCGCCAGGCCGTGGCGTCGGACGGCGCGCTCGGTCGCATCGAGCTGCTCGCGGAGCACGAGCACGCGCTCGAGGACCTCGCCGGGTTCGAGCGCCTGTGGGTGATCTTCTGGTTCCACCAGGTGTCGCCCGGCCCCTCGCCATCCAAGGTGCTGCCGCCGCGCAGCGACCGGAAGCGCGGCGTCTTCGCCACCCGTTCGCCTCATCGCCCGAACCCGATCGGCCTGAGCGCGGTGCGGCTCGAGCGCATCGAAGGATGCATCGTGCACATCCGCGACCTCGACCTCATCAACGGCACGCCGATCCTCGATCTGAAGCCCTACGTCCCGTACGCCGACGCGTTCCCGGAGGCGGGCGCCGGCTGGCTCGACGCGCCGCAGGGTGACCCACGCCCGTCCTGGGACGTCGCGTTCAGCGAGCGCGCCGCCGCGCAGCTCGCCTGGCTCGCCGAACAGGACCTCGGTCTCGACGTCCGCGCGCGCATCGTCGGGGCGCTCGGGCTCGGGCCCCATCCACATCCCTACCGGCGCATCAAGAAGAACGATGCCGGCCAGCTCGTGCTCGCGGTGAAGGAGTGGCGCGCGCGCTTCGCCCTCGAGGGGCGCACCATGACCGTCGAGCAGGTCGCCTCCGGCTTCCGGCCACGCGAGCTGGCCAGCGGCACGGATCCAAGGCTCGCGGTCCACCGCGCGTTCGTGGCCCGCTTCGGGTAATCTTTTTGCATGACTGACCACCTCGAACAGGGCGCGGTCATCGTCCTCGACGAAATCGTCCGCCGCGCGGTCCGGGCCCACGCCAGCGACATCCACCTCGAGCCCAAGCGCGATCGCATGAACGTCCGCTTCCGCGTGGACGGAGAGATGGTCGAGGAGCAGAGCATCCCGCTCGACATCTCGCCCGAGGTCATCTCGCGCATCAAGGTGCTGGCCCGCATGGACATCGCGGAGCGCCGCATGCCGCAGGACGGACAGCTGACCCTGACGCCCGAAGGCAACACGGTGCACCTCCGCGCGTCGTCGTTCCCCGCGTCGCTGGGAGAGAAGATCGTGCTCCGGATCCTCTCGGGACAGGCGCTGATCGCGTTCGAGAAGCTCGGGCTGGACGCAGCGACGCAGGCCACGGTCCGCGAGCTGGTGCAGCGACCGCAGGGCTTCCTCGTCACCAGCGGTCCCACCGGCGCCGGCAAGACGTCGACGCTCTACTCGTTCATGCGCCTCATCGACACGCGCCGCACGAACGTGGTCACGCTCGAGGACCCGATCGAGGTCGAGCTCCCGCAGATCACGCAGGGCCAGACGAACCTGAAGGCGGGCTTCACGTTCGCCACCGGGCTCCGCGCGATCCTGCGCCAGGACCCTGATGTGATCATGGTCGGCGAGATCCGCGACTCCGAGACCGCCGGCATCGCGCTCCAGGCCGCGCTCACGGGTCACCTCGTGCTCTCCACCGTCCACACCTCGGATGCCGTGGAGACCGCGGTGCGTCTCGTCGACCTCGGCGTCGAGCCGTGGATCGTCGCCAACGCGCTCACCGGCATCCTCGCGCAGCGGCTCGTGCGCCTCGTCTGCAAGAACTGCCAGGAGCTCGTGCCTCTCGACGTCGACCTCCTCGACGAGGAGGAGATCGTGATCGCCAAGGGCACGAAGGTGGTCCGGCCCAAGGGCTGCAGTGCGTGCCTGCGTACCGGCTACAAGGGCCGGACCGGCATCTTCGAGGTGCTCATGGTCGATGACGACATGCGCGAGCTCATCAAGCACAAGGCGAGCCCGCGCGAGTACCGCACCATGCTGAAGAAGCAGGGCGTGGGCACGCTGCGCCGCATCGGCCTCCAGAAGGTAAAGGATGGCCTCACGTCGGTCGAGGAGGTCCTGCGCGTCACGATCTAGCGCAAGTGCTGGGAATGCGCGGCACCGTGCTTACGTTGCGCCGTCATGACCCCGCCTGCTCCACGCACGCTCGAGCTCTCACGCGTCGCTTGGCCCGCGGCCTTCGTCGCCGTCGCAGCGCTCGGGTTCGCCGCGGTCCACGACCGCAAGCCGGCGCCGACCTCGGAGGTGCGCATCGAGCACCCTACGCCGACGGTGCTGAAGGATCTGCGCGAGCTGGCGCGCCTCGAGACCCTCTCGCTCCACGTCGAGAAGGTGGTCGACGTGAAGGATCACCAGCGGCGCCTCTACGGGATGGTCGACGCGGAGGACGCGCTGCTGTTCGTCGCGACGGGCGAGGTGGTGCTCGGCATCGACTTCGGCAAGCTCGGCGAGCGGGACGCGCGCTGGGACGAGGCCGCGCGCACGGCCTACATCACGGTGCCGCCGGTGGAGATCCTCTCGACCCGGTTCGACGAGGCGCACTCGTACGTGCATGCACGCAAGACCGACGTGCTCGCGAAGCGCAATGAGGCGCTGGAGTCGCTGGCGCGGCGGGACGCGCTCGTCGCCTTCGAGGCGGCGGCCAGGGATCCGAAGGCGCAGGCACGCGCCAGAGAGCAGGCCGAGAAGCAGATCACCGCGCTCGCGAAGGCGTGGGGCGCGAAGAACGTGGTCGTGACCTGGGACCCCTCGAAGGTGGCTGCCGGCGAGCTCTCGACCGTCGACTGAGCGCGGGGCCCCGTCGCGGGCTCGCGGGAGCGACCAGCAACGGCGAGACCAGCTTGCTCTTGCCGCTCGCGAGCGCCGCCGAGCGCGCGGGCGTCTGCACCTGCTTCAGGAAGCCCACGATGCCCTCCGGCTCATTGCCGTTGCCCTGCACGAGGACCACGGCGCCGCGCTTGATCGGCTGGCTCTTCGCGATCCATCCGTCGGCACCGAGGCCCAATCATCGAGGGGCGCGACCGACTCTAGAGGCCCGAGTCCTTCGCCTTCGCCTTCACGGTGTCCTTCGCGTCCTTCGCGTCGTCCGCCGCCTTGCCCGCGGTGTCGTCGATCTTCTTGCCGGCGCGCTCCATCGGTCCCTCGGCCGGCTTGTCGGTCTCGTTGTGGCACGCCGCGGCGGTACAGATGGCGGCGGCGGCGCAGAGCGTGAGCAGGATCATCTTCATGCCACGGCGATCAGCAAGATGGGGGCCACGCGTAAACGCGCGGACTGACGTACCGCCGGCCCATGGCCGCGATCCCGGATCGCGCGCGAGTGGTGCGTTCCGCCCCGCTCAGGGGTGAGGATCCACGATCGGCGCGAGCCGCCCGAGCTTCTCGGCGAGCTCCTCGCGTGACGGCGCGCGCACCGTGACGTGACCGACCTTCCGGCCCGGCGCCCCGTCCTTGCCGTACGCATGCAGGTGCGCGCCCTCGATCGCGAGGACGTCCTCGCGGCGCGGCAGCTTGCCGATGGCGTTGATCATCGCGGAGAAGCCGACCATGCGCGTCGAGCCGAGCGGCATTCCGAGCATCGCCCGTACGTGGTTCTCGAACTGGCTGGTCTCCGCGCCCTCGATGGTCCAGTGCCCGGAGTTGTGCACCCGTGGGGCCATCTCGTTCGCGACCAGCTCGCCGCCCACGAGGAACAGCTCGATGGCGAGGACCCCGACGTAGTCGAGCTCGCCCAGCACGCGCGCCGCGTAGCCCTCGGCGCGCGCCTGTAGATCGGGCGTCCACGCGGGGCTCTGCGGCGTGGAGAGGCGGAGGATGCCGTCGCGATGCACGTTCTCCACGAGCGGCCAGAACCTGATCTCGCCCTTCGTGCTGCGCACCGCCAGGATGGAGAGCTCGCGCTCGAAGGGCACGAACGCCTCGAGCACGAGCGACGCCGCGCCGAGCGCCGCCCACGCCCGCGCCACGTCGGCCACGTCGCGCAGCACCCACTGGCCCTTGCCGTCGTAGCCGAAGCGGCGCGTCTTCAGGACCGCGGGGAGGCCGAGCGTGGCGACCGCAAGATCGAGCTCCTCGCGCGTGCCGATCGCCGCGAAGCCCGCGGTCGGGATGCCCACGGAGGCGAAGAAGCTCTTCTCGTCGAGCCGGTCCTGGCTCACCTCCAGCGCGCGCGGCGGCGGATAGACGGCGGCGAGCTCGTTGAGGAAGCGCGCCGAGCCGACCGGCACGTTCTCGAACTCGTAGGTGATGATGTTGCTCTTGCGGGCGAGCTCGGTGAGCCGCTCCTCGTCGTCGTACGCGCCGACGCGCAGGTTGCCGACGTGCCCCGCCGACGACTCCGCGCCCGGATCGAGGAACACGAAGCGCTCGCCCAGCGTGTAGCCGGCGAGCGCGATCATGCGACCGAGCTGGCCGCCACCCAGGATCCCGATGGTCATGGCTTCGTTCCGTCGCGGCGCGACGACGACGGCGTGGTGACCGAGCCGGGCGCGGACTCGTCGGCGGCCGGCGGCACACGCGGATCGGGCTGGGCGAGGACCTTCGCGGTCTGCGCGTCGCGATGGCGGACGAGCGCCTCGCGAACGGTGGCGTCGCTGCGCGCGAGGATCTGCGCGGCCGCGATCGCGGCGTTGATGGCGCCCGCGCGACCGATGGCGAACGTCGCGACGGGGACGCCGGCGGGCATCTGCACGATCGAGAGGAGCGAATCGACGCCGCGCAGGACCTTCGACTCCACCGGTACGCCGAGCACCGGCAGGAGCGTCTTCGATGCCGCCATTCCGGGGAGATGGGCCGCGCCACCGGCTCCGGCGATGATCACGTGGAGCCCGCGGGCCTCGGCGGTGCTCGCATAGGTGAAGAGCAGATCGGGCGTGCGATGCGCCGAGACCACCTGAACCTCGAACGGCACGCCCAGGGTCTCGAGCATCTGCGCCGCGTGGCTCATCGTTTCCCAGTCGGACGTAGAGCCCATGATGATCCCGACGCGCGCCGCAGCTGAGGTAGGCATGAGGAGCGCGAGGATACGAAAGCCGCGGCCTTTGGGATATCCTTCGTGACGATGCGCAACGTCCTTCTTCGCTCCGCCTTCTTCGTACTGCCGCTCATGGGTGCGGCCTGGGCCGCGGGCTGCAGCAGCGACGACCCGCCGGGTGCCTCGCCGGACGCGGGCGTCGATTCCCCTTCGCCCGTCGACGCGACCGCCCCGCCCGCCGACGCCGCGGACGCCGCGCCGAAGCGCGACTGCACGGCCGACCAGCTCGCGGACGGGCTGTGGAAGCACCTCGAGTGCGCGGGGCTGTACAGCGACATCGCCGCGAAGACGATCAGCAAGGACGCGAAGGCCTACACTCCCGGCGTCGAGTTCTGGAGCGATGGGGCGGTCAAGTCGCGCTACCTGTACCTGCCGCCGGGTGCAAAGATCGACATCACCGACTTCGACGAGTGGAAGTTCCCCGTCGGCACGCGCGTGTGGAAGGAGCTCGTCGTCGACGGCAAGCGCATCGAGACGCGCCTCTACGTGAAGGCCAAGGCCGACGACTGGCGCCACACCTCGTACCGCTGGAACGACGCGGAGACCGACGCCGTCCGGAAGGACGAAGGCGAGAAGATCACGCGCGCGGGCGGCTCACCCTACGAGATGCCGAACACCAGCCAGTGTGATGCGTGCCACACCGGCAAGGCCGATCAGCTCCTCGGCGTCGAGGCCGTGAGCCTCGGGCTCGTCACCGCGAAGGGGATCACGCTCGCGACGCTCGCCGCCGAGGGCCGCTTCAGCGCGCCGCCGCCCGTCACCACCATCACCATCCCCAACGATCAGGGCGGCACCGCGGCCCCCGCGCTCGGCTGGCTCCACGCGAACTGCGGCTCCTGCCACGGCAAGGACGGGATCTCCGGCACCGATCTCGTCTGGCGGCTCCGCGCCGCGCAGCTCGTCCCCGACGGCGGCCCCGCGACCGTGCAGGCGCTCGACCCGTGGACTACCGCCGTCAACAAGGCCTCGCAGCGTCCCGACTTCGACGCCGGCGCCGGGGCGTTCTACCTGCGCATCGCCGCGGGCTCCCCGTCGACGAGCCTGACGTCGATCCTCAGCGGTCGCCGCGTGCCCGACACGGTCGAGCCGAACTCGAACGATCAGATGCCGCCGCTGGTCACGCGCCGGCTCGACGTCGCCGGGCACAAGCTGCTCGACGACTGGATCACGCAGATCCCGCCGTAGGCTAGCCGGGCGCGCGCGTGGCGCTCACATCGCGCATCCAGGCGCGCAGGGCACTCGCGAAGGCGGTGCGGAGGCGCGCCGATACGCGGTCGACATTGCACGCGAACGTCAGCGGGTCGGTCACCACGTAGCCCTCGATCGGGATCTCGATGAGCGCCCCGCTCGAGACGTGGCGATGCGCCGCGATCGCTGGCCCGAACGCGAGCTGCTCGGTCTGCGACGCCACCTCGAGGCCGACCAGGAACGTCTGCACCTGGTGACCGATCTTGCGCTGCGTGCGCGGGATCGGGAAGTCGTCGTCGACCGGAACGACGCGGCCGTTCTGACGGAAGATGGGGATGATGAACGGCACCTCGGCGAGCCGATCGAGCGGCACCGGACCCTTGCCGAGGCGCGCGCGGAGCGCGGGCGACGCGAAGAGCCCACGCCGCAGGTCGCCGACCTTCTCCGCGGCCCAGCTCGGCGGCAGGTGATCGGTGCTGCCGGGCAGCAGCAGGATGTCGAAGCCGTCGTCCTGCGCGTTCGCGCGGAGGAGCGAGGGTGGCAGCTCGAAGGAGCGGATGCGCACGTTCGGCGACGCCGCGCCGAGCACCGGGAGTAGCGAGGTCTGGAGGTAGGACGGCGCGCCGAGCGTGATCTCCGCGCCCTCGGGGCTGGCGGCCCGCGCGGTCTCGAGCTGCGTGACGATGGCCTCGAGCGCCGGCGCGAGCAGGCGCCCCGCCTCGCTGAGCACGACGCCGCGCGAGCCGCGCTCGACGAGCTTGCGACCGAAGTGTGACTCGACGCGCGTGATGGCCTTGCTCACCTGCGAAGGGGTCACCTTCCGCTCGCGCGCCGCGGCGGTGAGCGACGACGACCGGACCACCGCGAGGAACGTCAGGAGATCGGCCACGCGGAGGTCGGAGGTTTCGCGGGTGGGATCCGTCACCCGCGCAGCATGCCTCACGCGGGCTCGAGGAGCGAGAGGCCAGTGCGCGCCAGGGCAGCGATGGCGGCACGGGCGGGAAATGCAACGCTCGGCCCGACGACGCCGCGCGCGGTGATGGCGCCGGCCAGCGCGCGCTCGGCCGCGTAGACCTGGAGCTCCGCGGTGAGCCCGTAGGGGTCGCTGCCGGTCAGCGCAACGCGGCAGCGCTCCCCTCCTCGCGTCGCCTCCGCGAGCACCGTGAACGTCGACTCGGTGCGCATCGCCCCCTCGGGACCTACGCCCGAACGATCGACGAGACGGCGGCTGATGGCGTGCGTCGCGCGCACCAGCGTGGGCGCGAAGCGCCGGAAGCGATGCAGGTTGCGCGCGGCGCTGTCGCTCATCGCCATGTACGTGCGGACGGTGCGCGCGCCGGTGTGCTTGGGGACCAGGATCGCCTCCGGGCTCGGGAACGAAGCGCACGGGAGCCTGCGCCCGTTCGGCAGCGCGAACGAGGTCGTCTTCTCCGCGGCCCGCTCGATGACGAGCGCGCCGTCGACGTACTGGAGCGGCGCGCGCTCCGCGAGGACGAGGAGAATGCTCTGCTTCGTCCCGCGCGTGGTCGACGTCCCGGCCGCGCCCTTCGCCTCGCTGTTCGCGTAGAAGACGTCGATGGTGTCGGGCGCGCCCGAGGTGCGCTCCGCCGCGAGGTGACTCACCCAGTCGGCGGGCGCGATCTCGTAGGCCATCGCGGGAACGATGCATGCGCCGCTCTCCACGGCCCGCGAGTGGTAGTCGAGCGAGATGTCGGCGACGAAGCGCTGCTCGCCCGTCGTGTCGGCGTAGTGCACGCCGTGCCGCACGCACGCGGCGACGATGGGCTCACCCACGAGCGCGAACGGACCGGCGCACGCGAGCACGATGCGGCGCCCGACGATCGCGGCGTCGAGCGAGGGCGCATGCGCGAGATCGATCACCGCCACCTCGGGGGGCGGC
>JAYTHX010000056.1:0-6734 GCA_043732195.1 Polyangiaceae bacterium
GCCGCGGCGTCGAACGACGCGGGCACGGTGAGCACCACGCTCTGCTTGTTCAGCGCGAGCTCGGGATCGCCCTTCGCGACCACGTGATCCCACGCCTCGACGAGGTGCTCGAGGTATCGCCACGACGCCTCGACCGGGCTGATGCGCTCCACGTCCTCCGGGGCGCCGGGCGGGAGGATGGCGCCGCGGCGGTCGACGGTGGGATGACCGAGCCAGCTCTTTGCGCTCGTGATGACGCGCGCCGGCGCATCGACGCCGCGCGCCCGCGCATGCTCGCCGACCACGTACGTGCGTGACGTGTCCCAGGGCAGCGACTGCGGACCGTCGCTCTCGTGCGCGACGTAGAAGAACGAAGGGAGGAGCTCGCGCGCCTCGACCGTGCCTTGCGCCACCAGCTGTGGCACGCCCAGCACCTCGACGGGCGGCGCGCCGCTCGTGCCGTCCTCGGGGACGAGCGCGTACGCGAGGGCTGTGTGCGTGGTCCCGAGATCGATCCCGACCGCGTAACGAGGCTTGCTCACAGCTCGACCTCGGCCTGCGCGAGGATCCGCGCGTCGTGTCCGGCGATGGCAGTGGGCAGCGTGATCTCCGAGGCGCGCCAGCCGCGATGACGGAGCGTGCCGGTGAACGGCCCCTTGCCGGTGACATTGCCGGTGAGCTTCACCGCCGCGACGTCGAGCGGGTCCGGCAGCGTGACCTTACCGCCCTCCTCCTCGCTGCGTACCGGCTCGAGCTTGACGTGCTCGCGGAGCGCCTTGCGACAGCCCGTGTGCACGACGCGCGCTGCGGCGCCGATGTCCGCGTCGGCGAAGCTCGCGACGTCCTCCTCGAGGAAATCCACGAAGCGTCCTTCGCGCTGGAAGAGGGCGAGGAGCTGGAGGGCGGCGTCGTTGCTGGGCGGGGCGGGCGTGACCGGCGCGGGCACAGGCTCGGGCTTCTTCGCAGCGGGGGCGCCGGGCGGAAGGGCCTTCGGGGACTCCAGCTCGGCGGCGTACTCGCCGTTGAAGAGGACGCGGAAGAACACGACATAGGCGAACCAGAGGCGCGCGAAGAAGGGCATGGAGGAGGGGTCGGACACGGCGCGCACTTTAGCAGGTTCGCCACGCCAAAGTTGCCGCCGGGGCCGTCCTTGGGTAGACCCTGGAACGCTAGGATCATGGCCCAGAAGCGCATCCACCTGACCATCCGCGGAAGAGTCCAGGGCGTCTACTTCCGCGCCGCCGCGCAGCGCGAAGCGCGCCGCCTCGGCATCACCGGCTGGGTCCGCAACAAGCCCGATGGCTGCGTGGAGCTCTGCGCCGAGGGCGACGAGGATTCCATCAAGGAGCTCTCGAGCTGGGCGGCCCACGGCCCCTCGGCCGCCCGCGTCGACCACGTCGACACGCGCTGGCGCGGCTACACCGGCGAATTTCCCGAATTCCAGATCGTCGAATGACCCTGGCGGGTCGGGCGTTTTGCTCTCGATGATCCCGAGCCCGAGCGGTCGCTGCCGCCCTTCGCATGCGGTCGCTTTCGCGGCCTTGCTCGCCTTCGCCAGCATCGCCGGCTCGGCCGGAGCGCAGCAGGCCCCCGCCTCCGCGACGGCCGCTGCGACCGCCGCGGCCGAAGCGGGACTGGGCACCGAGGAGCTCGAGAAGCTGCTCGCCCCGCTCGCCGGTGACGACGCCGACGCCCGCCGCGCTGCGGCGAAGACGGTGGGCGAGCTCGGACCGGACGCCGTGACGGCCATCGCGAAGAAGCTCGCCGAGCTCCGCAAGGTTCCGGCCGCCTCGGTCACCGCCGCCCTCAAGGGCGCGAAGGTCGCCGAGGGCAGCGACCTCTGCGACACGCTGCTGAAGGGCAGGGTCGAGGGTCCCGGCGGGAAGGCGGCGCTCACCGCCGCCGCGCTGATCCGCGCGCTCGCGCATGCCGGCACCACCCCCGCCGCGCGCCAGCTGGTCAAGGTCGCAGGAGACGCGGGCGGCGCCTTCCGTCCCGAGATCACGCGGCAGATGCGCGCGCTCGGCGACAAGGCGATCCCCGCGCTCATCGAGGCGCGGAAGGACTCGTCTGCCGACGTGCGGCACTGGGCGAGCAACCAGCTCGAGGCCCTGGGCAAGCGCATCCCGGGCGACGCCGTGCAGACCAAGGACAACCAGGTCCTCGCCGACGTGCTGCGCGCGTACGGCGCCATCCACGATCTCGACGCCGTGCCCGTGGTGCTGTCGTTCGTGAGCTCGGACCGCGTGCAGGTCCGCACCGCCGCGCGCGACGCGCTGGGCGCCTTCGGCCAGGACGCGGTGTGGAAGCTGCGCGAGGCGTACTCGAACCTCACCGGCAAGAGCGCGCCCGAGGGTTGGGCCGCCGCCGAGGTCGCGAAGGAGCTCTTCGCTGCGTACGACCGCTTCCGCCTCCAGGAGGTGTACGGCCTGCTCGAGGAGGGCCTGAAGAAGGACAAGGAGGGCAAGACCGACGAGGCGATGGCCGCCTTCGACAAGGTCCTCGCGCGCCAGCCCATGCTCGATCGACGCGCCGAGATGGTGCCGGCGTACGTCGCGCAAGGGCTGAAGGTCGAGGACGCCGACGCGCCCGCCGCGCTCGCCTTCTTCCGCAAGGCTGTGCGCCTCGCGCCCGAGGGACCGCGCGCGCCGCAGGTCAACGCGGAGATCGCCTACCTCGAAGGCAAGGACCTGCAAGCGCGGGGCATCCCCGACACCGAGCCCTTCAAGCGCGCGCTCACGCTCGATCCGACGCACGTGAAGGCTCGCGCCGAGCTGGAGCGCCTCGAGTCGACGACCACCGACCACCAGAGCCGCACCAAGGCGGTGGGCGCCGCCGCCGGCGTGCTGCTCCTCGCCGTGATCGGGATCCTCCTCTTCGGCGGCTCGCGCCGCCGCGCGGCGCCGAAGGACGGCTCCGCCCGCGCCTGAGCGCTGAGCTCGGGCCGCGTAGCGCTCCGGGCGGCAGCCCGGCATCGCCGGCGCGCGCCGCCTCGACCGCCGCGTTGAGCGAGAGCAGATTCGTCTGCAAGCCGAGCTCCTCGATGTCGCGCACGATGGCCGCGGTACCGCTGGCCGCGAGACGGATCTTCTCCATCGTCATGGATGGCGGCGCAGAACCTCTCCGCGTTCACGCTCCAGAAGAACTACACGGAGGTCGACAGCGTGAGCGGCGGCAAGGTCTGGGTCAGCGGCTCACGCGGCGGCGCCGCCCCGAAGCCCGCCACGGTGAGCTTCGAGCAGGGCTGCGGCCGCGTGATGTTCAGCACGTACCACACCGAGCCGTTCTCCACGTCGCTCACCGCGCAGGAGCGCGCGCTGCTCGGCGTGCTCCTCGAGGTGAGCGTGTGCAACGCCTCGCCGACGGGCGTCGTGGTGCGCTGAGCTCAGTCGTCGTCGCCTTCGGCCTTCAGGAAATAGTACGCCGCCGTGTATGGCACGCGGGCGCCGGCGCCGACGGTCGTGGCATCGCAGCCCGTCGCGGGCGCGAGGCCGCCCGTCGTCTCGAGGCGCTGGATGAACGTGACGCCGGACATCTTGCCGTTGGCTCGTCGGTACGACGAGGAGTTCGCCATCGCCATGCGGGCGGGCCACCCGCGCGCGAGGCGCCTGACCCTCGCGAGCTATCCCGGAACGCAGAAAAGGCGACGAGCTCCTGCCCGTCGCCTCTCCGCTCACCCGAAGGTGCCGTGAATCAGCCGGCGGCTGCCGCGGCCTTCTCGGTCTTCTTCGAAGCAGCGGCCTTCTTGGGGGCCTTCTTCGCCTTCTTCTCGGCCGCGTCGCCCTCGACGGGGGCCGCCTGGTCGACGAACTCGATCAGCGCGAGGGGGGCGTTGTCGCCACGGCGCTGTCCGAGCTTGATGATCCGGGTGTAACCACCCGGACGCGCCTTGAAGCGCTTCGCGAGATCGATGAGCACCTTCTCGACGAGGTCGACCTTGGTGGTCTCCCCGCCCTTCTCGGTGCGCGTTCCCCAGCGGGGAAGGTACGCAGCGAGCAGGCGCTTGGTCGCAAGGCGCTTGCCCTTGTCCGCCTCGGAGAGCTTCTCCTGCGGCGTGTACGCGGCCTCACCGAGGCGGATCGCCTTGGTGATGAGCCGCTCGGCAACGCGACGGAGCTCCTTCGCCTTGGCGTCGGTGGTCTCGATCTTCTCGTTGAGGATCAGATTGGCCGCGAGGTTCCGGAACATCGCCTTACGGCTGCTGGGGTTCCGGTCGAACTTCCGACCTGCATTTTGGTGGCGCATGGCTCTGTCTTTTCTTCGGAGGGAGAAGCGAGATTAGTTCTGGGCCTGCTGGGCCTTCCAGCGCTCGAGCATCTGGGGCCAGTTGTCGATCTTCATGCCGAGCGAGAGGCCCATGTTGGCAAGGATCTCTTTGATCTCCTTGAGGCTCTTGCGGCCGAAGTTCTTGGTCTTCAGCATGTCCTGCTCGGTGCGCTGAACCAGCTCGCCGATCAGGGTGATGTTTGCGTTCTGCAGGCAGTTCGCCGAACGAACGCTCAGCTCCAGCTCGTCGACCGAGCGGAACAGGTTCTCGTTGAGCGGCTCTTCCTCGGTGGTACCCGAGACGTACGACGTCTCCTCGGTCTCCTCGAAGTTGATGAAGATCGTGAGCTGCTCCTTGAGGATCTTCGCGGCGTACGCCACGGCGTCCTGGGGCTTGACGCTGCCGTTGGTCCAGACCTCGAGGGTCAGCTTGTCGTAGTCGGTGACCTGACCGACGCGCGCGTTGGTGACCGTGTAGTTCACCTTGCGGACGGGCGAGAAGAGCGCGTCGATCGGGATGGTGCCGATCGGCATCGTCGGCGTCTTGTTCTTGTCGGCGGGGACGTAGCCGCGGCCCACGTTGACCGTGAGCTCCATCGCGAGGGGGCCCTTCTTGTCGAGCGTCGCGATGAGGTGGTCGGGGTTGAGGACCGACAGGCCGTCGGTGACGAGGACGTCCTTGGCGTAGACGGGGCCAGGGCCCTCCTTGTCGATGCGAACCTGGTAGGTCTTCGCGGTCGCCGACTTGAAGACGACTTCCTTGAGGTTGAGGATGATGTCCGTCACGTCCTCGACGACGTCGGAGATCGTCGTGAACTCGTGGAGCGCGCCCGCGTCGACCCGGATGGCCGTGGCGGCGGCGCCCTGGAGCGACGAGAGGAGCACGCGGCGCAGCGAGTTGCCGAGCGTGATGCCGTAGCCGCGCTCGAGCGGCTCGCACGTGAAGCGACCGTAGAACTCGGTGAGCGTGTCTTGCTCGATCTGGATGCCGCGCGGACGAATCAGGTCCCGCCAGTTGCGCGTAACGATGTTGCTCATGCGTTCATGCTCCTTCGTGTTCTCGGTCGTTCACGCGAGGGTCCCGCTTCGCCATCGAACCCGCTCTCCGGTCGACGCCGCCCCCTGCCCGTGTTGTCGTTCGGCCGATCCCTTCGCGATACCTTCGTTGCGCCTTCGTCGCCGTACAGAAGTACGGCTTCCTCGGCGCGCCTCGGTCTCGCTCGGTCTCGACCGAACGACGAGTCTTAGCGCGAGTAATACTCGACGATGTACTGCTCGCGGATCGGCGGCTCGTTGAGCTCCTCGCGGACCGGGAGGCCCTTGAAGGTGCCGCTGAAGTTCGCCTTGTCGAGTTCGAGCCACGAGAGCTGAGCGCGACGCTCGACCTGCGCGAGCGAGGCCGCGATGTACTTGATGCCGCGGCTTTGCTCGCGGACTTCGATCTTGTCGCCGACGGACACGAGGTACGACGGGATGTCGACGCGCTTGCCGTTGACGAGGATGTGCTGGTGCTTGACGAGCTGGCGCGCCTCGTAGCGCGACGACCCGAAGCCGAGGCGGTGGACGACGTTGTCCAGGCGGCTCTCGATGAGGCCGAGCATCTGCTCGCCGGTGCGGCCCTTGCGGCGCGTCGCGTCGAAGTAGTACTTGCGGAACTGCTTCTCGAGCACGCCGTAGATGCGGCGGGTCTTCTGCTTCTCGCGGAGGCGGACGGCGTACTCCGTCAGCTTGACGCGGCCTTGGCCGTGCTGGCCGGGCGGGTACGGGCGACGCGTGACCGAGCACTTGTCGGTGTAGCAGCGCTCACCCTTGAGAAAGAGCTTCATGCCTTCGCGGCGGCAAAGCTTGCAGACGGGTCCGATGTAACGAGCCATTCTCTCTTCAGTCCTTTTTCGGGGAAAACCGCCGGTTCGCGGCGACTTTCCCGAGAAAACCGGTTTACACGCTTGCGCGCTTCATCCTGGCTTGCCCATTTCCGCGGAAAAACCGTGGGGTGGGGCGGGGGGATGCGGGTTTTAGTCGAAGCCCTGGAAAACGCAAGGGCGGGGTCAGATCTCCCCGTACGCTCTCGAAACCACGCGGCGAACGACGGTCTGGGTGCCCGTGTGCTCGAACGTGTTGGTGGCGAGGTCGAGCGCGGCGGCGACGACGTCGAGCTTGTCGTCGGCGATCGCGATGTACTCCTTCACCTTGGCGAGGACGGTCTCCTGGGAGATCCCGTGGCTCGCGACCATCCCCTCGAGTTGCCCGCGGGACTCCTCGAGGCTCTTCTTGATGGTGTCGCGCTGCTCGGCGAGGCCGCCCGGGAGGTGCGCCGAGACGAACTGGAACGCGCGGCTCTCCTGGAGGCGCTCGAGCGGGCCGTCGAGGGCTTCGAGGATCTTGAGGACGAAGTCGGGACCGAGCGGCAGCACGCAGTCGATGGCGAGCCACGACGCGAGGCGGATCTTCTCCTCCTTGCCGTAGTTGACGAGCGCCGCCGCGAAGTC